>CAZNOK010000102.1:0-17623 GCA_964574605.1 uncultured Verrucomicrobiota bacterium
GCCGAAACAGTGGGAGATGGTGGCGGAGACGTTGCGCCCGACCAGCCCGCCGGCGTAACGGCTGGCGTTCACGGTGGCGCGGGAGAAACTGTCGTCGAGGGTCGCGCCGTCTTCGAGGGAGCCGATGAGGCCGCCGACGTTTTTGTTGCCGACGACGGCGCCGGAGGATTGGCAGTTTTCGATGTCGGCGGAGACGTCGGCCAGCCCGGCGAGCGCGCCGACGAAGACGCCGCCGGTGACGGTGGCGCTGGCGACGGTGAGGTTGCGGACGGCGCCGCCGCTGACGTAGCCGAACAGCCCGACAAAGGCGGCGCTGGGCCGGTTGATGAAGAGGTCGGAGATGACGCCGCCTTGGCCGTTGTAGGAACCGCTTAAGGCGGTGCCGGCGGTGCCGATGGGCGAGAAGCCCGCGCCGCTGGCCCAGTTGGTGGAGGCGGCGGCGTTGATATCGGCGGTCTGGATGAAATGCTTGCTCCAGTTCGTCGAGCTTTGGGTGAGTCAGTAGAGGTTGCTGATGGTGGCGATCTGGTAGGGATTGCCGAGCGAGCCGTCGCCGGCGGACGGCGGCGTGGGTGTTTGGCTGAGGGCGATGCCACCGCACAGCGCGATGACGAACCAAGCAAAACGTTACGTTCTCATGGTGACCCCCCTGTTGTTGGCACGATTTTATTCCGCCGCCCCGCCGGTGCAAGCGAAAATCGCGGCGCGCGAATCGTCACGATGATGTGTAGGGCAACCGCTCCGGTTGCCGCCGTTGGGCCAATGGCAGGCGGAGCGCCTGCCCTACAATTCACTTCCTGGTCTCCGGCTCCGCCAAATGCGGACGGGCAGCGAACCAGCCGGCAAGCGCGACGGTCGCGGGTTCGCCCAGCGGCGAGATGGTGATGGTGGTGTCGCCAAGGTTGGCGGAGCCAAACGGGCCGAGGTGTCGCGCGAGCGTTTCAGGCGCGGGCAGTTTGTCGTTGCGTAATGCAGCCAGCAACGGCGGCGCGACGGCGCGGAGGTTGCAGTAGGTGTAGGCGACAGCGCCGGTCGGAAGACGCTTCATCGCTTTCTGGTAATCGGCACTCGTCGCGAGGCCCGGCACTAACTCTCTCAAGTGGCCGACCAGCTCGCGCGCGTAGTCGGGCGAGGAGGCGAGAACGAAGAACTTGTCGGAGGTGAAATAGGTCGGCGCGGGCACAGTTGTGCGAAGGCGCAACGTGCGGAGCGTCACGTCGTGAAACTGTGTCGTGTCCCACGGCGTCGCGATGTCGGTGGCCGCCTTTAAGGCTGTCATGGCAACATCGAGCCGCCGCGGCATCACGTCGGGGTTCTGCAATTCGACAACCAGCGCGACATCCGGCAGCCGCGCGCCCGTGCGCAGTTGGCACCAGCGCCCTTTCGGGGCCGAGCCGGCGGAAGAGGTCTTCGTCGGGGCGAATCCCGTTGGCGCGCAGGACGCGCTCGAAACAATTGAGGCGGGAGACGAGATCGCGCGGTCACCCGAGGCGGCCAGCGTGTCGGCAACCTCGCGGCAGGCGTTCCGAATCAAGGCAGGGTTCAGGTAGGCGACGAATTCAGAACGCGATGGCAACGGCGTGAAATGCCCGCGCGCCTGGCCGTTGAAGCGCGCAATCATCGCGTGGAGCAATTCCTCGTCGTGCGTGTACACGAGAAGCGAATTGAAGAATGCGTGATAGACGCGCAGTCGCGGGTTCAACTCCCAGACACGGTAGGCGATGCCGCCCTCGGCGCCGGCGGCGATTCGTTGAGACGATAGAACACCACCAGGCACGCCAGCGCCACCATCAATGCAGTTGTCCAAAATCGTTTCATCGAAGCGAATTGATTTGATTTTCTGCCGCCTTCATAATACTGACTTCCCCTCTCGAAAAGAAAGGAACAACTCATATTATGGAGCGAAACCACGTGAAACTGCATATCCCGGGGCCGATTGAAGTCAGCCCCGACACCTTTGCGGCGATGTGCCAGCCGATGATGGGCCATCGCAGCACCGGCTTCCAAGAGCTTTATGCTTCGATGCAGCCCATGCTGCGACAGGTCCTTTACACCAAGAACCCCGTCTTCCTCGCCACCTCCTCCGCGTGGGGCGTCATGGAAGCCGCCGTCCACAACCTCGTCTCCAAGAAAGTCCTCAACTGCTGCTGCGGCGCGTTCTCCGACAAATGGTTCAACGTCTCCCAGCGCCTCGGTAAAAACGCCGAAGCCCTCAAAGTCGAGTGGGGCCAGCCGATTCTCCCGGAGATGGTGGACGCCAAGCTGAAGACTGGTGAGTTCGATGCCATCACCCTCATCCACAACGAGACCTCGACCGGCCTGATGAACCCCATCGCCGACATCGCCGCTGTCGTGAAGAAATATCCCGAAGTCGTCTTCATCGTGGACACCGTCAGCTCCATGACCGGCGTCAAGATCGAGTGCGATGCCCTCGGCCTCGACGTGATGCTGGCCAGCGTCCAGAAAGCGTGGGCGTTGCCGCCGGGATTTGCCGTGTTCGCCGTCAGCGAGAAGGCGCTCAAGAAGGCCTCCACCGTGCCGAACCGCGGCTACTACTTTGACTTCCTCGAATTTAAGGCCAACCACGACAAAAACATGACGCCATCCACACCGAGCATCCCACACGTGTACGGCCTCAAACATCAGCTCGACAAATTCTTCGCCGAAGGTTTGGAGAACCGCTACACCCGCCACATCGCGATGGCGAAGATGATGCGCGACTGGGCGAAGGCGAACGGTTTCGAACTGTTCCCGAAGGCCGGCTACGAATCCATCACGCTGACCTGCGTCAAGAACAACAAGAACATTGACGTCGCCAAGTTCCAGAAGATCATCAAGGACAAACACAAAATCCTCATTGATGGCGGCTACGGCCAGATCAAAGGCAAGAGCTTCCGCGTCGGTCACATGGGCGACGAAACGCCCGAGACGATGAAGGAAGTCCTCGCCGCCCTCGACGACGGCCTGAAGTCACTGTAACAAGATTGACTCCTGTCCGCGAAAGGCGGAGGGTAGGTGTGGAATGACAGCACCGCGGCCACAACGCATCCTGCATCTGGATGGCGACGCGTACTTCGCTTCGTGCGAAGTCGCGCTTGACCCCGCCTTGCGGGGCAAGTCCGTGTTCGTCGGCGGCGGGCGGCGCGGCGATGGGATTGTGATCGCGGCAAACTATCAGGCCAAACGCTACGGCATCAAAGTGGGCATGGCTTGTTTCGAGGCGAAACGACGTTGCCCGGAGGGCGTGCTTGTAAAGCCGCACTACGACGAATACCGGCGATTGTCGCTGGAGATGTTTCGCCGGGCGCGGCGATACACACCGTTGCTGGTGCCGACCTCGATTGATGAAGGATTCCTTGATTTCACCGACATGCCGGACGTGTTTCGATGCGCCGACGCCGGGGAACTCGTCGGAAAAATGAAACGTGAACTGGCCGAGGAAGTCGGCATCCCGGTCTCGGCCGGCCTCGCATCGTCGCGGTGGCTGGCAAAACTGGCGACGGAATCGTGCAAGCCGGACGGGTTCTGCGAGGTCAAGGAAGGCGAGGAACGCACATTCCTGAAGGACGTGCCGGTGCAGAAGTTGGTCGGCATCGCGGAGCGGCGGGCGCGGTCGTTGCGGGCGCTCGGCGTCTGGACGCTCGGCGACGTGGCGTTGTTGCCGCTGGAGATTTTGCGGCGGCGGTTCGGCGTGTTCGGCGAGGAACTCTGGTTGCTCGCGCGCGGCGAGCTGCGCGAGCGGTTGAGCTTGTCGAACAAGCAGCGGACCTGCATCGGGAGCGCAACGACGTTGCCATACGACGAGCCGGATTACGACGCGGCGTTGTTGTTTTTGCTGGACCAGACGGAGCGTGTGATCACGACGTTTGTGCGCGAGAACCTGAAGGCGCACGAGATGGGAGTCTATCTCCGATTCAAGGAGCGCGACGGTGCCGGGTTGGGCGTGCGGTTTGCGGGGGCGCAGTTCGAGCCGCGCGTCATCAACGCCGAAGTCGAGCGGATTTTCTGGCAGTTGGTCACGGGACGGACAGACCCGATCCGTCAAGTCTGCGTGAATTTCTGGAACATGGAACCGTTGAATCTGGAACCGGATTTGTTCGGCTACAATCAGGACTTCAAGCGGCGCGAGCTTCATCACGCGCTCGAATCCATCGAGCATCAGTGCGGCAAGGGCGCCGTCAAGACCGGCACGCGGCTGTTGCTGGAGATCGAGGTGGCGCATTTGGTCGGTGACAAACCGAAGTGCCCGTTCATTCCACAGCGTGAGATGGAACTGAAAATGGCGGAACTGGATCTGCCGCGCACGTGGGGCCGCTCGACGAGCCGGGCGGTAAAATTTGCGTGATATTGCGACCTTGACCTGCCCCGGCAGGGGGATACAATTCGCGTTAGATACCATCGGGGGATATGCCATGAAAACACTCTCCGTGATCGCCGCCATGTTGGGGGGACTTATGATCTGTGGCTGCGGCGCAGCCAACTACAGCGGAACCTTCAAGAACGATGAGATCGCAGTCACGCTTGACGGAGACAAGGGACAATACAGCGGCGTCATTGAAATGGGCGAGCGGAAGTTTCCGCTTACCGCCACCGAGAAGGATGGCAAACTTGAAGGCGCCTTCGAGAGTGCCGGTCACAATTTCGATTTCACTGCGACGTTGAGTGGCCAGACCATGACGCTGGTCAGCGGCGGCACCACATATGCGTTAAAGAAACAGGCTGTCGCGTCGGCCAATCCGCTTATCCGTTCACCATCGCAAACGGCGCCTCCTGCCACCGCGTTCGCCGAGCACAGACCGTCCAAGCCGGTTCCGTCGGCCGTGCCGAAAGACGTCAAGTGGGAGCAATACAGCTCGAAGAAGAATCTGTTCATCGTGAAGAAACCGGTCGGCTGGAAAGTCAGCGAGACGCTCGACGAACGGGCCGGCACATGGTCGTGCACGATCACGGACCCGGAACGCGGCTGGCTGACCTCGATCAACCACGGGATCAGCCCGTTTGGGCGCGACGTGAACAGGATCGCCAACCAGATCGTGGACGCCATGATGAAGGCGGTCTCCAACTTCCAACTCGCCCCGACCACCAAAGTCATGGACTCGGAGAGAAAGCGACTGATCCTCTTCGAGGGAGGATGGATTGACCCAAGAGGTGGTAAACGCAAATTCCGTTGCATGGTTTCCGGCGGCGACGGGATGATGTTGCATGAAAGGATTGAGGCTCCGGAGGATATGTTCGATCAAGCCGCTCCGTTGCTGCTCCAGATTCTGGCGAATTTCCGCGTCCCCAACATCTTCTCATCGCCGGAAGGAGGCGCCCTCGGCCGGCAGCCATCGGTGCAACGCCCGACGGCGAAACTGGCGCCGCAACAATTGCCGAGCGGTTGGGCCAAGTTCAATGCGCCGGCGGATTGGAAGGCGCAGGAACTCGGCAAGGGACAATGCATCATCACGGACCCAGCCAAGAAGCAGTTTTTCATCTGTGCCAACGTCTCGTTCATCACGCCGCGTTACAACGTGCGCGGCGTGCCGGGCGTTCTCTGCTCCGAGATGCTCCCGCCGCACCAGGCGCTGGCGTTCGCGATGACGCAACAGGGACACGGGTCGAATTTCCGGTCCGTGTTCGTCAAGAAACGCGCCGACATGGAACAACAGGCGCGCTCGTTCTCCGGCCCGCTGCGGCCAGTTGCCGTGGAGGATTTCGCCTACACGTTCCTCGACCGCAACGGCAAGCCGTTCACCGGCTTCAGCAATGGCGGTTGTTCCAGCGACGCGATGCGCGCGGGCTGGGGCCTCTGGCATTTCACGATCATGGCGCCGACCGACGAATTCGAGAGCGACCTGCCGACATTGGCGGCGGTCATGGGCTCGTATGAGATCAACGGCCAGATGGCCGGAGAGCAGATCGCGAAGAACATGCAGAACTACTACGCCGGACTGCGCAAGGTCAGCCAGCAGATCGCGATGAACTCCGAGCAGATGCGCCGCGAGAACCTCCAACTCTTCGAAGAGAGGGGCCGGGCACGGGATTACCAGTCCTACCAGACGACGCGAATGATCATGGGAGACTACCACTACCTCGCCCGTGACACCGGCTACGTGGTCGCCAATCAGGACGGGTTGTTCACGCCGGATGGCCAGCGGGTTGTCTCCGTCGAGACCCCCGAAGGCAAACGGCTCAACACACTCGGCCCCTACGGCGAACCCGGCACGAAAGAGATGCAGGAAGTCAACACGCGCCAAATCTTCGAGCACACCTTCCCGCGTCCCCGCTGAACTACAACCGGCCCTTGGTGCTTGGCAGGCCTTTCACGCGACGGTCGCGTTGGCAGGCCATGTCCAGCGCCTTGGCCAGCGCCTTGAAAATCGCCTCGACGATATGATGCGGTTCGTCGCCGCGCAACACGTCCATGTGCAGATTGCAGCGCGCTTCGTTGGCGAAGCCTTGCAGAAACTCGCGCGCCAATCCGACGCGGAACTTGCCAATCTCGACGTTCGCGATCTGCTTCCAGCCTTTCGCCGCGAAAACGAGACACGGCCGGTTGCTGAAGTCCAGCGCCACCCGGCACTGCGCCAGCGTCTCGTCCATCGGCACCAACGCCCAGCCGTACCGGCGAATGCCGCGTTTATCACCGAGCGCCTGCGCAAACGCCTGACCCAGCGCGATGCCGACATCCTCGACCGTGTGATGCGCGTCCACGTCGAGATCGCCGGCGGCGCGCACCGTCAGGTCGCAGAGCGAATGTTTCGCCAGCAACGTCAGCATGTGATCGAAGAACGGCAGCCCTGTCTTCACATCGGCCTTGCCGGAGCCGTCAATGGTGAGTTTCACCGCGACCTGTGTCTCGGCGGTGTTTCGTTGGATTTTAGCGGAGCGTTTCATGTGTGGCCTCCAAAAACTTGTCCATCTCCTCGTCGGTGCCGATGCTGACACGGGCAAAATCGCGGATGCGGTCGGCGTCCCACCAGCGCACCAGCACCTTTCGCTCACGCAGCCCGTCGAACCAGCGTTTCGCGGTCAACGGTGCCGGCGGTTTGGCGAACACAAAATTCGTCTGCGATGAATAGACGAAGAACTTCCAGTCTTTCAATCTTCCAATCACCCGTTCCCGCGTCGCCTTCACTTTGCGGACGATCTCGTCGAAGTACGGCACACCCTCGACAGCGGCTTCGCCCGCGAGTTGGCTGAGACGGCTGACGTTGTAGCTGTCCTTCACTTTGTCGAGCGCGCCGATCAACTCCGTCGGGCCCACGACCCAGCCGAGCCGCATCCCGGCGAGCGCAGAAGATTTCGAGAATGAACGCGCGACAAGCACGTTCGGATACTTGCCGACGAAGTCGAGGCAGTTGTCTGACGCGAAATCCACGTATGCCTCGTCAATCACCACCACGCCTTCGAATGTTCCGGAAATGTTCCGGAGCATTTGCTTGTCGAGCCAGACGCCGCTGGGCGCGTTCGGTTGCGTGATGAACAGCAGGTTCACGCCGTTGAGCGACGGAACCGTTTGAATCTGGAATTGGTCGTCGAGCGGCAACTCGATCTTCTGCGCGCCCTGGATGTTGGCGAGCACCGGGTACAGCGAGTAGCTTGGCCAGAAATACGCGAGTTTCTCGCCTTCGCCGACGAATGCGCGAACGCAGAGGTTCAGAATGTCGTCGCAACCGTTGCCGATGAGAATCTGCGCAGGATCGAAACCGAACCGCTTGCCAAGTTTCTGGCGTAGGCCGAGCGACTGCGGGTCTGGATAGAGCCGCAGCCGTCCGTCCACCGCCGCGCGCAACGCGTCGAAGACCTTTGGCGATGGCGGATACGGGTTCTCGTTCGTGTTGAGCTTGATGAGGCCCGGCACCTTCGGCTGTTCGCCGGGGACGTAGCCGTGCATCCGCTCAATGTTGGGACGTGCGTAGGTCATCGGGCGCACATGCTACCTGACGTTGCCTTGCAGGGCAAGCGCTCGCCGAGAAGATGCAGGTCGTCAGGGTGAATCCACTTGTTCTGGCGCCGGATGAAGAACAGAGGATCGGATATCATTGCGCCCTCGTTGATCGGTCTGGCTTCGTCGGTCCCGTGCAGCCGGGCGTAATCGCCGTGGAATCCGTCGCAAATGTTCCTTGCGTCGCAGGCGAGACATTTCTTTCCGTGCACATAACCGCAGTGCTCGTGGGCGCGAAGTCTGGCGTCTTCCTGATACTTTTCCTCGACGCTGCGGGTTTCCAATCTCTCGGAAATGACGGTGACCAGCCGGTCGAGCGCGGACTTCGCCTTGCGCAAGGCGGGACCTGCCGGCGTTCGGGACAAAACGCGCGCGTATTTTGTGGCTCCGCCAAGCGTGAATCTCTTCCCCAAGGGGAACGGTTCGGTCGTCTTCCCCTCGCGCATCCGTTGTGGTTGTTCGCCAGTCCAAGCCCAGCTCGCGAAATCGTTCTCATGAAGGTCGTAGGGTACCTGGCGAAACGTGTAAACAGACTTTCTGTGCCGCTCGGCCACCATGCACAACGGGTAGTGACGCACATTCCCCTCGACTCCGCGGGACTCCAAGAGGTCAAGCGCCTCGTTAATCGCAGGTTCGAGGTCGGTATACCGGGGGATTTTTTCCAGCATTCTCGCTCCGGTTTTCGCTTGGTCATCATAAGGGTTGTACGACAGGAAGTTCACCACCTTGGCGCCTGCCCTGATTCCGAGTTCTGCGATCTCAGGCAACTGGCGGAAAGACTCGATCAACATCACGGTGTTGATCCTAAAGGGCACGCTGCTTTCTTGCAGGTTCCGCAACGCCATCATCTGGGCGACGTGGGCGCCTTCTGTGCACACGATGCTGTCGTAGGCGTCGCCCAAGGCGTGGATGCTCACGAGAAAATCCCTGACACCGGCATCCCTGAACTTCTCCACGTTCCCTTCTGTCTTCAGCGCCTGACCGTTGGTGATGATGGTTGCGTCGAGACCGATGGACCGGCAGAAGCCCACAAATTCGAGTATGTCCTTCCACAGAGTCGGTTCTCCGCCTTGGATGTCAACGGAAGTGTTGCCATAGAACTCGACAAGCGTGCGGGCGATTGTCTTCGCCTTTTCCAGCGACATGAACCCGTGCTCCGGGTGGTTCACATCGGATCGCCTGTCTTTGAAATAGCAGAAATAGCATTGCAAGTTGCAGGTCTGGCCGGTCCAAATGATTCCCCGGCGCGTCAGCACACGCCGGTCAACGGGAACGTAGGCAATCGTGTGGCCGGGTCTCCGCGGCTTGGCGAGTTCCCAAGCCGATTCGAGGACGTTTGTTTCTCTCGTCATGGGTCAATAGCAGGTCAGCACCGGCTTCTTTTGCCGGTAGCGTTGATAGGCTGCGATCCAAGACTCCGTCTTTTGCCCGCGAGCAAGCTGTGATGGCGGCGGCCACTCCTTGCCGGAGGGCATTCGCGAGCGATAGAAGAACATGCCGCAGAATTTGCACAGCTTCTCGAAGTGCTCCTCCATCGGATCGTCGTTGCGAGGAAGTGTTTTCCTGCCGATGTCGAAGCCGAAGACCCGGTCTATACCGCCGCACACCGGATGCGGGTAGTAGCCGTACTTCGTCAATCCCAATCCCCGGCACGCCGGCATGTAACATCCTTGGGAGAAATTGGTGGCGCGGTGTTCCGGAAGATCGCACGGGGCGACGTTGAACGCGACGTGGTGCGCCTGGATGGGGGATTTCTTTCGCGAGTTGAGGACATCCACGCCCAAGGACGGAAGACGCGAGATGACTTGCTGCACCTTTTCGCCGTAACCGTTCGTGAAGACCTTGATGTTTGTCCAAGGAGAATGTTCCTTCCGGTATTTCAGGAGCAGTGAAACGATGTCGAAGAACTCCGGATGAAGCGTCGGCTCTCCGCCTTCCAGTTCAATGGATCGCCAACGCCGGTTCGCGGCGACACTCTCGCCAATGAACTTCTCGATTTGGGCAACCGACATCCGATCCTCCGACGGGGCCTGTCCCTCGCCGCAGGAACGATCACAGTCCACGCAGTTCAAATTGCACATCTCCGTGATCTCAATGGCGACGCCCTTGTGGGACGGGCGGTAAGGCGGGCCCGATTGGATCGCGCGTCGCTCCTCCGCGTTGTGAAGCAGACGAAATGGATGAATGGGCAACGACTCAAGAAGTCCCACGACCCTCGGAGGTATCCATCTCCCTGCTTTGACGTAGAGCGTTCGTAGTTGCATATGCGTCTTGCTAATTACTTTCTCGACGCCGCAAGTGCGAGGCAAAATGATGCAGTCCGAGTGCGATCTTGGCGGGGACGGTGATGCCGCGAACGTAGCGAAACATGGTCACCGGGCGCGCATGAAATTTCTCTTTGAAGACTCCGCCGCTCTGAGGTGTCCCGTGCTTGATGCCGACATACAGGTTTTGCATCCCGCGCTCCGCGGCCATCGTCATCGCTTTCCAGTACAGCAATTCGTTCGGGCAGAGGTGCAGGTATTGGTTGCGGGATGCGATGCCGAGCGAATAGATCGTCCTGTTGTCGTGAGGGAACAGACCTGAAGCGATGGTTCGATCGTCGTATTTGACAGCGAGCGCAAAAAGCCGGTCCCGCGGCATGAGGTGACGGTAAATCTTCTTCATGTCCTCAATCGAGTGCGGAGGCCGGAAGTCTCGTCGTGCAGCCACCTCCCTGAGTTGCTCGTAGTATTCATCCACGGCGTCGGGCTGATGCAAAACCTCAACCGTCAGGCCGCCGTTGAGGGCTTTTCGGATTCGATTTCTGCACTTCCCGGTTATGCCGGCCCACATCGCATCTTCGTTCGATGAAAGGGGAATCCAATATGCCGTCCATGAGGCAACCGTGTAGCCATTGTTGCGCATGATGTCCGGATCGAGGATGGGATTGCCGATTTGCACGAACCGGATCCTCCGCTCCTGACAGAACCGATCAATTGCCGTGAGAAATCCCGCCTGATCAAACCCCTTGTTCACAATCGGTCCCATGTCAGGCGTTTTCCACGAGGTCAGAGGACTGCCAAGGACGCGGAAGCCTCCTTTGTTCTGGATGAACACGGCGAAATAGCCGATCAACTTCCCCGCATCAATGATCCGGAACCGCACCAGCTCCGCCTTCTGAGTTTCTTTCAGGAAATTGAGCCACGGAGATTCATGGTAGAGCATACTGCTGTCGAAGCGGGAGATGCTCTCGTCCCAAGCTTCATCGCTGATGTTATTGAGCGGCTCGATTGTCATCTTGCCCGGAGCGCACTGTATTCTCTTGACGCTGTGCGTTCCAAGTCTAAAATCCGACCACATCTAGCAAAGGAGAAACCATGCAACAGCACTCGATTCGTAAAGCCGGCGCAACTTCACGCCGGGAATTCCTTTCCACCACCACCAAACTCGCGGCTGGCGCCGCCCTCGCTGGCGTCTCGCTGCCGTGGGTCCACGCCGCGGAGTCCAACGCCATCCGCCTCGCGTTGATCGGTTGCGGCGGACGCGGCAGCGGCGCCGCAGTCAACGCCTTCGATTCGCCGAACGGTCCCGTCAAGATGATCGTCATGGCTGACATCTTCGAGGACCGGCTGCTCCGGTCCCACAAAATCCTCAGCGAGAAATATCCCAAGAATATGGACGTGCCGCCCGAGCGGCGTTTCACGGGCTTCGACGCGTGGCGCAAGGCGATTGATTCCCTGAAGCCGGGGGATGTGGCGATGTTGACCGGCTATGCGGGCTTCCGTCCCGGCCAACTCGAATACGCCGTCAAGAAAGGCGTGAACGTGTTCATGGAAAAATCGTTCGCCGCCGATCCGGTGGGCGTGCGGCGCGTCATCAAGGCCGGCGAAGCCGCCGAAAAGAAGAACCTCAAGATCGCCGCCGGCCTCCAGTGCCGACATTCGCGGAACCGCCATGAACTCATTAAGCGCATCCGCAACGGTGAAATGGGCGAGATTCACAATATCCGCGCCTACCGGATGCAGGCGTGCGGCCGGTTGCCCAAACGGCCGGAGACCGAGAAAGACCTGCACTGGCAGATTCGAAAGTTCACACATTTCTTCTGGGTGTCGGGCGGGTTGTATGCGGAGATGAACATCCACCAGATTGACGAGATTTGCTGGCTCAAGGACGCCTATCCGGTGAAAGCCCACGGCATCGGTGGACGCGCCGTCAACAGCACTGACTGCGGCCAAGGTCTCGACTCCTTCACCATCGAGTTTACTTTCCCCGACGGCACGAAGGCCTACGATGTCGTTCGCTGGTTGCCGAATTGCTACAACGAGTTTGCCACGTTCGTGCACGGAACCAAATGCGCCGCCCAATTCTCCGGTCCGAGTCACATCGGCACCGTTCACACCTACAAGGACCAGCGTTGCGAGCGCGACAACATCGCTTGGAAAGCCGAGGATGAGCCGAACTCACCGTGGGAGGCCGAGTGGAACGACCTGCTGGAGTCCATCCGCAAGGACCGCCCGCACAACGAAGCCAAACGCGCCGCGCTCTCCAACCTCGCCGACATCATGGGCCGCGCCGCGGTTCACATGGGACGGATCGTCACGTGGGACGAAGCGATGGCATCGAACTTCCAGTTCTGTCCGAACATAGACAATCTTACCGACGACAGTCCGCCCCCGGTGAAGGCGGACGAACAAGGTCGTTACCCCGTGCCCGTGCCCGGTAAGTGGATCGAGCTGTAAGAACAAGCTTCGCGCGCGTGGTTAGCTACGCGCTTTGAACGTCCAACACGACTTTGATCGTGCGCGGGTCTTCGCGGTCCACCTGCGCGAACGCCGCGCTGATTTCGCGCAGCGGCAGCTTGTGAGTGACGTGCCATTGCGGATGCACGAGCCCCTTGGCCATCAAACGGATCGCACGCGGAAACTCGCCAAGTGTGACGCGCGATGCAATGATTTCGGCCTCCTTGATCACGAGCGTCTTGAAATGCACCGGCGACAACTGCTCGCCGAGACCGCAGGTGACAATCCGTCCAGCATTGCGAATCATCTGGACAGCTTGTTGAAGCGGTGCGGCGCGTCCAGTGATCTCGTGGAAATGTCCCACGCACTCGATCACGCAGTCCGCCCCTTCCCCGCGCGTAATCTCCATCACCCTTGCGACCGGGTCTTCCTGTTCGACGTTGATGGTGTGTTCAGCGCCGAGCTTGCGCGCGGTTTCCAAGCGGAAGGGCTGGACATCGGTGATGATCGTCGGCGCCGGGTTAGCGCTGTGGCACAACACATCGAGCACCGCCAAGCCCAGTTTGCCGGCGCCGAGAATGACAACCGTTTCGCCGGGCTGGACGTGTCCGCGAGAGAGAACGTGGCAACCGAGGCCGAACATCTCGACCATCGGCCCAAACTCCATCGGCACGTTCTCCGGCAAATGAAAAACGTGATTTGCCGGCGCAGCGACGTATTGCCCGTATCCGCCATCAAGATCAACGCCGAGCAGCTTGAGCGTCCGGCACGCATTGATGCGCCCGGCGAGGCACGCGGGACAACTGTGACACGAAACGAGTGGATCAACCACCACACGGTCGCCCACCTTCACGTTCTTCACTTGGCTGCCGACTTCGGCGACGATGCCGCCAAACTCGTGGCCTTGAATCGCCGGGAACTTGACGCGCGCGTGAAACTCGCCGCGATAGATGTGAAGGTCAGTGCCGCAAATCCCGGCAAACGCGCTCTGGACGAGCACTTCGTCCGGTCGAATCTTCGGGTCAGGTGCGTCGCCGACGCGAATGTCTCCGTCGCCGTAGAGGATTCCTGCTTTCATCAAAGTCGAATCTTCGCCGACACACCGTGTGCGATGAGTCCCTCGACGTTGGCGAACGCCTCCAGTGTCGGCAGTGACTTCTTCAACGCCGCCGGCGTGTATTCGATGAGACTGGTGCGCCGCATGAACTGATCCACCGTCAAACCGGGGAACGCCGCGCCGGCGCCGCCGGTCGGCAGCGTATGGCTGGGGCCGGCGATGTAATCGCCGAGCACGGTCGGCGTCCACGGGCCGAGGAATATCGCGCCGGCTGTCGTGAGCTTCTTCGCGACAGCGCCAGGGTTCCTCGTCATCACTTCGAGGTGCTCCGGCGCGAAACGGTTCGTGATCTCGACAGCTTGCGCCAGATTCTTCGCCAACACGAACACCGCGCCTTTCCCGAGGACGCGCTCGGTCAACTCGCAGCGCGGCAACGCGGATTTCTGGCGTTCGATCTCGCGGGGAACTTCGTCGAGAACGCGCTGGAAAGTTGTCACCAGCCAGACGCGCTCCTCGCCGGAGCCGTGTTCGGCTTGCGCAAGGATGTCGGCGGCGATGAACCGCGGGTCGGCAGTGTCATCGGCAAGGACGAGCACTTCGCTCGGCCCGGCCAGCAGGTCCACGGCGACTTGTCCGAACAACAGTTTCTTGGCGGCGGTGACGTAGGCGTTGCCGGGGCCGAAAATCTTCAGGACGCGTTTGATGGTGGCGGTGCCGAGCGCCATGGCGGCGATGGCTTGCGCGCCGCCAACCCGGTAAATCTCGGTCGCGCCCGCGGCGCCGATGGCGAACAAAAGTTCCGGATTTGTTCCGGGCGTGCAGGCCACGATCTCCGGGCATCCGGCGACCTTGGCGAGCGTGATGGTCATCAACGCCGTCGAGGCCAGCGGCGCGGTGCCGCCGGGAATGTAGATGCCGACGCGACGGATCGGGTCGAATTTTTCGCCGACGCGCCCGCCTTGGGCGTTGCGCATCGTCCATGGTTTCGGCAAGCCGCGTTTGGCAAAGGCAGCGATATTCTTGTTGGCGATGCGGATGGCGTCGCGGAGAGGAGAAGTGGGGGGGGGGATGACACGCAGTTCGGCGGCGGTCAGTTTGACTTTGTCGAAACACTCGGTGAGTTCGAGAACGGCGGCGTCACCGCGGGCCTGTACATCGCTGATGACAGCGCGCGTCCGCTCCTCAATGACGGGGTCAAAGAGGCTGTTGACGGCAAGCGCGCTGTCGAGCGCTGCGCCGAAATCCGGTTGGTTGTAGCGCAACACTTTCATGGTGCGGCATGGTATCCGACGCAACGCTGGAGGGCAAGGACGGAACCGTTGTTGACATCGGGTGAAATCATCGTAGATGAAGGGTGGAATGAAAAGCTCCATGCGGATTGGCGAGTATCTTATCCAGCGGCTCCACGCTTACGGCGTGCGCCACGTTTTCGGCATCCCCGGCGATTACGTGCTCGGTTTCTACGACCAACTCAGCCGCAGCAAACTCAAAGTCATCAACACCTGCGACGAACAGGGCGCCGGGTTCGCGGTGGATGCCTACGCCCGTGTGCGCGGCCTCGGCGCTGTCTGCATCACGTACTGTGTGGGCGGATTGAAAGTGGCCAACACGACCGCCGAGGCGTTTGCGGAAAAATCGCCCGTCGTGGTCATCAGCGGCGCGCCGGGGATGAAGGAGCGAGAGAGAAATCCCCTCCTCCACCACAAGGTGCGCGAGTTCGACACGCAGAAAAAGGTGTTCGAGCAGCTCACCATCGCCTCGACCGTGCTCGGCGACCCGCAAACGGCGTTGCCGGAGATTGACCGCGTCCTGCACGCGGCCCTTCGGTACAAGCGTCCGGTGTACATTGAGTTGCCGCGCGACATGGTGAACGTGCCGGCCGCCGCGCCGCACACGCCGGGCGAGGTTCACGAGGCGAGCAATCTGCAACAGTTGCGAGAGGCTGTCGCCGAGGCCGCCGCGATGATCAACGCGGCCCGGCAACCGGTGATTCTCGCCGACGTGGAAGTCCACCGATTCGCGTTGCAGGGGGAATTGCTGCGGCTGGCGCAAGAGGCGAACATCCCGGTCGCGGCCACGTTGCTGGGCAAGTCCGTCATCGGCGAGCAACATCCCTTCTATCTCGGCGTCTATGAAGGCGCGATGGGCCGCGACGATGTCCGTCAATACGTCGAGACGAGCGACTGCGTCATCATGTTGGGCGCGTTCATGACCGACATCAACCTTGGCGTCTATACCGCCCGGCTCGATCCCGCGCGCTCGATCTACGCCACGAGCGAGAAACTGTCCATCCGCTATCACAGCTACGACGATGTCCGGTTCAAGGATTTCGTTCGAAGGCTGCTCCGCGCGAAGCTGCGACGGCGGAAGTTGCCGGCGATTCCCCGGCCCGAACGGTTGCCGGCGTTTCTGGCGGCGCGCGGACGGAAACGCATCACGGTCAAGCGCCTGTTTCAGCGGCTGAACTCATTCCTGACCGACAACACCATCGTTGTCGCGGATGTTGGCGATGCGTTGTTCGGCGCGGCGGACCTCTACATTCACAAGCGGACCGAGTTTCTGGGGACGGCCTACTACGCTTCGATGGGCTTCGGCATTCCCGCCGGCATCGGTGTGCAACTGGCCAATCCGAAATCGCGGCCGCTCGTGCTCGTCGGCGACGGCGCGTTCCAGATGACCGGCATGGAACTGTCCACCGCGGTGCGGTACAAGCTCAATCCGATTGTTGTTCTCCTGAACAACGCCGGCTACGGCACCGAACGCCACATGCAGGACGGGCCATACAATGATCTGGTCGGCTGGAACTACGACCGTCTGCCCGAACTGCTGGGTGCCGGGCGAGGGTTCACCATTGAGACCGAAGAGCAATTCGATCAGGCTCTGCTCGCCGCGGAGCGCCACACCGACAGTTTCTGCCTGCTCGATGTTCACCTTGATCCCTTCGACCGCTCTCCGGCCTTGGAACGTTTGGCAAAACGCTTGGCAAAGAAACTCTAACGACGCGAGCGAGCAGGGTGACGCAAACTGCGCGGCGAAACCGTCGTCTCCGATTTGGAGGCAGGAGATGAAGGCGCGCCGGTCTCCAACCTCACCCGATAGAAGAGCGCGGGGGCGTTCGTCGCAGCGCCAGTGTGGACATAGTTTGTGACGCTCTCGCCCGAACCGGGCATGTCAATCACCGGGCTGAAATCGGCAAAACCGGTGCCGGGAACTGAGTTTGTTTGCACCACGTAACTCTTCCCCCCCACGGTCGTCCAAGTAACCCGAACGTCCGCGCCTTCGCGAGCCGCGCTCAAAACGCGCAGACAAGAGAGGCTGTTCGTCGGGTCGGTGCCGGCGAGATACTCTTTCAGGTTCGCCATACCATCGCCATCCGCATCGGCTTCGGGGCTGGCGAAAGGCGAGGTCGTCGTGATGAGAATCTCATCGAGCAGGTGTGGCGACGGCTGGAACGGATCGGAATACCCACCGCCTCCGATTCGGATGCGGTTGATAATGCCGAAGTCTCTGTCCGTTGGGAAGGACGTGCCGCCAACCGGCGTGTTTTGCGCCTCGATAAGAGAGAAGTCCGGGTTGACCCAAAACGTAACCGTCTCAGTAGCGTCTGGGTCTGGGTTTATTTCCAGCTTGATCAGAAGGTAGGAACGCGTTGTCGAACTGACGTTCGATTCCAAGGTGTTTGTGGTGCCACCTCCATCCACTGGGACAACCACACGATTGACGGTCCAATTGGCATAAGTGCTTCCTTGGCCAATCAGCGCCATCTCGACACCATTGGTGAACAGGGAGACTCCAAAGTAACGGCTACGCTCATCCGCGCCGAGTTTCTGGCTCAGGCAACCGATGTAGTAAACGCCATTGGATAACCCTTGTTGGAGGGAACGGAAAATCGTCCAACTCGCAGTCGCACTAGGA
>CAZNOK010000103.1:0-17478 GCA_964574605.1 uncultured Verrucomicrobiota bacterium
AAGTCCAGCAGGAACATATACGGCGACGGGTTGACGGAGCGAAGGGCGCGGTAGATGTCGAGCGCGCTGGCTTTCGTCGGCATTTGGAAACGCTGGGCGAGGACGGTCTGGATGATGTCGCCGGCTTTGATGTATTCCTTCGCTTTCGCGAGCATCTCGGCGTGGCGTTGCGGCGTGGTGTTGGAAGTGACGGCGAGGTCGGGCGGGTCGCGTCGGAATTCGAGGGGGCGCGCCGGCATCGGTCGGCCAAGCTGGGCGATGGCTTCGTCAATCGTGGCGCAGGCCTCAGCGTAGGCGACTTCGGGCGAACCGTTGACGTGGGCGTTGGCGACGACCTTGATGGTCTGCGTGACGCGGTCGAAAATCAATAGCGTGTCGGTGATCATGAAACAGAGCACCGGCGTGTTGTGGTCGTTGCGCGCGGGACGCGGGACGCTCGGCTCGATGATGTGAATATACTCGTAGCCGATAAACCCGACGGCGCCGCCGGCAAACCGCGGCAGGCCGGGGACGACGACGGGTTTGTATTTTGCCATCTCGGTTTCGACGAGGCGCAACGGGTCGCCCGCGGCGCTCGCGTCGGCGCGGATGACGGCGCGCGGGTTGGCGCCGAGGAAGGAGTAGCGCCCAATGTGCGTGCCGCCTTCGACGGATTCGAGGAGGAACGATGGGCCACGCTTGCGGAGTTTCTGATACGCGGTGACGGGCGTCTCGGTGTCGGCGAGGATCTCGCGATAGACGGGCACGAGATTGCCCTGTTTGGCGAGTTTCAGGAAGTCGGTTTTGGATGGAGTGAACATTATTCTCTCAATGTGGGAGCGGCCTTAGTGCCGCGACGGTCGTGACGCTGAGGTCACTCCCACGTTCAGTTCATTTCTTATACACCTTTTCCGGGTCCACGAGGCGCGGCTCCGTGATTTTCACGGCATCGCCTTCGAGGGAGCGAAAGAAACAGGATTTGTAGCCCTCGTGACAGGCTGCGCCGATTTGTTCGACTTCGATGAGGAGACAATCCTTGTCGCAGTCGAAGGAGATTTTCTTGACTTGTTGGACATGGCCGCTGGTCTCGCCTTTGATCCAGTATTTTTTGCGGGACCGGCTCCAGAAGCAGGTTTTCTTCTGTTTGATGGTCTCGGCAAGCGAGTCCTTGTTCATCCACGCCATCATGAGAACGCGGCCGGTGCCTTGTTCCTGAATGATGGCGGGAATGAGGCCATCGGAATCGTATTTGAGTTCGTCGAGGACTTTCATAGTCGCACTTCGATTCCTTTCTCTTTTAGAAAACGTTTCACGTCGGCGACTTTGTATTCGCCGAAGTGGAAGATACTGGCGGCCAACACCGCGTCGGCTTTGCCTTCGCCGAGGACGTCGGCCATGTGCTCCAATGTGCCGGCGCCGCCACTGGCGATGACGGGGATGTGGACGGCTTCGCTGATGGCGCGGGTCAATGCGATGTCGTAGCCGGCCTTGGTGCCATCGGCGTCCATGCTGGTCAGCAGGATTTCGCCGGCGCCGAGCGATTGGACGCGCTGCGCCCATTCGACGGCATCGAGCTTGGTCGGATTGCGGCCGCCGTGGGTGAAGACGCTCCAACGTCCGTCCCCCACCCGCTTGGCGTCGATGGCGACGACGATGCATTGCGAACCGAAACGCTCTGCGCCCTCGCGGACAAGGTCAGGGCGCTGAATGGCGGCGGTGTTGACGCTGGTTTTGTCGGCGCCGGCTTTGAGCATGGCGCGCATATCGGCGGCAGCACGGATGCCACCGCCGACGGTGAGCGGCATGAAACATTCGCTGGCGGTGCGCTGGACGACGTCAATCATGGTCGCACGGCCTTCGTGGCTGGCGGTGATGTCGAGAAAGACAAGCTCGTCGGCGCCTTGCCGGTCGTACTCCTTGGCGCACTCGACGGGATCGCCGGCGTCGCGGAGGTTGAGAAACTTGGTTCCTTTCACCACGCGGCCGCGATCAACGTCGAGGCACGGGATGATTCGTTTGGCGAGCACGGCAGCCGCTCCATCAAGGTGTTGGCGCGGCGGCGCGCGGCGGTGCGTTTGTCGCAGGCGCGGGCAACGGCGGCAGGAGGATTTCGACTTTCGCCTTGGCGAGGAGTCCCTTGACGTACTCACGCACCACATCGTTGCCTTTGCGCGAGCGCAAAAAACGTTCGATGTCCGCTTTGGCTTCGTCAAACGTAAGCTGTTTTGCGGGCCTGCGGTCGGTGACGATCAGCACATGGTAGCCGAACTGGGTGGTGATGACTTCGCTGACTTGGTTGGTCGGAAGCGAGAACGCCGCCTTGTCAAACTCCGGCACCATCGCGCCGCGCGCGAAGTAACCGAGGTCACCGCCGTTGCGCGCGTTTTGCGGGTCGTCGGAAACCTTACGGGCGATCTCGGCGAACTTCTCGCCGCCGATCACCAGCGAGCGGGCGGCGTTGATTTTGGCGCGGCTGGCTTTCTTGATGTCCTCGGCAGCAGAGGGATCCACGCGCACCAGAATATGGCTGGCGCGGGCCATTTCGGGCTGCTTCATGCGCGCCTTGTTCGTGTCGTAGAAGGTTTTCAGGTCTTCGGGCGGAATCTGGACCTGCGCCTCCGCCACGCTACGGAGCGATTCGGCGACGAGAACGTTCTCACGGTTGCGCCGTTCAAACTCCTCGCGGGAGATGCCGGCGGCTTCCAACGATTTCAACAAGGGTTCCTCGCCACCGGCGGCAGCGCGGGCGCGATCGAGCTGCGCCTTGGCCTTTTCGTCGAGGCCCGCAGGCGGGTTGGTCATGGCGGCCTGAAGGACGACTTGGCGTTCGATGAGGCCGTTGAGCACATTGTATTCGAGTTGCTGGCGCTGGCTGACCGTGACGGTCTGGCCTCGTTGCTGGATTTGGATCAGCACCCCGGCGAGCGCCATGTCCAGTTCGCGACGTTGAATGACGCTGTTGCCGACACGCGCAACGATCTTGTCGCCGCCGGTCGGGGGCGCGTTCGTGGCTGTGGGTTGGGCGCGCAACGTCGCCCCGGCAACGAACATCGCCAGAATGAAAATAGTGATGTGATTTCTCATGGATTCCTTTTCGAGGGCACGGCACGCTACCACGCGTTGCGCTGTCGGGTCAAGCTTGGCGCCAGTGTTACCAAATAGACAACGAGCATATCCACTGCTGTTGCATCGCGGCCCACCAGTCCAGCGCATGCCAGAAGTTTCTCGACGCCCGGCCGCCGTCCGGTGCGGGCATCATTCTCATCAATCACCGATCCGCTGGCGAGGCCGGCGACGAAATCCGTTGGCCAACGCCAACGCCCAGACCATCCATAACGCTTCGCGCACGATGTGCCCCGACATCTTCGAGCGTCCCGCAAACCGGTCGGCAAACGTGATCGGGATTTCCGCGACGCGGAATCCCTTCATCCAGGTCTTGTAGCTCATCTCGATCTGGAAAGTGTAGCCGTTGCTGCGCACCGCATCGAGGTCCAGCGATTCCAGCACGCGCCGGCGAAAACATTTGAACCCGCCCGTCGGGTCCGCCACCGGCAGCCCCGTGATGATCCGCACGTAGTATGACGCCCCCTTGCTCAAGAACAACCGCGACAACGGCCAGTTCACCACGCGCACGCCGTCCTTGTAGCGCGAGCCGAGCACGAGGTCGTGCGACTCGATGGCCTTCAGGAAGTTCGGAATCTCCTTCGGGTCATGCGAGAAATCCGCGTCCATCTCCATCAAGCAATCGAATCCATTCGCCAACCCCCATTTGAATCCGGCGATGTAGGCCATGCCGAGTCCCTGTTTGCCGGAGCGCTCCAGCAAATGAACACGCGGATTCGATGCCGCCATCTCCTTCACGATTCCGCCGGTGCCGTCGGGCGAGCCGTCGTCCACCACCAACACCTCGACGTTCGGCGCCTGCGCCAACACCGTCGGCACGATGTTGCGGATGTTTTCCTTCTCGTTGTATGTCGGAATGATGACAAGTGTTTTGAGTGTCATGGCTCCCTCAACTCGCGACACAGCTTACCGAATCCTCAACGCATGGCGAGCGAAATGTTCCGGTTTTGTTCCGGCGCGTGCTATTTCGCGGACGGCGCTCCCACACGTCCCGGCGATGGATTCGTCGCGGTTGGCGGGAAAGACTTCGGTACACTTTTCGGCGGTTTCACCGCTGCATAGTCCTTGCGCAGGAACGCTTCCTTGTTCGCCTCCCACAACGCTCTAATACTGTTGTATGTTCGACCTGCACGAGATTGCATGAGAATCCAGTTTTTGACCTCCGAATTAAACTCCTCTCTCGCGCAGATGATGTTAATCATCCTCGCAGCAGACCACGACGGTCTCGTTTCGAAAACCGTGCCACCCCGCACTTCCGCGGCAAGACCTTCGGGATAGTAAAGCAGTTCAGCCAAGACCGGAATCAGCACAGGATTGTTAATATTTTGCAGCATCCCCATGGCCGTGTATGCCGTTGTAAGGTCTTCGCTCCACATCTCCCGCCTCACTTCCGCTATCGTCTGCTCATCCCCAAGACGAAGGAGAAGGTATCTGTAACGCCCTTGATCAGTTTGCTCGCCCAATGGTAGTCTGCGCCGAAGTTCTGCAATAACTTCTCGTTTTTCGGCCTCCGGCATAGTTGCCTCGTTCATCTCCCACGAATACCAGTACCAGCGATCCACTTTTTGAACGATACTCGTGATTTGCGCTTCGCAAGTCATCACCATCACGAGAACAACTAGAATAAACAGGGATTCTTTTTTCATTTAGTTCTCGCTTCAGCCTCTAGATTTGCTTTCTTCCAATACAATCAAAGTCAAAGGGGTCAGACCTTCACTTTTCACATTTTGCCTCCATCTGAAGACTGTGCATGTTGCTTGCCAAAGGTTAAGTGACCACCGGCCGATTTGCAATATCAGAGCGATGTTCCGGTAGGGACGACCCGCCGGGTCGTCCGCATCCGTCATCATTCTCGGACGCGCCGGCGGCGCGTCCCTACCAGCGCCTCCTGTTCCGGAAATGTTCCGGCTCACCGGCCCACGAGAAACAAACACATCGGGCCGAAGTTCGTCGCGGTCACGCTGCGTCCGCCACCCATTTCCGACACCTGTTTCGGCGTCGGCCGTGGAAAATCGGCGCGGTTCAGGTCCACGATCAACACCGGCTCGACGTCGTTCGTCCCCTGCCCTTCCATCTGCGACGCCAACACGGGCAACTCCAATCGCGCTGGGTCGATCTTTCTCCACTCATCCATCTGCCAAAACCTATGCTTGAGCATCAAGCCTACAAAGTCCACGCGTTCCCCCAAAAATCGCGCCGCCGCCATCTTATGGCTGATCACCGTGCCGTAGCCGCCATGCGCGCCGCCGTGACGCGAGAGGTATCCGTACAAGTCCACCGTGAACCAGATGTTCGCTGCGGTAAAAACCGCTACCAGCCACGCCCATTTGCCAATTCTCCCAGCCAACGCGCCCAGCGCGAGAAACAGCGCGGGGTAAAGCACCACGAAATACGATTGCACCGTCCACAGCCGCGTGACGACGAACACCGCGAGCGGCCCAAGTATGCACACGACCAGCAATCGTCCCGGTTTCCCGCCCCACACTGCCAGCCAGACCAACGCCGCCAACAGCGCGACGCGTTGCGCCGCGAGAATCGCGTCCCACAGTAGGGGCGCACTGCGTGCGCCCTGGGTTGCGTCACGGAAATACTCGCGCGGCGGCCAGATCCGGTTCACGTCGAGTTCGGGGCGGGCGCTCAAGCCGAGGATGTCCTCGATGCCGCCGCTGTTGAGGATCCAGAGCGCCTGCCACCACGGGTCACGTCGCGGCATCGCATAGCCGAGTTGCGGATGAACGATCATCTCTTTCGGAATCTTGTACGCCTGACCGCCGATGGTCTTCGTCGCCTTGCGGAAATCAGCCCACTTGTGCGCCGTCTGGTATCGCAAGTACGGCACCATCAGCACCGCCGCCAGTGCTGCGCCGGCCGCCGCAAATCGCCAATCCATCTTCGGACGCAACCACAACAGCGCGCCGACCACTGTCGCGGTCAGCGCTAGTCCGGCAAAATGAACCTCGATCACCAACAATGGCAACAGCACGACCCAGAACACCGCACGCGGTTTCTGTCCGAACACCAGCGCGTGCAATGCCCAGATTGTGCCCGCTGTCATCAGCGGCACAAAATCCTGCGCCCAGATTTTGCGCGAGTACAAGACCGCCCACGGCGACACCGCGAACAGCAGCGCCGCCACAAGCCCGGCGACCGCGCCGTAGTATTTTCGTCCGACATGCCACGCGATGGCGACGGCGACGAGGTTGAGCGCGGCGATGGCACAGCAGACAAACACGGGGCTGGAATGAATCGCAAACAACGGCACGAGCAAATAGAGAAACAGCGGCGGGTTCAACACCTTGACCGATGACAGCAACCCGACTTCCGGCCAGCCGCCGCCATGCAGGACGCGTTGGACAATGTGCGTCGCGTAGGCTTCGTCACCCTTGAACTCCAGCAGGTCGAGCCGTTGGAACCGGAGCCATGCGCCGAGCGCCAGCACCAACGCCAGCGCCAACCATTCGAGCTTCCCGCCGAACGATTTCATCCCTTGACCTTGACCGGCCACCAGACGTGATGTCGTCTCATAATCCGAAACAGTTCCAGCAATGTCAGCCAGGCCCGTCGGAAGTTGTACGGAATCCGCGTGTCATGATGATGCACCCAGCGAACCGGAATCTCGATGACGCGATATCCCTCGTGCACCGCGACGATCAGCATTTCCACATCGAAGACCGGCGTGTCCGTGAGCACTTGCGGGAAAATCTTCTGCGCCACTTCGCGCGTCATGCACTTGAAGCCGCATTGCGTGTCGGCCACGCCGCGCACCGCCAGCACACGCACCACGAGCCAGAACAACCGGCTCGCCAGCCGTCGCGCGCGGGTTTGCGACGTCACCACATCCGAACCGGGCAACCGTCGGGACGCGATGGCCATGTCGTAGCCGTCGCGCTCCAGTTTCACCAGCAGCTTGTCCAACTCCTGAATCGGCGTGCTCTGGTCGGCATCGGCAAAGAGCACGTATCGTCCTTCCGCTGCCAGCATCCCGGTCCGCACGGCGTTGCCTTTGCCACGATTCGGTTTGTAGGAAATCAACCGGACTTGCGGATACGTCTTCGCCAGTTCCTCCGTGACACGCGCCGTGCCGTCGGGGCTGCCGTCATCCACCACGATAATCTCAAATGATCCTTTGGGGGCGACGAACGCGACGATCTCCGGAATCGCCCGCACCAGTCGCGTCTCCTCCTTGTATGCCGGAATCACAATGGACAAGTGAAGGCTCATGTCGCCTTTCTCAACGCGCCGGAACGACGCAACGTCGCCAGCGCCTCCGCCGCGTAATCTTTTTCCAGCTTCTCCCCGCGAATCCAGTCCACGTATTCGCGCACACTGTCGCGCGGCGATTTCGTCGGCTGCCAACCAAGCCGCTGCAGCTTCGCGATGTCCGACACGCTGTGCCGGGTGTCGCCCACGCGATACTCGCCGGTGACGTTCGGCGCGAACGACACGCTGAGCGCCTCGCGCACAATCTCCGCAAACTCCAACACCGTGTAGCCCTTGCCGCCGCCTACGTTGTAAATCTGATTGTTTGCCGCGTCGCTCTCCAGCACCAACCGGTTGGCCCGCGCGACGTCGGCGACATTGACGTAGTCGCGCATCTGCCGCCCATCCTCAAACACCGGCGCCGCGCGGCCCGCAAGATTGGAGAGCGTGAAGACGCGGAGCACGCCGGAATACGCGTTGCGGTACGACTGCCGCGCGCCTTGCACAATCGAGTAGCGCAGCGCGACGCTTGGAATTCCGTAGTTGCGCCCCAACGACACCGCCATCAACTCCTGAGAGAGCTTCGCGATGGAATACTGGTTCTTGGCATTCGCATGCGTTTCCAACAGCGGCAACGGCTTGATGACGCCTCCACACACCGGACAGATTGGCTCCCATTGTCCCTTCATCAGTCGCTGCGGATCTCGCCCGTCGGGAAACACTTCGCCATCCTTCTTGCAACGATACCGCCCTTCCCCGCACACAAACTGGCTGCTCGCCACGACCACCTTCCGCACCGGCAATTTCTCCGCCACGATGATCTCATACAACAACGCCGTCCCCACCGAGTTCACATGGAAGAACTCCGAAAAATTCGGCAACAAATCCTGATAGGCCGCCAGATGAATCACCGCGTCCATTCCGCGCAACGCCTTGCGCCAGTCATCGGCGTTGCGCACGTCGCCGAGCAACCGCTCCGCTTCCTTCGGCAACCACGACGGCCACGTGCCGCTGGCATCGTGCACTGGCGGCGTCAGGTTGTCGAGCAACCGCACCTCGTACCCGGCGCGCAACAATTCCTCGGCTGTGTGTGAGCCGATGAATCCTGCGCCGCCTGTGATAAGTACGTGCCCCTTGCTCATGCTCCTTTCAACTTCTCATAAAAATACGCCGTCAACATGTGATCGAAAATCATGTGCACATCCTCCACCGGCCCGTAATCGTCCGATGGCACGACAAACGCCGCGTCCGCCAGCTTTGCCAGTTTCCCGCCGCCGCATCCGGCCAAGCCAACCACTTTGACGCCAAGTTGCCTCGCCGCTTCAACGGCAGCGACAATATTTGGCGAGTCCCCCGACGCCGAGATCGCGATGAGTAAGTCGCCGGGCTGCGCGAGGTTCTTGAGCGGCTCGCTGAAAATGTGGTTGTAGTCGGTGTCGTTCGCCCACGCCGTCATCAACGAGACGTTGTCAGTCAGCGCGATGACGCGAAACCGTTTCCACGGCGCGTCGCCCTTGTGGCCGAGGGTGCCCTTGTTGAGATCGTTCATCATGTGCGACGCCGTCGCCGCGCTGCCGCCGTTGCCAATGACGAAAATCTGTTTGCCGGCGGCGTGTGCGGCTTCGATGGCCTGCGTCACACGCTCAAAGTCCGCGAGCGGCAACCGGTCGAGCAATTTCTTCAATCCGCTGAGATATTCTTTTGCGAAATCACGTGGAGGTTTCATTCAATACCTTTGCATATTGAGGACGACACGGCTCCCGCCGCGTTCGAGCCGGAACGGCATCTCGCGCAGGTTGGAGAGAGCCTGGCGGACTGCCTGCCGCTTGTCGCTCGGCACGCACAACAAAAAGAATCCGCCGCCGCCCGCGCCGGCAATCTTGCCGCCGAGCGCCCCAGCTTTGACGGCACGCGCGTAGATCTCGTCCATTTCACAGCTGCTGATTCCCTGAGCAAGCTTGCGTTTCGATTCCCAGGCATGATGAAGGAGCGCGCCGAGCCGATCCACCGCATCGCTCTCCAGCAGACGGCGAACTTCGTGCGCCTGTTGCGTCATCTGGCGCAACACCGGCACCTTGTCGGCGATGTTGGACTTCTGCGCCGAGAGAATCGTCGCAGACGCGCGCGTCTTGCCGGTGAAGAACAACATCAACATGTTGTCGAGGTCCTCCAGCGCCGTGCGCGACGCGCGGACGGTGTCGGTCTTGACCTCGCGGCCGGGCCCGAATTCAAGGCAACGCAGACCGCCGTACGCCGCGATGTATTGGTCTTGCACGCCGACCGGTTTCTTCAACGTCTCGATCTCGATCTCGCACGCTTCGCGTGCCAGTCGCTCTGCGGTCGGTGTCGTGCCGACGTAATGATAGAGCGCGTTCAACACGCCAACGGTCACGCTGCCGGATGATCCCAGCCCGGAGCCTTCCGCCGGGATGTCGGACAGAAACGAAATCTCGATTCCCTTTGCGACGCCGACTTTGCGCATCGCTTCGCGGACCAATTCGTGCTCGATCTGATCCACGCTGTCCACGATTTCTTTCTTGGTCCAGTTGACGTAAATCTTGTCGTCGAACCGCTCTTTGACGATGCAATAGACAAACTTGTCAATCGCCGAACTGACGACTGCGCCGCCGTGTTCCACGAAAAATTCCGGGAAATCCGTGCCGCCGCCGGCAAACGAAATCCGCATGGGTGTTTGCGTGATGATCATCGCTGCCAGCCCTCGTAATCACGTTGCGCCTTGGCCAGCCGCTCGGGCGTGCCGATGTCTTGGACGTAGGCGTTTGGTTTCATCGCATACAATGCTTTACCTTTCGCCAGCAGGTTCGGAAACACGTCCTTGCCGAAATCGCAGAACCGCCCCGACGGGATCGCGTTCAACACCGCTGGTTCGAGAAGATAAATACCAGCGTTGATCAAATTTGTCGAAACCTCTTTCCGGTCCGGCTTCTCGACGAACCTCCGTATCCGTCCGTCGCCATCAGTTTCCACCACGCCGCCCGTCCACGGTTCCGGCGATTCCCAAAGTCCAATCGTCGCCAGCGCACGGCGCGCCCGGTGAAACTCCAGCAGCGGCGCCACCTCGAACCGGAACAGATTATCGCCGTACAACACCAGCAACGTGTCGTCGCGCACCGCCGCCTCCATCTTCTTGACCGCGCCCGCCGTGCCGAGCAACTCCGGCTCCAGCGAGTATGTGATCTTCACGCCAAACGCGCTGCCATCGCCAAAGTAGTCGGTGATCCGTTCCGGCAAGTGGTGCAAGTTGATGATGAATTCGCGGATGCCTTGTCGGCTCAGCAACTCAAGATGATGTTGCAACAGCGGTTTCCCGCCAATCGGCACCATGACCTTCGGCAGGTCCAATCCAAGCGACCGCAAGCGCGTCCCCAGCCCAGCGGCCAGGATAAACGCCTTCATCCGCCACGCTCCCGCACGTAACGCGACAGGACTGCCCACGCTTTTTGGAGCGCCTTGGCGCGATGGCTGATGCGGTTCTTCACTTCGGGCGACAGTTCGCCGAACGTTTTCACCTGTCCGTCGGGAATGAAGAGCGGATCGTAGCCGAAGCCCCCGCCGCCGCGCTCGTCCTCGATGATCACGCCGTTGCAGATGCCCTCGACGGTGTCCACCAAACCGTTCTCGTCGGCAATCGCCGCCACACACCGGAAATGCGCTGTGCGCTTTTCCGTTGCCAGCCCGCGCAATGCCGCCAACAGTTTCTTGTTGTTCTCGTGGTAGCTCGCCTTCTCGTTGGCGTACCGAGCGGAGCGGACGCCGGGCTCGCCGTTGAGCGCGTCCACTTCGAGGCCCGTATCGTCGGCCAACGTCAACATCTTCGCCGCTTTCGCGGTCTCGACGGCTTTCTTGATCGCGTTGTCGCGCACCGTCGGCGCGTCCTCGACGACTTCCGGCAGACCTTTGCGGTCAGCGAGGGAAACGACTTCGAGTTCGAGATCGGCGAGGATGTCGGCGATCTCCTTGAGCTTGTCACGATTTCGAGTGGCGACCAAAAGTTGCATGGCGGCGGATTATATTTGCCGCCGCCGAAATGAGAAGTCTATATTGCGCGTCGTTTTGCTGAACCAACTCCACATTCTCTACGCCGTCTCGCTGCTCATGGACATGAGCGTTGCGGGCCTGATGTTCGCCATCAGCCGGCGCGCCGCTGAACTCGGCGCCAGCGCGTTCGCGCTCGGTCTGCTCGGCGCCACATGGCCGGTGCCGTACATTATCGCTTCGCTGACTTCGGGACGGCTCTCCGACCGGGCGGGACGCCGCAACGTCGCCGTCATCGGCTCCATTGTCGCCTGCGTCATCACGTTCGCGTGCGCTTGCACGACGAACATTCCGATGCTCATGAGCCTGACCGCGGTGTTTGGACTCGGCATCGGATTCTTCTGGCCGCCGGTCATCGCGTGGATCAGCGACGGGCCGCGCGGCGCGGCGTTGCACACGCGGCTGACCCGGTTCGGTGTGGCGTGGAACATCGGGTTACTCTCCGGGTATGCACTCACCGGCTGGGTGTTTCGACGCTGGCCGCAACTCGCGTTTGGCATTCCTGCCTTTGCGCTTGTCATCATTATCGTTCTGCTGTTGTTGCCGGCGCGACCGCACCACACGAAAGAGGAGAACACGTTCGACTTGCCCGCGGTGCCGCCGGGACGCGGTTTTCGCAAGACGGCGTGGATGGCGAATTTCGGTGTGCGTCTCGCCTATGCCGGCGTCGCGGCCATCTTTCCGCAGTTGGCGACGCGCCTCGGCATCGCCGCCGACGCGCATGGCGGGCTGTTGGCCGTCACCAACACCACGGCGATGTTGATGATCGCGGCCATGCACGTGTTGACGTTCTGGCACTCGCGTCTGTGGCCGTTGTGGCTGGCGCAGGCCGTCTGCGCGCTCGCCGCGGTGGTCATCGGCTTGGGCCATAACATGGGACTGTTTCTTGCGGCGTTCGCTGTGATCGGCGTGGTGTCGGGATACTCATACCAAGCCAGCATTTATTTCACGCTGCAGGAAATGACCGAGAAAGGCAAAGGCAGCGGCTTGCACGAGGCGTTTCTGGCCGGTGGCCTCTTCACCGGGCCGTTGCTGGCCGGCTGGGCGGGCAACGCCTTCGGACTCCGCGCGCCGTATTACTTCTGCGCGGCGACGTTGCTTGTTGTCGTGGCCATGCAAGTCGTGGTTGTGATTTTGAAGCGGCGAGAGTATCTTCCGCGCCGACAGGAAATGACATCATGAATCCAGAGCACATGCACGAACGAGTGACCCGACGCAATCTGCTCCGTCAGTTCGGGCTTGGCCTCGCGGCGTTGACGGCGCGTCCGCTCAACCGTGTCATGGCTGCCGCGGGCGAGACGTTGGACTACGGCCCGGAAGGATTCAAGTTGCCGCCCCTGCCCTACGCGTACGACGCGCTGGAGCCACACCTCGATGCTCGCACGATGGAAATCCATCACGGTAAACATCACCAAGCCTATGTCAACAGCCTCAACGCCGCGCTGAAAGGTCACGAGAACCTCCTCGGCAAACCCGTCGAGCAACTCCTCAAGGAACTCGATACCATGCCGGAGAAGATTCGCACCTCAGTCCGCAATTTCGGCGGCGGGCACTACAATCACATGCTCTACTGGAATTGCATGAAACAGAATGGCGGCGGCGAACCGAGCGGCGACTTGGCCAAGGCCATCAAAAAGAAGTTTGGCAAGTTTGCCGATTTCAAGGAACAGTTCAGCGCCGTCGCTATCAGGCAGTTCGGCAGCGGCTGGGCGTGGCTCGTGAAGAATCACAATGGCAGTTTGTCCATCGTCCCCACCGCAAACCAAGACAGCCCGATCAGCCACGGCCAGACTCCCCTCTTGACCGTGGACGTCTGGGAACACGCCTACTATCTCAAGTACCAGAACCGACGAAGCGAATTTGTCGCCGCGTGGTGGAACGTCGTCAACTGGGACGCCGTGACCACGAACTTTTACCGCGCCTGAAACGATTGTGAAACCATATTTGATTCTTGCCTCCCTGCTGCTGGCGATGGTCGCGCACGCAGCGACCCCGATTCTTCTCTGGCCCAAAGGCGCCCCCGGCGAAACCGGCGCGATTGGCGCCGAATGCGACACCACAAAAGCAGATGGTCGCGCGGTTGCGGGTAAACGCGTCACCCGCCTCGGCAATGTCAGCCAGCCGAGCATCACCATCTACGCGCCGCCCGTCGACAAGAACACCGGTGCCGCCGTCCTCGTCTGTCCGGGCGGCGGCTACAACATCCTCGCCTTCGATCTTGAAGGCACGGAAGTCTGCGAGTGGCTCAACTCCATCGGCGTCACCGGTGTGTTGTTGAAATACCGCGTTCCGAAACGTCCCGGCGATGAGAAACATCTGTTGCCGCTGGCCGACGCGCAGCGCGCGATACGTCTGATTCGTTCCCGCGCGACCGAATGGAAAATCAATCCACAACGCATCGGCGTCCTCGGCTTCTCCGCCGGCGGGCATCTCACGGCCAACCTCAGCAACAACTACGACGAAAAGACCTACGACCCGGTGGACGACGCCGACAAACTCAGCGCTCGTCCCGACTTCGCGTTGCCGGTTTATCCCGCCTATCTCGTGGAGAAAAAACAACTCGACAAACTCGCGCCGGACATGAAAGTCACCGGCAACACGCCGCCGACGTTCCTGGTGCAGGCCGAGGATGACGGCATTCACGTCGAGAACGCACTTTTCTACTATCTCGCGTTGAAGCAAGCGAAAGTGTCCGCCGAGTTGCACGTCTATCCGAAAGGCGGACACGGCTACGGGTTGCGCCCGACTGACAGCGTGGTGACAACGTGGCCGAAGCGTGCCGAAGACTGGATGCGCGGCCTCGGCCTGCTCAGTCGTTAGCGAATACTCTTCGCCAAAACGCCCATCGTTTCACGCTGACGTTGTTCCACGACCGCTCGCGCCTTCGCCACCTTCGACTTTGCAGCGACGGGGTCTTTCGCCATCGCCAACACCGTCGGCACAATGCGCGGGATTTCCTCTTCCACGTCGAGATCGAACAGCCAATCGCCGAGACCGATGTCGCGCCACATGATGCCTTTGCTGGTCTGCTCCGCAAATCGGCAGACAATCGCCGGCACACCGTTGCCGAGCGCCATGATCGGCGAGTGCATCTCCGAACCAAACAAACCGGCAGACCGGATGTACGTACTGACCGCTTCGTCCGTCAGCCAGTAATTCTCGCGCCAAACCACTTTCTTTTTCACGTCGGCCGGCAACTTGTCGTAAAGCATTTCCTTGCCGACTGCCATCTGCGTGGCGTCTTCAGGACACAACAACACCTTCAACGAGGTCTCGCGCACAACGGCAATGATCGCCTCGCGCAACGGCGCGTGGTCGTGCTCCTTCATTGCCTCGTTACGCGCGTGCTTCTGTTCGTCGAATGCAATGTGTTGTTTCACCTTCCAGTAAGGCGTGAACCGAAACCGGGAAAGACAACAAAGGAATTTGCCTTCCTCCAAACCGTTCGCCTTGAGAAACGCCTTCGCCGGCGCTTCGTTGCGCAAGTCCACCGCAAACGCGCCATCGGGACCAAACTCCATCACCGGACTGCGGACGCCATTGTCTTTCGCAAGTTTCTTGGAGACCGAGTCACGGAAGAAAATGAACTTCGCCCCGCTCATCAATTCGATGTTTTCGGCCGTTACGTTGGTGACCGTGATACCGTAAATGCCGTAAGGTTTCCCCGTTTCCTTGCGCCACCGGGCCACGTCCTTTGCTGCGACCAGCGATGGTCCCGACCCGTGCAACAGAAAATCGCATTCTTTGAATGCTGCTCGAACGGCATCGGGTCCTTGAACCAGCGGCACCTTCGGAAACCGTCGTCGCAACATTTCATCCACGCCATTATCAACATTACTCGGCCAGAGCCTGACTTCAACGTCCGGTAAATACTTCTCCAGCAACGTCAACACCCCCGGCGTGTGACCGATATCGCCAATGTTGACCGTCTGCCACGACGACCGCAACACGATCCGTCGTGGATGTTTCCTCGCGCCCCAAGCCGCCGTCCAACCGCCAAGCGCCGTTGCAGTTGCACCTTGAATAAAATGTCGTCGAGTCATCATGCGACTTGAGTATGGAGAGAATGCCAGCCGGATGCAAGGCGACTTCAGAATTTCTCAATCGTTTGTCAGCCAATCCGCAAATGTTGCGAGGCCCTTCGCTTCGCTCAGGGTGACAAAGGGGAGTTATTGCTCAACGCGAACAACAGCTTGCATTCGATGCGTCGCGCCGGGGGCGAGGGTGACGGCGTGTTGTTTGCAGTTGGCGGTCTCGATGCAGAGCATGTACGGCCATTCGTCGTCGCCGAAATCGGGCATCGCTTTCGCCTTCGCAATCCACGGGTTCCAAACGACCGTGTCGTCGGAGCCTTTCTTCTCGATGATCAACCGGCGATTCAACACCGGATCGTTGACAACACAGGCGGCGCGCGTGTCGAGATAAACACGGTCGGTCTCGCCGGTGAAACGGATCGGGTCGGGGCCTTGATTCTTCCGCGATAGACCAGCGAGGTTGTCGAGGTAATCGGTGTTCTCCAAGCCGGTGACGGTGACTTGCCGGATGTCGCCGACGCTGAGGTAGGTGTGCAAAGCCTCCTCGAATTGTTCCGGTTGTGTTCCGGTATTCCGGACTTCGAAAGTCATCTTCAACGCAGGGCCGACGACGACGTTGAACTTCGCCTCGAACGGCGGGAGCGCGAGGCTGAACAGCATTGAGTTGACCGTCGTTTGCTCAATCTTCCAGTCGCGCAACCGTGCAAGGCCGTGCGCCGGGGTTTTCGCGGGGCCGAACCACGGAAAACAGATCGGGACGCCGCCGCGAATCGGTTTGTCAGGTTCAAACCAACTCTTGGCGCTCATGAAAAGCACGGGCTTTTGTCCGCGCGGTTGGAAATGGGCGACGTGCGCGCCGTGTTGGTAGATGTGCGCTTCGGCTTCAGGTGTGTGAAGGATGATCGGTGTCATGGCCCGATGGTAGCGAAACGGCAGACACTTGCAAGCGTTCCCGTCGCCTGCTATTTTCAACGCCGCCATGCCACGGAAGATAACGAGAAAAACGAAGCCGACGAAACTGAAGGTGTTGATGGTCGCCTCCGAGTGCACGCCATTCGCGAAGACCGGCGGCCTCGGCGACATGGTCGCAGGCTTGTCGAAGGCGCTGGAGGACAAGGGACACGATGTGCGAATTTGTATTCCGCTGTATGCGTCGGTGGACCGGGCGCGATGGGGATTGAAGTTTGAGAAGAAAGCCTGCGTCCACATGGGCAACGGCGAGGAGAACTGGATCGGCGTCCACTCCGGCGCGCTCGATGGCGGCGTCAAGGTCTGGTTCGTCGAGTACCAGCGGTTTTTTGGCCGGCGCGGCATCTACGACGAGGACAATCGCGAGTACGACGACAACGCCTTCCGGTTCGGCCTGCTGTCGAAGGCGGCGATACAGATTTGCAAGGACAGCGGCTGGATTCCGGACGTGGTCCACGTCCACGATTGGCCGACGGCGATCGCGGCTGCGTTCTTGAAGACGTGGGACCGGATTCTGTCGCCGTTGTCACAGACGGCCAGCGTGATGACGATTCATAACGTCGGTTACCAGGGTGTTTATCACGCCAGCGTGATGAACTATCTTGGCGTCGGCGGGGAACATTTCACCGGCGACAAGTTCGAAGATCACGGCAAGATCAATCTCTTGAAGGCGGGAATTCATTTTGCCGACGCCATCACGACGGTTTCGCCGACGCACGCCAAGGAAGTCCTCACGCCTGCCGGCGGCAAGGGACTGGCGCCGTATCTGAACAATCGCGCGGCGGATTTCTGCGGCATCCTCAACGGCTGCGACTACGAACACTGGAACCCGGCCACCGATTCGCTTATTCCGAGCCGGTACACGCCCGACAACCTGAACGGCAAGGCAGTCTGCAAAGCGGTGCTTCAGGAGTGTTTCGGCTTGGAAATCAACCCGCGGAGTCCCGTGTTCGGGATCGTCAGCCGGTTCGCGCCGCAGAAGGGACTCAGCCTGTTGATGGACGCCCTGCCCCGCGTGTTGAACACGATGGTTGTCCAAGCCGTTGTTCTCGGCAGCGGCAACCGTCAAACGGAGGATTTCTTCAACTGGCTTGGCAGGAACTATCCCGGTCGCGTC
>CAZNOK010000104.1:0-17397 GCA_964574605.1 uncultured Verrucomicrobiota bacterium
CATCTCGCCGGCCATCACGCCGAGAATCATGTTGGCCATCTCGGGCACGAAGTTCAACGTGTGATAGCCGCCGGTGTTGAAGACAAACTTTTTCGCTTGCGGAAACAGATTGAGGAACCAGCGGTCGAAGTCGGCGGCGAGGTTTGCGTTCTTGGTCCAGTGCGCCCAGAAACCTGTCAGCACCTCTCCGCCTTTGGCGCCGACTTTTGCGTAATCAAAATCCGCTGGTGGGGCTGGCCAAAGCGCGAATGCGAGCCAGTAGCCCACGAGAATCGCCACGACCGCGCTGAGTTGCACGCGCCAATCGCGACCGAGAAGCAGGAACACAAACGCGTACCCCAACCCGATCTGCGCTAGTACATTGGTAAAAACATAGTTCCGAGCGCTCTGACTGCTGAGCATCACTCCCAACAGCACCAACACGACGGCGCGGACCAGCGCGTGTCCCCATTGCCGCCACAACGATTGGCCTTCCGCCGTGCGTCGCGCAAACGAGAACGGCATCGCCACACCGACGATGAACATGAACGACGGCTGGATCAGGTCCCACGCCGCGCAGCCGATCCACTCGGCGTGCTGCAACTGCGGCGCGACGCTCGCCCAAATGGAATCCGGCATCTTCTTGGCGACCTGCACGATGCCGAGTCCGCCGGAAGCCATCATGAGCATCGTGAACCCGCGGAACGCATCGAGCGACATCAGACGCGGTGATTTGGGGGAGTTGGTGCTTGTGCTCATAAGATCATCGAGGCTCCGCTGCGTTTGGTTTGGAACTGAGACAGTCGTGGCGAGCGAGAAATTCAAACACGGCGTGATGGTACGGGCTGAACTCAGGGTCGGGAATACCGGTGGGTGGCACCGCTGGACTGCCATAGCCGGTCTGAAACATGTCGTGATGATACGTGATGTGACCGCCGATGCGACGGACGGCAGTGATCTGCCGGATGTGATCTTCCGGGGAAGTCGGTTCCTTCGGCCCACCGAACTTGCTCGTGCCGCAACGAGCCGGTTCGTCGTCCACGACGGGCTTGCGAAACTTCTCCAGCAACGAGGCGATCTCGCGCGGAGCCAGTTCCCACGGTCGGCCTCTGTTCTGGCGGCTGGTGTGCGGCGTGAGGTAGTCGAGTGTTTCGTTCAGGTCAGACGATCCCAACACGCCGGCGAAACCGGGCGAACTCGTCACAAGACGCTGCGGGTCGAGTGTTTTGATGGCGCGCACCAACGGAAGAACGTTGTCGTCGTGGTGCTCGTTCCAAATCTGGAAGGTCAGGTTGCGATGCGGTTGGAGCGCGCGGGTCAACGCCGTCACGGCGGCGACGGATTTGTCGCAGTCGAGTCGGACGTTCTCCCGGAAGCTTTCGTGCGAGAACAGGCACAGCTCGACCACCATGCCGAGCCGGTCGACGTCGGTGAAGATCGCTTTCAACGTCGCTAGCGGCGCGTCGCGAAGGCGTCCGTCCGGAAAATACATCGTGCTCTCCGGCCCGGCGTCGGCGAACCCGCGCTTGTTGTCCCACTGACACCAGACGCGAAGCACGTTGATACCGTAGCGGCGGAATTTCTCCAGCCAGCGCGTGCGTTCCGCAGAACTTTTGTTGAAGGTTGGATTATAGATGGCATTAAAGAAACTGACGCCGGTGTAGTTGAACGGTTTCCCGTTCAGAAGGAAGCGAGTGCCGGAGACGCTGATCCCGGTGTTCGCTGATTGCGCCGCGTTCCAAAGGGCGGCGAGAACAGCATAATTGCTGGCCCAGCCCATATCAATCTTGTTGAAGTCCACATGTTTCAACATCTCGCGCACGGCGGGTTGGACCTGACGGACAAGTTCGGGCTTCTGCGAGAGCAACGCGATCTGCCAGACCATCGCGGGTGTGGCCAGCGCGATGGGTTCGTACCGGTTCCGCCGGCCGCGCAACGCCGGCGGCGAGAGACGGTTCAGGTCGAACTTCCGCCACAAGTCCATCACCGTGACCGGCGAGTCCAGCGTGACGCCGAGCGGTTGCAGGTAGGCGTTGGCGACTTCCTTCTTCGAGGCGTCCTCCCACGATTCCTCGCCGAGCCAATCAAGGCTGCGCCACGCGCGGAAATACGGCGCCGAAAGCATGTCCTCAGCGGTCGCTTCGAGGTGCCGGCGCAGAACCGTCTTGCGCTCGGCGGACGGTTCGATACGTCGCAACGTCTCGACGCGGAGTGCGTGCTGGTTCATGAATAGCGTGTAGCGGTGTTCCCGGCTGCGATCAATTTCCTTCGCGATGAGCGCCCATCGGTGTCCGTCTTGCTCGCGGCTGAAACGGTCGTATTCAACTTTCCAGTGCGCGTTGCCGGTCACGTCGTGCGCCGCCGCGATCATCATCAGGAGCAGCGTGGCTGTTCTCGGCTCTAGCCGGAGCATACTGCCGCCTGCGTGGGCAGCCACACTGCCGTCTTCGACCTTGATGACCCATTCCGCTTTTTCCAAACGACGGATCACCTTGCCGACAATCTCGCGAATGGATTCCTTCTCGGCGGGGGAAGCGAGCCGGCTGCGGTAGTAACGCCAGAGGCCGCACACGTAGAGGCTGTGTTGGTCGAGCGAGGAGTTCTTGTAGTAAGTCTTGCCGTCGGCCGGATGCGGACCGCGCGGCACGAAACCCTCGACGGGACTGATCGTGCTCATCAGCTTGAGTCCCTTGAACGCGCGCCGGGCCAATTCGGCGAAATACGCGTCGTCCGTTGCTTCCTCCGCGTCGCAAAGCGCGAAGAGCAGCATCCCCGTCTGATACGCCGTGTCCTCGATGCCGGAGCCGTAACCGTACGGACGGTGCTCGCCTCCCACACGCCCCTCCGCGATCTCCGCCGGGCTTTCGAGCACGGAGAGACCGCGTGGGCTGTTGAGTCGTTTGCCATAGACGAGATCGGTCGCCGGACTGACGAACCCCTCGATGTAACCACGACAAAGCGCCTTTGTCCGCTCCAAAAGGGTTGCGTCGCCATGTGCGCTCGTCGCGAGAAGGATCGTGATTGCGAGGAACAGTTTCATGGGGTGCGGTCAGACTGAATGTTGAGTTGGACGTAGTCAAGCTTGACGATGTGTTTGCCGTTAGTCCGGATTTCGACGGCCAGTTTGTCGCCGCGACGGATGGCCACGTCGGGAATCGTGTGTGTGTCCCATTTGCCGGTGGCGTTCGTCCAATCTGCGCCCGTTGCTGCGCCGTTGATGAGGAAACGAAACCGGCTCTGCCCACCCGGTTCGGCAAGGCAACGAATGTCCACATCGTAACGGCCGGCATCGCTCGTGAACGACTCGTCGAAACGGGTACGGATGCGGCCGGTTGTTGCCGCGGTGAGTTTGACGTTGAGGCGGTGGGAAGCGTCGCGGTCACTGCGGTCTTCCAGCGCAAAGCCATCGAGATGGCGGAAGTTCTCCGCTTCGATTCGCACTTGTTTGCGGGCAGCGAGTCGTGGCGGCGGACGATGCTCCTCGATGAGTGATTTGAGTTTTTCCGGGGTGCACTCCTCGTCACCAGTGGCGAGGAACCACGTCATCCCGGCGTCGGACGGGTCCGGGCGGGTCGAGACAACCATGCGCTCCCACAGCCACCGGACTTTGGCGTCGCGCGAGTCGCGCATCCAGAAATACGGCTTGAAATCTTCCGGTGGCGACGGCCGGCCGTACCGCCCGAAACTGAGCCGCCGATTCTGGTCGGCAATCTGCACCCAGCGCACGTCCTGCTCGATGACGCTCCGCTTGGTGAACGTGAACTTGTATTTCGAAGCAAACCCGTCGTTCCAACGACTGTGTGAGATGCAATAGACAAACTGCCGCTTGGCTGGATCGGATTTCTGGATACCGCGATACGGCACTTCCATCGGCCCGGCGATGATGAAGTAAAGCGGGTTGTCCGCCGAGGATTCGTTGATCGCCTTGGCGATGCTGGCGATGGCGCCGTCGAGGTTCTTGCGGCAATCGAAGAACACCGACTTGTCAAACCCGTAGCGTTCCGCCGCACCGAGCACGCTCTCGGCGTGTGTTTTCTCCCACTGTGGGTCCGTCTGCGGCAGGATGCAGTTGTAATCGAAGTGGACGAGCCGGTCTTTCAGTCCCGCCTCCGCGAGAATTGCCAGCGTCACAGGCGAGGCGATCCAATCGTCCGGGTCGTTGTGATTGCCGTCGGCGCTGTAAGTGATGCGTCCTTTGAAGCGGCCATCCGCGTAGGGCCTGCTTTCCCCGCAAGACGAAGACGCAAGCGCGAGGTGCAGGAGGCCGACAGCAGCACCGGTTATCAGCAGTGGGGGGTTCATGGAGTGTTCTGCCTGTCTGGTCGGATGATGGCTGCGCCGGCGCGAACGACGGATGCACTTCCGCGGGGCCGGTGTCCGGCCACCGCCACGAACGCAATCAAGACAAGCAACGCTCTCATGGCATTGGAAAAGTCAGTCACGCAACGCGGTGATGATGAGTTTCAACGTCTCATGTTTCGAGGTTTCGTAGTCGAGCGCGCGGTCTTCCTTCCAACTGCCACGCGACGGGTCGGGCATGGGCGCGGGACGGCTCCGCGCGTACTGGCTGTCGCGACCGCCCATCTTGTAAACCACCAAGTCGAGCGACGGCACGACGTAAAGCACATGACCGCCGGAACCGGATTTCCAGAACGCATCGCGCGGCACGTCGGGCCAGTGGCCATTGCCATTGACGTCAAATTGCAGACTGTAATCGTAGTGCGGATTGTAGGGCGACGGGCGCGCACAATGACGCACGTAATCGGCGGGCACAATCTGGCGGTCGCGCCAGCGGCCTTCACGGAGGAGCAGATAACCGAAGCGCAGCATGTCCGTGGGACGCGGCGCGATGTTGCCGCCGCCGGGCGTGTGTGGGTTGTTGGCGTCGCGCCAGTCCCAGCGACCCCAGCCGAGCGGACGCGCGATTTTTTCCTCCACATAATCCTTCAACTCGCACCGCATGACGTGGCGCAGCATCACCGAGCCGAGATGAATCGAAGCCGTGGCGTAGGAGTAACCACCGCCCGGTTCGCACCACAATGTCCGCGTGTTGAGTTTGCCGTCCACTTGGCCGAAGGCCATCGCATCGGTCGAGGCGACTTGGCCGTCGGGACCGGCGGGGCTGAGCGTCACGGGCTGATGATTCACCATCGAGCCGGGGTTGTTGCCGCGGATGCCGGCGGTCATCGCGAGCAGTTGGCCGAGCTTGATGTCCGCTTTGCGCGGATCGCTCAACGGAAACATCTCAGCGGGAAAATAACGCGGCGTGAAGACCTTCTGCTCAAGGCCGTCGGGAAACAATTCGGGCCGCTCGCGCAGGAGGATGCCGATGGCGATGCTCGTGAACGATTTTCCGATGGAGGCGTTGACCGGGTTGGCCTCGTGGTGGGCGCGGCCAAAGTAGCGTTCATAGACGAGCCAACCCCGGTGCAGCACGAGCAGGCCGCCGTTCTTGGTCGTGCGCTTCGCAAACTCGAATGCGGCATCGAACCGCGCGTCATTGGAGCGGGCACGCCAGCCGCCTTCGCTGTCCGGCGGCGGAAAATAATCGCCTGTCATCGAAGTGACTCGCTCTGACGTGATCTTCTTCAACGCGGCGTAGTAGAGCGAATCATCCGCCGCACCATCGAAGTGGAACGGGAAGGTTTGATTGTGTTTCTTCAACATCAACCCGTAGCCCGCGCCGTGGGCGATGCTGGCCTGCATGGCCACGACGGCTTTTGCGCCGGTCTTGTCGTCCTCGTTGCAGACAACCGGTTTGCCAAATCGTTTCAGCGCCGTGATACGCGCCGGGATTTGTTCGACCTTCGTGCCGTTCCAGTGCGGTGTGAGGAAATCGCACACCTCAGCGACCTCAGCGTGGACTTTGCCGTCGCCGTAACCGCTGGCCGTCACCAACAAGCCCGGCGCTGTCTGTTTCGCGAGACGAATGAGCGACGCCATGCCTTTCGGATCGCGGATGAGCGCGTGAGCAAAACCTTTGTGCGGATACTCGTTGGCGATTTCGAGCAGCACGTTTTGAAAGCCGCGCTCCCGCACCCAACGCGCCGCGTTCACCACACCCGCGCGCACCGTCGCCTCGTCACACAGAATCCTCGACTGGCGTTGATAGTAGAGACCGAGAATCACGGCCACGCGGTGGCGATCGCAGGAGCGGATCACGCGCTCGACGCGTGCCAGGTAGGTTGGCCGCAAACCACCGTCCGGCTCGAACGCCGAGTTTACCGCGCCTTCGTAGCCCGGCATCCCGCCTTCCAGGCAAATCGTGAACGCATTGACGCCGTGTGCCACGTAGTCGCCAATCCGGGAGATGAACCGGTCTGTGTTCGCTTCCGCATCGAAGTCCGGTTTGCCGCGATCCTCGAACGTGGCGTTGACCATGCGTACGTTCATCAGCAAGCCTTCGGCGGCGCTGTTCGGATTGGTCAGTTGGCCATTGATCGTCCAGCGGCCTTCGCGGAGAGCGACCTTCGTCGTTTTTCCCGCCGCCACATCGCCGAACGTCAGCGATGAAGACACCAACAGAAGGAGCAGGCGCAGTTGTCGCAAACGAATCATTGGGGGAGAGGATAGCCAGTGCCGACCGGCAAGCCAACTCCGAAAACACACTGCTCGATAATCTCACACTTGCACAAGTGTGGAATTTCAAATCTCGTCGTGCTGTTCCGGTCTTGTTCCGGATGCGCTGATGCTCAATGTTTCGCGGCCAGAGTCGGCTATCCCCAAGCGGACGATTATGAGCATTTACCATAACGGAGTAACGATCGTTACATTGTTATGGTAGAAGCCGCCGTTGGGAAACATCCGGCCGAATCACTTCAGCGTTGCTTTGCGCACGGAGAACGAATCATCGCCAGAAAACACCAGATGCAGCATGTGCCCGTCGGCGCTCATCCACTTTGTCGGGAAACTGGCGCTCTCGCCGGGCTCGACGTCCCACGTGTCGGTGGCGAACACAGTCGTCCACGGCCCCCACGGCTCGGGCGCTTCGTAGATGGCCAAGCCCCGATGATCGAGTTGAGTCTGGCACCAGAGATACCGTTTCAAACCGGCATTGAACGTGACGCCCGACCTGTAACACGCGCCGGGTCTCTCCAAGACGGCGCTGCGCTGTGTGATGTCTTTCGTCCAAACCGACGGTCGCACGAAAAACTCGTAGGCGGCGCGGTCGCGCAGACGATTCTTCGGAACGCGCGCGAGCACCATCCGGTCGGCGGGTTTGTAGGCGCTGTCGCTGTCGTGCGAGTAAATGTAAACGAACTCGTCACGAGCACCGGCGTAGTTCTTCCCAAAATTCAGAAACGTGGGACAACCGAAACTGGTGGTGAACTTCCAGTCGGCCCACGACCACGTCGCGCCGTGGTCGGTTGACCAGCCAAGTTGCGAATTGCCGGCGTTGCGAACGAGCATGTAGAGAACGCTGTCCACGGAAAGCATCCCGCTGGCTTTGCGACCGCGTTTGCCGTCGCCTTTGGCCTCAGCGGTTTCGGAACGGAGGTTCACGCAGCGAATATCCGGCGGAGTGCCGGTGATTTTCGCAAGGCCGAGGCTGAGTTTCTCTTTCAGGAACGGCACGAAACCGTTGCCGTCGCCGTAGGCGGTGTAGAGCGCGTCGTCGTCGGCCCACGTCATCGGCCAGTTGTCGCTGCCCTTGGCTTTGCGGATGATCGTTTCTTTCGGCGCCCACTCGATGCCTTGCCGGAACGTAGGAGGGGCCTCAGTGCCCCGACCCATTTCGGTCGGGACACTGAGGTCCCTCCCACATTTTACGGAGACGCAGATCGGTTGGAGGAACGGCCTGAGCACATCGTAGTGGCCGGCGTCTTTCTTGCGCGGCAACGATTTGCCGGCGCGTGCGACGACGATATCGAGGCTCGGAATCACAACGATGAGACTGTCGTACAGTCCCCATGTCCAGAACGCGTCGCGCGGCACGCCGGGCAGCGTGCCGTCGCCGTTGTTCCACCAGAGCAGGCTGTAGTGCTCGGAGGCGTTGCCGTGGATGTCGGCGTGTTCCGGCAAGCCGGCGAGTTCCTTCGCTGGCGAGCGAACGAGACGGACGAAATCCGCCGGGATGATTTGCCGGTCGTTCCAACGGCCTTCGCGCAAATAGAGCAAGCCGAATTTCGCCATCGCCTCGACGTTGGCGCTGACGCCGGAGCCGAACTCGCGACGCGGGATGCCATCGAGTTCGTGTGGGCGATAAGAGTTATTGCGCCAGCGCAAATCCTCACGGCCAATGCCGATGGGGCCGAACACGCGCTCGAACATCAACTCCGCCAAGTCGCGCCGATACACGAGCGTCAGGCAATCGGCGAGCCAGTTCGGACCGCCGTCGCTGTAATGCCATTTCGTGCCCGGCTCGAACAACAGCTTGCCGAACCCGCCGGGCTTCTCGAAGCCGGCGGTCTGCATCGCCAGCATCCGCAACGTGATCTTGTCGAGCCAGCCGGTCCGCGCGTTCTCGTCGGGAGGCACGCCGAAGGATGGACAGAACTTCTTCGCCGGGTCGTCGAGCTTGACTTTGCTGTCCATGAGGGCGAGACCGAGCACGGTGACGCCGAAGGATTTGCTCGTGGATTTCAGGTCGTAAAGCTGTTTCTGGTCGCCCCACGCGAGGATTTGTTTACCGTGCTGGATGATGCAGCCGGAGCCGCCGCCGGTGAGCGCGTAGTCGCGGGCTTCGTCCATGCCGGTCTCGACGGCGGCAACGCACAACAACAGGATTGTCAGAACGCCTGTGTTCATGGTTGGGGTGGCTCGGTGAGTTTCCACAATTCAATGCCGGAGAGATTGGCCGCGCCGCCTTTGGTAGTGAGATCGAGTGAACCATCCGTAACGCGGGCAATCCACGGGCCGAGGCGTCGCCAATGGCCGGCGTTGCCGCTGGCGTAGTCGCGTTCCACCAAACGTCCTTCGAGGTGGAAGCTCAGGTTCTCCGAACGGTTGTCCTCGAAAATCCAAGCGAACACCGCATACGTGCCCGGCGGAAGTTTCCGGAACGACACTTCCAAGTTCCGGCTGAACCGGAACGATGTGAGCATGGCCGCACGAACAGCATCCACCGACGGCTGCGACTTCACGTCCGCGGTCACCAACGCTTTGCCATTGCAGACAAAACCAGACGCGCCATCGCCGTCCCAGCGTTGGCCATCAATCTCCACCGCTTTGCCGTTGACGTTGACGGCGCGCTGAAACACCCACGGCCCCGATGGCGGCGTCACCGGTTCGCCGCGCACTTTCAGGATCGCGCGCCGATAGCCGACCAGCGGCGGTTGACCGGCGTCGGTGACTTCCAGAATCACATGAATGGTTCGGCCCGACGCGTCGGCGGGAATCGTCACGACCGCCTCGGACGTCTCCGCATCACGAATCGGAGGCACGTCCCAGCAGGTGCCCGCCTCCACATACATCCACCAGCGGAACTTCAGCGCGTGGCCATCCGGGTCGGAAGACCCGGCGGCAGAGAGTTTCACCGCTGCTTTCGGGTCAACCTCGATTGGCAGCACCCGGCGCGTTTTGTCGCCGTTGAGCAACACGACGGGAGCGTGATTGGCTTCGGCAACCGGTTTCACACACCAATCCATGCGCGCTTCAAATTCGTTTTGGTACGCGGTCCGCCAGCGCTGGATAGGGTAAAGCATGTCGGGCGCGCCGTCGCGAAGGTCCTTGGCGGAAACATACTCGTTGCCGCGTCCGCTCCGCTCGAATCGCCCGCCCCAGTTGCCCCACTCCGGATGCTCCGGGTCGCTCAGGCCGTTGGGCAGCACGTAGAAGAACGCCGGGGTGTCGCCTTCTTTCACGCCGGACTTGCCGGAGGCTTTGGGCGGATAGATCGAACCGAGCAGGCCGTGACCGGTGCGGACGTTGCGTTCGAGCCATTCGGGCGACACCAGCGATTGATCGCCCTCCTTCCAGATGCCCTTGAACTGGCCATTGGAGAAAATCCAAAATATGTCCGGATGATGTTCCTTGACCCAAAGGGCCGTGCGATCCTGATCGGCGATGGAATGAACACGAATCTTGCGTTTGAACGCCGCCAACTGTTCGGGCGTGCGTGTGGTCTGCACTTTCCAGATGGCTTGGGCCAGTTCGCGCGGCCCGCCCCAGATCGAGAACCACACCGGCCGCGGGTCGTCACGGTCGAGCACCTGAATGATCCAGTCTGACGCCTCCGAGTCGCGCCCCGGACCGACGGCGTGCGGGTCGCCGTTAGAGCCGTCCTTGATCAACTTCTTCAACTGCTCGTGCGACGGATAATTGGCGCGATGCCTGAGCAGGTTGGGCAACACCTGCCCGTAAGCATCCACCGCCTTGTGGAGCAATTCGGGGTGCGTGATCTTGTAATGTCCGTGACCGAAGCCGGTGCAAAGTCCCTCGACATCGAAATCGCACGCATAGAGCAGAAACCGGACGATGGATTGTTCGTCGTCCGGGTCGCCGCCGATGTCGGTCATCACGACGTGGCGGGTTTTGTGTTCGGCGGCGAAGACGCTCCCCGCGACGTTGAAAAGAAGAACGCACAACAGGAAACTCGTTGTTTTCATGTCATTTCATGCACCGGGTTGGATGAGTCTGATTACAGCAAGCCAATCCTCATGTGGGTCCGACGGCGGCTGCCCCACCGGCCTTTTCGCTCCGCCACGAATGATCTTGACCGGACCATCCACCATCGCGCCGCCCGTTCGGGGGTTGAACCACTGCACGGCGAACGCGCCTTCGATGCCCGCAAGATCAATGTCAGTCGTTCCGCCATCGGGCAAATAAACGAGATACACCTGACCGCGTTTCGCCAGACAGAAACGAGTGTTGGCGTTGTCCGGATTTCCAACGCACGCGTCGGCGTTCTGCATTTCCCAGAACGGAATCCGGTTGGCCGGGAAAAACTCCAGCGCGATGCGGCAGAAGTTCCACGACTTGTCGCGGCTGCGCCAGTCTTCGCACACCAGATCGTTTTGCGGCAGCTTGTAGCCGAAATAATATTCCACGCCCGCGCCGCCCGCCATCAGCGTGCCCCACAAACAGAGCTTCCGAATGTCGTGCAACGTGTAGGATTTGCCGTCTTTGCCCACGGCGTTGCCATCGAACCCCTCGTAGCCGGGATCGGGCGGCACGCCCAGTTCGGCGGGGTTTTGCTCGTCGTTGGCAACGACCCACGGCTTGCCGGCGCGCGCGGATTCCGTCACCCACTTCAGCGTGCGCTGGTGCGCCTGACTCCACGCATTCTGCAACGACGCGCCGGTGAGAACCGACTTGCCGCCGATCAGTTCGGGGTAAACCTTGTCCTGCCAGTTCGGATAGGTGTGCACCACGATGAGATGCTGATACGGATCGGTGTCGTGGATGTATTGCGCCATCGCGCGTTGTTGGGCGGCCGATTGCGTGTTTTCCTCGCCGAGGTTCCAGTTCAACGCCAGCGCGTGCCCGAAGCGGGCGATCAATTCGCGGCAATACAGTTTGCGCTCCGGGCCGAGGTCGCCGCCGTCGAGTGACTGTGCCGCGCCCGGGCCTTTCGAGTCATCGTTCTCGTTTTCCTGCATCTTGAAGTGGAGGTAAAGGCCGCGCGCGGTGGCGTGGTCGAACACGATGCCCCACTGGTCGAGCTTCGAGCAATCGTAGTGTAGTTTGTCGTCGCGCTCCACGAACGGCCAGACGCCGTCGCCGTCGCCGCCGGCGTTGTAGGTGAGGAACGAAAACGCATTGCAGCCTTTGCCGGAGAGATAATTGAGCGCGCCGATCAGTCCTTTGCCTTTGCCGTTCTTCCACGACGGATCGCCATCGCGCCAGTCGCGGGCATGCGGTTGCCAAGCCTTCAGCGGCACATTTTTCTTGCGCGTTTCTGTGCCGTCAAAGTCCGAATACGCCAGCAACGTCTCCGGCGCATCGGCCCCGGCCTTCAAAAAATATTCCCCGGTGCCGGCGAATCGCAGGTAGTGTTTGCCGACGTATTGCAGGCGTCCTTTGGTCTTGCCGGTCGATGCCACGTTGAAACTGCCGCTGAGGCCGTTGAGCGGTTTCACCGGCTCGCCGGTGGCGTCACTGACGGCAACGTGTTTGCCCTTCACGAAAAAAACGACGTAGCTCCATTTGCCCGGTTTGTCCGGCGAGAAATGAGCGCGCCATTTGTTGCCGGCGTTGGCGGACGTGTTCGCGGCGGCGCCGTCGGCAGCGAAATATCCCGGCACCACGCAGCGCGGCGCGCCCGACTCATGCGCGAACGTGACCGCCAGACGGTAATCAGTGAACGGATTGGTATCGTTGTCGCGCTCGCGCGCAAACGGGCCATCGAATGTCAGCGTGACCTTGTGCCATTGTTTCAACTCGCCGGTCACAACGAGCCTGCCGTCATGCGCGGTCGCGTTTGCGACGACCAAACTGACAAGCACGATCGGCAGAAACTCCAGCAGTTTTGTCGCAACGCGCGGTTTCATGGCTGACTCTTCAGATAGAGAATCGCTGCTCCTTCGAAGGGAGCCGTAAATGTGCGCGACGCGCCTCCTTCGACCTTGTCACCGGCAACGCTTTTGTTTTGTGTTGGATTAAACCATTCGACGGCGAGTTTTCCCGGCGACGCTGACAGATCCACGGTCATCTCGCCGCCGTTGGGCAGATAGACCAGATATTCTTTGGCGGAAGCGAGACAATAGCCGGTCGAGGCCAGCTTGGGTTCCGGTTTTGTTCCGGCAAGGTTCATCCGCTCGGCAAACCGTCGCGTCTGGCCCATCGCCTGGCGCACGCCGTCCCACTTCGGGTCGAGTTGGGGCGGGCTGACGAGATGGTCGGTCCAAGTTGTGCGCTTCTTGCCCTTCACATCTATGATCTCGACGCGGTTGTAAGGGTCCATGAAGATTGGGTTCAAGCCGCGCAGGAAACTTTTCCAGACCCACTGCGGATTGCCGCCGATGCCCCAGAGATGATCCGTGTCCGCGAGGATGACCTTCGAGCCGGCGGCAGCCGGCGGGTTGTCGCGGTAGCCGCCTGCTGGATTGGGCGAAATCCAGTCGGCGGGACCGGCAAACAACACGGTGTTGGTGCCGCGTAGTTGCGGTTCGCGCGCGTATTGGAATGTCATGCCGACCGGGTGTTGTCTCCGCAGGCGCGTTTCTTCGGCGTGGATGAATCGGATGAAGTGGTAGTGCCATTCGGTCGAGTAGGCGCCGGCTTCGTTGGCGATTTCGTAGAGGACGTTGTCGAGGTCGTTGAGGGTCTCGATGACCTTGCGAACGTAGGCTTCCTGAACGGCGGTCACCGCCGGCACTTGCAGGGTGTGAATCTCGATGCCGCGTCCGTCGCTGTCGGGATCGCCGTTGATGCTGTTGATGTTGTTGGTGGCGTGGAACGGGTGACCATCCCAACGCCACGGCGCGCCCGACTCGCGCGGCCCGTGTCCTTCAAAGAGCATCACGGCCACGTAGATGCCCCGGCGCGCCGCCGCCTCGACTCGTTTCCGCAAGCGGTCGAAGTAGGCGGGATCGAATTTCGACAAATCAAACTTCGGTTTGCCGTCGAGCGCGTTGCCCGGTCCGGTGCGCGGCCACGGGAAACCTTGCGCGTATGTCAGTTTGCCGTCGTAAGTGTATTTGGTCAGTTCCCATGTCCACAGCCGGATGAAGTTGTGATGATGTTTTTCAAGGAAGTTGAGATACGCATCGAAGTCGAACGCCGATGGCGGGTCGGTCGGCCCCATGTCCTTGAGATTGTTCCACGTGTGCGAGCCGGTCAGGTAGATGGCTTTGCCGGTGTCGTCGGTGAAGTAGCGCGGATTGTCGGGATGGATGCGCAGCACCGCTTCGGCAGCGGCGGCGATCATCAAACCCACAACGATGAAGCAGCAGCGATATTTCATGGACGGACGACGTTGTTGTTCTCGACCACGTTGCGGCAGGCGCGAGTGACGATTGGACGATTCAGGTCCAAGCCGTCCTCGGCAGGCTCGTGGCGTTTCAGGTTTGTCTGTTTCAACAGATTGCCGGTGAGGGTGAGGCCGTCCACGCCTTGCACGACGATTCCGCTGTAGGCGCATCGCTCGATGGTGTTGTTGCGGATCGTGATCTTTGTGTTCAACGGATGCGTCTTGGGGCCGGAGACGCGAATCGGCACGGCATCGCCCGGCGCGATGGGATTGTTGCAAATGCCGATCAGGCGGTTGTTCTCGATTAGGATGTCCTTGGCGAACGTGCCGATGAGCCACGAGGTCGAGGGGCCGAGGTTGAGCCGGCCACCGGCCTCGAAGGTGTTGTTGCGGATGACGCCGCGCTCGCCGGTCACCAGAAGGGAACGCGCCCAGCCGGCATAGAAGAAACAGTTCTCGATCCTGAAATCAGCGGCCGCGGGACAATCCCCGTGCATGATCAAATCCATCGGCTGCAACTGTAGCGGCGTTGCGAGCGTGGCTTTGTAGAATTTCGTAGGGCCCCACGCGAACCGCCGGCGCGCCGCCTCCTTTTGGGCAAGCCCTTGCTCCGTGTACGGCTCAATGCGTTGAATCCGCGTGCCGCCTCGCGGCGCCAACGTGGTGAGATCGTAAAACGCAACGGCGTGTCCCGCCGCCAACAAGATCGGCAGGCTGGCGCTACGTTGGGCGACGATGATTTCCGCCGGTGCCACCTGTTTGACGACGAGCGGATCGTGGGTTTGCACGGCCACGCTGTCGTCCATTGTCCCTTCAAACACGGAATTGATGACGGCAAAACCTTTGCCCGCGGTTTGGACATACAGGCCGGCGGAATTCGTCACAGGAAGCCGCCGGGTGTTGGGCCGACGCATGATCTTGACCGATTCATGAACAGTTCCCCGGCCGCCAGCGGCTGCCGAAAACCGGTCGGCAGTCGCGTCCGACGCCGCGGCGTAGATCGTGACGTTCTCGAAGCGGACATTGTCGCAATACGACATCGCAAAGATGGAGCCGCCCCAGCGCGGGCACAATGCAATCGCGTCGCCGACCGCGATGCCCGTCGCCTGTGGTGTCTTGTGTCGCAACACGGTGCCGCACTCATACAAACCGTTGCCGAGAGGCTTGATCGGCCTGCCGCTGACAAACCCGGCCGTCCAATCGTTTCGTATCACGCGGCCACGCGTCGAGTCGTCGTAGAAAACGTGGATGCGGAGCAGATTCTTGTTCGCCGACAACGGTTTCAGGCTTTCCTCGAACCCCTCGTCGAGGGCGAAACGAAGCCGCCGGGTCTTCTCATCCAGCGCGACAATTTTGCCCTGCGCGAACGGCAGCGGATCGTAATCGAAGATCAGGTTCTTGAAGGTGATGTTGCGGCACCGGGCCAACTGGAAAGCGTTCGCCTCGACGGTGTCGAACCAAAGCGTCGAGCCCTGTCCGTCGAGCGTGAAGTTCTCGACGCTGCCCCACTCGAAGTATCTCGATTTCCCCGACCGCGCCTTGCCCTTGAGCGACAACCGATAATCGCCCTTCGGGAAAACGAACTCCTTCTTCTTCTCCTTGATCGCGTTCTCGATGTCTCTCATCAATCTCGCGCCGGCGTCGCGCTGTGCCCGTTTCACCTCGTCCGTCCACGCCCGGATTTCCGGCGGGAACGCCGCTGACTTCGGGTTGTCCGGAATGAACGAAATGAACTGCCGGCGATGTTTGACGACGAGCACGCCGAGCCGGGCGCTGCCCGCTTGGTGTTTCAACGTCGTCACGTAGTAGCCCTCGGCGAATTGTTCTCCGATTTCCGTGCGACCCCGGAGACTTGTGCGCCCGCCGTCGGAAGTGAACGCCGATTTCGTCAACGCCAACGCAATCGCGCGCGACGGGCTGCCGGCGTCCACGAACTCCAGCAGCGGCGACGCGGCAGGCGCCTGAAGTGTGATGTCCCAATCCACAATCTGGCCTTGGATTTTGAAGAAATGCACGTCGGCAGCCGGTTGTTTTGGAACTTGAGCTTGCGCAGTCCGCGCAACGGAAAGCAACACCAGCATTCCGACGATCATCTTCATTGTTTTTTCTTTGGCACGACGGCGTCGTTGTCGCGCGCGGCATGACGGGCGAGCAGTTGCGTCAGTTCGGCGATCTGTCCCGTTTGTGTTCCGGCTTGGTTTTCCTTCTCTTCGGGGTCGGCGGCGATGTTGAACAACTCCTGTTTGTCGCCGGTGACGATGAGTTTCCAGTCGCCGAGACGAAGCGCGGACGCACGCTTGCCCGGCCCGAGCCAGTAGAGCGCGCGAAGTTCGGGCTGCCCGATATCGCCCGTCAACACCGGCCAGATATCCTGGCCGTCCCACTTCAGATTGCGTTTGGGCTGGTAGCCAGCAAGGCGGGTCAGCGTGGGCATCCAGTCGGTGATGTGCAACGGCACATTGACCTTTCCCGGCTTCAGGCGTTTCGGCCACCACGCGATGGCCGGGGTGCGGATGCCGCCTTCGTAAAGCTGGCCTTTCTGGCCGCGCAATGGCGTGTTGCTGGCGGTCGTGCGCCCCGGCGGATAGGTGCCGGGATATTTCGGGTCGTCGTTGCGGACACCGATGGAACCGCCGTTGTCGCTGAAGAACAACACCAACGTCTGCTCCAGCCGTCCGGCGGCGCGCAACGCATCGAGAATCCTGCCGACAGCGGCGTCCATGTGCGTCGCGCACGCGGCGTAACGGCGCATGTCGGGATCGTCGAAGTGCGAATTCTTGTCGAGCCATTCCTTCGGCTCGTCAATCGGGATGTGGACCGCCGTGAACGGCACGTAAAGCAGGAACGGCCGGTCATTGAGAGTCTTGACCCAGTTTACCGCCTCGCGAGCGATGAGATCGGTGACGTGGCCTTCTTCTTCCACCAGTTTGCAGTCGCGATGCCATGTCTGCGTGAATGGCCCTTTCTTGTAGTGATGATCGAACGGGCCGACGCCGCCGGCGAGCGAACCGTACGAGCGGTCGAAACCGAACTTGTTCGGCCCTTGTTCCGGCAACGAACCGAGATGCCATTTGCCGAACAGCGCGGTCTGGTAGCCGACCGACTTCAACGCCGAGGCGAGCGTCTCGGTGCCGAACGGCAACGCCTGTTCGTTCTGCGGATTGGTCACGCCGAACCGGCTCCAGAACCGGCCCGTCATCAACCCCGTGCGCGTCGGCGAACAGAGCGGTGCGACGTAATGCTGTTCCAGCATCAGACCTTCCTTCGCGAGCCGGTCGAGGTTGGGCGTCTTGATCTTCGAGCCGTGGAACCCGACATCGTTCCAGCCGAGATCATCGGCGAGGAAGATGAGGAAGTTCGGTTTACCGCCGCCTGCGGCGCCGCCAGCGGCGAAAGAGGAGAACCACGGAACACACAGAAGACACGGAAAGAGGAATGACAGGATTTGTTTCATGGCTGGAGTTGTACCAGAAACCAACCCCGCTGCGAAGTTCCGGTTGCTGACTTTGCAATGATTTGTAGCAACTGTCTTTTCATGTGGGTTGGAATGTGGGGTCTTGAAGGAT
>CAZNOK010000105.1:0-17255 GCA_964574605.1 uncultured Verrucomicrobiota bacterium
AACAAGAATGCGCGGTTTCATGAAGCCTTCCATCTCGCGCCGAGCCGATGCCGATATTGGTCGAGAATCACCGCCGCGATGATGACGAGGCCGGTGATCAGGCGCTTGGTTTCGTCCTTCGCACCAACGGCGGCGAGGCCGGTGTTAAGCACAGCAATGATGAGCACGCCGAACAGCGTGGGCACCACCGAGCCGCGACCACCCATGAGACTGGTGCCGCCGATGACCGCCGCCGCGATGGCCTGCAATTCAAAACCGGTCCCGGCATTGGGGTTGGCGGATTGGAAACGCGAGGTGTCAATGATGGCTGCCAACGCCACCAGCAGACCGGTCAACAGAAACACGGCGAGCTTGACCGGCCGGGGGTCAATCCCGCTGAGGCGCACAGCCTCCTCGTTGGTGCCGATGGCGACGAGGTAGCGTCCGAACACCGTGCGGGTCAGCACCAGTTGGGCAGCGACCACGATCACCATCGCGAGCAGAAACGGCAGCGACAGCCCGACAATCGAAGTGCCGGCGATGGCTTCGATGCTGGAACCGATGTATTGCGTTTGCGAACGGGTGACGGCATGGGCCGCGCCGCGGGCCATTTCCAGCACGCCGAGCGTGACGATGAACGACGGCAGCCGCCAGCGGAGCGAAACCAATCCGTTGAACGCGCCGCAGAGCAGTCCTGTGCCCACCGCCGCAAGGATCGCAAGCGGCAGCGGCCAGTGCCATTGCGTCATCGCCACGCCGAGCACCGCGCTGCAAAAACCCAGCACGGAGCCGACGGACAGGTCAATCTCCGCGATCACCAACAGATACGTCATCGCCGTGGCGACGAGGACGGCGGACGGAATCTGGTTCGCGATGGTACGGAAGGTCGTTGCGCTGAAGAAGTGGTCGGTGATGAGACTGAACACCAACACCAACGCCCCAAGCGCAAGTGTCAGGCCAAGATATTCAGTTGGGATGAATCGCGTGGGAGGCTTGAGCATCGTGTTCATTGATTACCCGTGGTTCGGCGCAGGTCTCCTGACCGCGCCGCTGCGTCTGACCGTAAGGTCTCCTCGACCGGTACGCTGTGGCAGACCTTCGGTCGAAAGTTGTGCGCGGTCAGGAGACCGGCGCACAACGGCGGAGGAGTTTGAGGGCTTGTTCATTGATTGAGGTAGCCGCTCAACGCGGCGGTCATGATGTTGTCCTGCGTCCATTCGCCGCGTCGGAACGTGGCGGCGATGCGCCCGGCCGACATCACGGCGATCCGGTCGCACAACGCCAGCAGTTCCTTGAGATCGGACGAGACCACGATGACGGCCTTGCCCTGCGCCGCGAGGTCGGCGAGCAACTGGTAAATCTCGAACTTCGCGCCGACATCAATCCCGCGTGTCGGTTCGTCGAAGATGAGGATGTCGCAATTGCGGAACAGCCACTTGGCGATCATCACCTTCTGCTGGTTGCCGCCGCTGAGTTCAGCCACGCGTTGCTCGTAGGAATGGCAGCGCACCGACAACGCCTGTCCCCAGCGCGTCGCCTCCGCCAACTCGGCGGTGGCGCGAATCCAACCTCCGGCACGACTGAGTTGGTCGAGGCAAAGAAACGTGATATTCGCTCGGATCGGCAACGGTAGCAGCAGCCCTTCCTCCTTGCGATTCTCGGTCAACAGGGCGATGCCGCGACGAACAGCATCGCGCGGCGAACGAATCCGCGTCGGTCGTTTCCCGTCGCGCAAAAATATTTCACCGCCGTCCGCCCGGTCGGCGCCGAACAGCGCGCGCATCGTCTCCGTGCGCCCCGATCCCATCAACCCGGCAAAGCCGAGAATCTCGCCCCGGCGCGTCTCGAAACTGACGCCACACACCGTGTCGCCCCGGCGCAGTCCCTCGACCCGCAACGCCACCGGTCCCAGCGTTGAAGGTTCCCGGCGAATCGCTTCGCCGAGTTCGCGTCCCACCATCAACCGCACAATTTCATCGAGCGACAGTTCCGCCGCGGGCCGGGTCGCGATCAATCGTCCGTCGCGCAGCACGCTGATGCGGTCGCTGATGCGCTGGATTTCCTCCATGCGATGCGAGATGTAGAGGATGGCCGTGCCGGCGGTCTTGAGCTTTGCGACCTCGCCAAACAACCGCTCAATCTCCGGCGCGGTCAGCGCGGCAGTCGGTTCGTCGAGAATCAATACATCGCAGCGTTGCGCCAGGCCGGCGGCAATCTCGATCAATTGCTGACGACCGACGCCGAGCGATTTGACAAGGCAGCCGGGATCAATATCGGTCAGGCCCACGCGTTCGAGGATGCGGCGGGCGCGGGCGTGAAGCTCGCGCTGGTCAATCCAGCCGAAGCGATGCGGCAAGTTCTCCAGCAAAATGCTCTCCGCCACGGTGAGGTTGCCGATAAGATTCAACTCCTGCATCACCATCCGCACACCATGGCGTTCGGCGTCCTTCTTGTTCCGCGGCGCATACGGTTCGCCGCGCAACATCATCGTACCCGCATCCGCTTGGACCAACCCGGCAATGATCTTTGAAAGCGTGCTCTTACCGGCTCCGTTCTCGCCCACCAAGGCGTGGACCTCGCCGGGACGAAGATCAAACGCAACGTCGCTCAGCACCGGCCCAGCATACGACTTGCACAGACCTTGAATGGCGAGGAGTGGCGCGACGGAATTCACGGAGCGGTGACTATGTCCACCGGCGTATCCCGGTCGGCGGGAGCGCTCTTGGTCTTGAGCATCTCGAGCGCATACTCGATGCCGAAGACGGCAAGTTGGTCGGCGTGCTGGTCCGCCGTGGCGAGCACTTTGCCTTCCTTCAGCAATTGACGAACGGCGCCGATGCCGTCGTAGCCGACCACCAACACTTGATCCTGTTTGCCGGCGGCGCGCAACGCGGCCACCGCGCCCAACGCCATGCTGTCGTTGGCGCAGAGCACGGCTTTGAGGTTGGGATGCTCCGTGAGCATCGCGGCGACGACTGCGTTCGCCTTGTCGGTCTCCCAATAACCGGATTGCGAAGCGACAATCTTCATACCCGCAGCTTTCATGGCGTCCTCGAAACCGGCTTTGCGCTGGATGCCGTTGAAGGCATTCGGCGCGCCCTCGATGATGGCCACCGGATCGCCGGCTTTGAGCTTCTTCGCCAGCAGTTCGCCCACGGCCCGCGCGCCTTTGCGGTTGTCCGGACCGACGAACGGGACCTTCAAGCCGCTGGCGGCGAGCACTGCGTCATCGAACTTGTTGTCAATGTTGACGACGATGATGCCGGCTTGTTGCGCCTTCTTGCAGGCGGGCACGAGGGATTTGGAATCGGCCGGCGCGATGACGAGCGCGTTCACCTTCTGGGCGATCATCTGCTCCACCAGATCAATCTGCCGGCTCACATCCAATTCGTCCTTGATGCCGTTGACGAGCAGGTCGTAATCGGCGGCGTGGGCTTTCTGGTGGGCGCGCGCGCCGTTTTCCATCGTGAGAAAGAACTCGTTGGCGAGCGACTTCATCACGAGCGCGACGCGCGGTTTGGCGCTGTCGTTGCGCTGGCAGCCTGCAGCGACCACGAGCACAGAAACGAGGGCGAAGCGTAGAAGTTTTCTTACCATGAGAATCGTTTTACACGATTGCTGGTTCTATTGGAATTCAAATCGCGCAGCGCAAAGGCAGGAAAGAACTCCAACAAGCTCTCGATGATACGGGTGATAGTTGGGTTCGTGGTCGTGAAGTGATGACAGGAGTTGGAGCAAAGCACGCGGTTGGAGACGCGCCCGCGCTACACGCCGACGACCTATTTCGAGACGTTTCCGTTGCCTGACATTGGAGGGCCACGCTCCGTCGTGGCCGAGGCAATAGCCGCCGCCGCGAAAGAGTTGAACGAGTTGCGCGAACGCTGGCTCGCCCCGCCCGAATGGACCCGCGAAGAAATCCTCGAATCCCCCGCCAGCCCCACCGGCCCGTGGAGCCGGTATGTTGTGACCTCCAATGTGGGAGGGGCCTCAGCGCCCCGATCATTCCAAGACGGTTGCCGGCTCCCACGTTGGGAATCGCCCACTACCCGCACCTCGCGCCGAAAGACGCCGAGTGCGCCGCCAAGCTGAAGAAACGGACATTGACGAAGCTCTAAAACGAGCGCCCGACGTGGCTGGCGTTGGCGCACGAGAAACTCGATGCCGCCGTCGCCGCCGCCTACGGCTGGCCCGCCAATCTGACCGACGACCAAATCCTTGAGCGCCTGTTGAAGTTGAACTTGGAGCGCGCCGCCGAGGAGGCCAAGGTCGCCACGGCGACCAAGCCCAAAACCTCCCGCGCCAAGCGCGACGACGAAATGATCTGACCGCTGGAGACGGCGTCTCGCTCCGCTCGGCTTGTTCCCGCCGAAAAACCGGTGGTTGATATTGCAACCACTCTGGTTGACATATCAACCACTACCGTATTTGGCCTAAATAAACGGGCGAGATTTGTCCGCCGCAGCGGACGCCCGTTCCGCTACCATCGCGCATTTACGGCGCGGCACGTTTGGTTTTCTTGTCTTCGCCCGGCACGACATCGGCGGGACGCACGCCACTGCCGGTGCGCTTGGTCAATGAGTCGCCGAGTTCCGCGCGCGCGGTCTCGGCAAAGGCTTCGAGGCGCTTGACGACGTCAGGATGTTGCGCCGCGATGTTGCGAGTCTCGCCGATGTCCTTGCTCAAATCGTATAGCTCGGCCGTTTCAACCTTCTGCTGTTCATACTTGGCCGGAATACCGTCGCGACCGCCGGGACGACCAGCGAGTGTGCGGTAGGTGTGCGGGAAACACAGTTTCCAGTGGCCATCGGTTACGGCCTGAAGTTGGTTGTTGGCGTAGTAAAACCAGTAACCGTCGTGCGGGTTTTTCGCGCCGCGTTCGCCGGCGAGCACCGGCCAGACGTTGAGGCCGTCAATCTTGTGCTTCGGCAATGCCGTGCCGGTGAGATGCGCAATGGTCGGCAGGATGTCAATGTTCATCAACATCGTGTTGTTGACGCTGCCCGCGCGGATTTTGCCCGGCCAACGCATCAGCCACGGCGTGCGGATGCCGCCTTCCCAAGCCGTCCCCTTCCCTTCGCGCAACGGCCCCGACGAGCCGGCGTGGTTGCCGTAGCTGAGCCACGGGCCGTTGTCGGAGCCGAAAATGACCAGCGTGTTTTCGTCGAGCATGTTCCGTTTCAGCGCGGCCATGATTTCGCCGACTGACCAGTCAATCTCCATGATGACATCGCCGTAAAGTCCTTGCTCCGATTTGCCCTTGAACTTGTCGCTAACCGCCAGCGGCACGTGCGGCATCGAGTGCGCGACGTAGAGGAAGAACGGACGCGATTTATTTTTCTCGATGAACTTCACGGCGCGCTCGGTGTATTGCGTCGTGAGATGGCATAGGTCAGCGGCGGTGACGTTGGTGTTGATGATCGTTTCGTTTTCGAACAGCGGCAACGGCGGGAACTTGCCCGCCATTTCGGGATGATATGGCCACATGTCGTTGGAGTACGGCAGGCCGAAATATTCGTCGAAGCCGTGCCGGGTCGGCAGAAACGGCGGATGATGGCCGAGGTGCCATTTACCGACCATGCCGGTGGCGTAGCCGCGCTGTTTGACCAACTGGGCAATGGTCATTTCGTTGGTGCTGATGCCATGCTGCGACCTTGGCATGAGCGCCCCGTGGATGCCGATGCGGTTTGGATAGCAGCCTGTCAACAGCGCGGCGCGCGACGCCGAGCAGACGGCTTGCGCGACGTGGAAGTTCGTGAAGCGTCTTCCTTCCTTCGCAAGGTGGTCGAGGTTTGGCGTCGTGTATCCTTTCGCACCGAAACAGCCGACATCGGCGTAACCCTGATCGTCGGTGAAGATGATGACGATGTTCGGTGGCGCCGCCGCGAACACCGACGCCGCCAAGAGAAACAGACTAACTGCTGCTTGCCGCCAGACGTTTGTTGTAGTCATCGTCCATCAACGCTCCTATCAGTTCTTCGAGATCGCCCTCCAGAATGGCGGGAAGATTCTGAATGGTCAAGTTGATACGATGGTCGGTGACGCGGTTCTGGGGGAAATTGTAGGTGCGGATTTTCTCGCTGCGGTCGCCGGTGCCGACTTGGTCGCGGCGCGTCGCCGACATCTTCGCCTGCTCCTGTTCCTGTTTGTGGGCAAGCAGGCGGGAACGAAGAACGCGCATCGCCTTGTTCTTGTTCTTAAGCTGGCTGCGTTCGTCGGCGCATTTCACAACGACGCCGGTCGGTTTGTGGACGATGCGGACGGCGCTGTCAGTTGTATTGACGCCCTGACCGCCGGGACCACTGGCCCGGCAGACACTGATGTCGAGGTCTTCAGGTCGAATCTGCATGTCCACTTCCTCGGCTTCGGGCAAAACGGCGACGGTGGCCGTCGAGGTATGGATGCGGCCTTGCGCCTCCGTTTCGGGAACACGCTGGACGCGATGGACGCCGCTTTCGTAGCGCATCTTTTTGAAGACGTCCTGACCGGTGATGGAAAAAACGATTTCCTTGAAGCCGCCGCGTTCGCTGGGGCTGGTGTCCATGATTTCGATCTTCCAGCCCTGCGCGTCGGCAAACTTGTTATACATGCGGAAAAGGTCGGCGCCGAACAGCGCGGCTTCCTCGCCGCCGGTGCCAGCGCGGATTTCGACGATGGTGTTGCGGGAATCGTTGGGGTCGGGCGGAACAAGGCCGAGTTGGACGTCGCGGTCAGCGCGTTCGAGGTCGCGCCGAAGCGTTTCCAACTCGGACTTGGCCAAGTCGGCAAGTTCCGGATCTGTTCCGGCGGCGAGTGGCTGGGTCTCGGCAATTTGTTTCTGGAGCGATTGCCAGCGGTCGGCGTCGGCAAGAAGCTTGCGAACGCGCTGGAGTTCGCGCGCGAGGTCGCCGGCGCGTCGCTGGTCGGCGAAGACAGCCGGGTTGGACAGCTCAGCTTCGAGGTCCGTGGCGCGTTTGCGAAAACGATCTAGTTTGGGCAGGGCGTTCATGGGGCAAAAAGAAAGATTCGTTCCGACAGTTTCCGGGACGAATCTTCTTTGCGAAAACAGCTACTTGACCTTGGCGTACCGCTTCTGGAAGCGTTCGACGCGACCGGCGGTGTCAACGTACTTCTGTTGGCCGGTGAAGAAGGGATGGCACTTGGAGCAGATGCCGATACGCATGTCCTTGTGCGTGGAACGGGTCTTGAACACGGCGCCACACGCGCAGTGAATGACGGCATCTTCGTATTTGGGATGAATCTTCTCTTTCATGGCTAAAGGCGGTGGAAAATAGCGGAAGGCTCCGGAGGTTGCAAGCGCAATCTAGTGGAACTTTTTGATGATGATGGCGGCATTGTGGCCGCCGAAACCGAGGGAGTTATTGAGACAAATATCCACTTTCATCTGGCGGGCTTTGTTCGGCACGCAGTCGAGGTCGCACTCGGGATCGGGCTCCTCGTAGTTGATGGTCGGCGGAACGATCTGGTCGCGAATCGCAAGCGCACAGACGGCCGTCTCGACCGCGCCGGCGGCGCCAAGAAGGTGACCCGTCATGGATTTGGTGGAACTGATGGCGAGCTTGCGGGCGTGATCGCCGAACACGGTCTTGACGGCAGCCACTTCGCATTTGTCGCCGACGGGCGTGGAAGTGCCGTGGGCGTTGATATAGTCAATCTGGTCAGGCCGGAGTTTGGCGTCACGCAGCGCGGCTGTCATGGCGCGGGCAGCGCCTTCGCCATCAGGAGCTGGAGCGCTCATGTGATAGGCGTCACCCGTGATGCCGTAGCCGGCAATTTCACAATAGATTCGCGCTCCGCGTGCGGTGGCATGCTCGACTGATTCGAGAACGCAAACACCGGCACCCTCCCCCATGACAAAACCGTCGCGCCCCTTGTCGAACGGGCGGCTGGCGTGTTCGGGCTCGCTGTTGCGAGTGGACATCGCGCGCATGGAGCAGAACCCGGCGTAACCCACGCCCGTGATGGCTGCCTCGCTCCCACCGGCGATCATGACTTCGGCGTCGCCATGCTCAATGATGCGGGCGCCTTCGCCGAGCGCGTGGGTGGCAGTGGCGCAGGCCGTGACGACAGAGAGGTTCGGACCTTTGACCCCGAGCAACATGGAGATGTAGCCGCTGGCCATGTTGATGATGAGCATCGGGATCATGAACGGCGAGACGCGCTGGGGCCCTTTCTCGAACAGGACGCGGGCTTGGTCTTCGATGGTTTCCATGCCGCCGATGCCGGAGCCGACGAGGACGCCGACGCGGTTGATGTCTTCCTTCGAGAGATCGAGATGAGAATCGGCAAAGGCCATTTTGGCGGCGCCGATGGCGTATCGGGTGAAGCGATCCGTGCGGCGCGCTTCCTTGACGGGCATGTAGAGTTCGGGTTTGAAGTCCTTGACTTCGCCGCCGATCTTGGTGTCGAACTTGGTGGTGTCAAAGCGCGTGACGGGCGCGATCCCGCTGTGGCCTGCCAATAAATTCCGCCAAAAGACCTCCATCTCACTCCCGACCGGAGTGACGACTCCCATGCCTGTGATGACAACTCGACGATGACTCATGTTCCCTCGCGCCGTTAGAAAAACAGGGCATAAAGCGCTGTGCGGCCTGCCACTCTATGCCCCGAACAGCTTCGATGCGGAGCGCTGTTACTTCTCGCCGCGCTCCTCGATGTATTTGATCACGTCGCCGACGGTCTGCATCTTCTCGGCGTCCTCGTCGGGAATCTCAGCGCCGAACTCCTCCTCAAACGCCATGACCAATTCGACAGTGTCCAACGAATCAGCCCCGAGATCCTCGATGAACTTCGCTTCGGGCGTGACTTGGTCGGGGTTGACGCCGAGCTGCTCGACGATGATTTCTTTTACGCGGTCCTGCACGGATTTGTCTGCCATGTGGATTTCTCCTTGTTGTGTAAGCGGCTTCGTTCTTTATGCGGAACTTCGGTTCTTGTCAAAGGTTTCTTACCTAAATTCTGAGGCCACCATCCACGCCGATCACTTGGCCGGTGACGTAGCTGGAAAGGTCGCTGGCCAGAAACAGCACGGTATTCGCAACATCATCGGGTTGCCCCATCCGGGCGAGACCGATCACATCAGTCTGCATCTTCTTCTGTTCCTCGGTGAGTTTATCGGTCATCGCCGTCTGAATGAACCCCGGCGCGATGGCGTTGGCGCGGATGCCGCGCTTGGCGTATTCCTTCGCAACAGTTTTCGTCAGGCCGATCATGCCGGCCTTGGAAGCGGAGTAATTGGCCTGGCCGGCGTTGCCAAGGACGCCGACGATGGAGGCGATGTTCACGATGGCGCCGCCTTGCTGTTTCATCATGGACGGGATCAGTCCTTTCGTGAACAGAAACGCGCCTTTCAAATTCACATCGAGCACCAAGTCCCAATCCGCCTCGCTCATGCGAAGCAACAGGTTGTCGCGGGTGACACCAGCATTGTTAACGAGTATGTCAACATGACCGAACTCTGCCACGATCTTCTTGCAAACGTCTGCGACCTGCGCGGCATCGGTAACATTGACAGCATACGCGCGCGCTTTCACACCGAGTTTGCCAAGGTCGTCGGCCACCTTCTGGGCATTGTCGAGCATCACGTCGCAAACAGCAATGGACGCGCCTTCACCGGCAAGCCGACGGGCAATGGCTTCGCCGATGCCACGTCCGCCGCCGGTAACAACGGCAATCTTGTTCTCCAAAAGTTTCTGCATGGCGGTTTCTGTAGCGAGGCTGCTATTGGCTGTCAATACCAATGTGCAGGATCACGCCGACAACTTTGCAACAGCGGCATCCAGCGTCGCAGAATCGGCCACATTGAGCATTTCAACGTCCCTGTTGATGCGTTTCATCAAGCCGCTGAGAACCTTGCCGGGACCGAGTTCAATGAAGCGGGTGTATCCTTGGGCGATCAGCCATTGCATGCACTCAGCCCAACGAACAGAGGACGTGACTTGTTGCACAAGCAGTTTCTTGATCTCCTCAACCCCGGTCGCGGGACGTGCTGTGACATTGTGAACGACTGTCACCGACGGTTCTCGCATGGTAACGCCGCCCAAAACGCTGGCCAGTCTGTCTTGGGCTGGCTGCATCAAGCGGGAATGATAAGCTCCGGCCACTTGAAGTGGCAGGGCGCGTCTGGCCCCGCGCGCCTTAGCCAATTCGACGGCCTTGGCGATCCTGTCCTTCTCTCCCGAGATGACGGTCTGGCCGGGACAGTTGAGGTTGGCGATGTCCACATCGGCTTGACGGCAAACCTCAACCAAGGCAGTATCGTCCATGCCGATAATGGATGCCATGCTGCCACTGGTGGTGTTGCATGCTTCCTGCATGAAGCGGCCTCGTTGCTGAATCAGGCCAAGCCCGTCTTCGAAACTCAGCGCGTTCGCTGCCGTCAACGCAGTGAACTCCCCCAGCGACAAACCAGCCGCGGCACTAAAGGTAAGGCTTGGCACTTGGGAACGCAAAGCCTCCAGACAAACAAGGCTGGTCAACAAAATCCCCGGTTGTGCGTTGTCAGTCTGGGTAAGGGTGTCCTCCGGTCCATCGAAACAGATACTCTGGAGGTCGCGACCCAAAATCTCATTGCCCCGGGCAAACGCCTCGCGACAGGACCCAAAGCGTTCGCACAAATCGCGCCCCATGCCAACGCTCTGGCTACCTTGACCAGCAAACAGTAATGCAGTTCTCTTCATAACATGTTGAAGTTCGTGAAAAAAAGATTCAGGAGTCGCACGCCAAGCAGGTGGGGGTGGGGATCCCCTCTGAAGAACGTGCAGGCTCCTGAATCACTATCTGCGGCGCAAAATAATACGCACGCCCTTTTTTTGCAACAAAAAAGTTTTACGATCCATTCCTCCCCTATTTCAGCCATCCACAATGGATTCCTTATCCAAACCATCGGTACCACGGCAATTCAAACAGTAATGGCTTGTATTGTAGCTGATTACATTCTCGCTCGCATCTTGTCATATACAAGCTGTGCGCCTTGCCGATTCGACGTGGTATCGAACATGCCGACACGAACACGAATTTCCGTCAACTTGTCCGCTCGCCGCGCCAATTGAATCAACACCTGCTGATGTTCGGCATTTCGGCAAAACAACAGCGCCCTCACACCGTCTTTGCGGCAACGGTTCGGTTCAGTTGTAAACTGCAACTCGCTGGTTGCTGCTTGAGCCGCCGTCCAAGCCCTGTCAATGGTAACCTCATGGATTGTCTGTAATTCGTTGCCGTAGTAGGACACTGCTCCGCCTGTAGCGCCCGCGGCTGCAGCTCCGACCAACAGCACCGCGCATCCTTGAAGAACCAGACACGCACCGAACAAAACCGCAGACATCACTAGCTGCTTCATTCTCATAACTACCTCCTTGTTCGATGGTTTGCTAACCCATTCGATGTTCCTTTAGCTCATCCGCCTGCTACCGGCAAGATGATTTCCACCTGATCGCCCTCCTTCAATGAAACCAACCCCGCCTCGGAACGTCGCACTACCGATCCGTTGTGCTCCACCACAACCTGCGTTGGTTTCCAGCCTAATTCAGCCAGCAAGTCAAGCACCGAGCAAGGCTGATTAACCTCATGCGGTGCACCGTTCAAAACGATCTTTGTTTTCTTCTCATTCATTCAGTGTTGTATCCCAATCTTTCCAAACCGGTTCGTACCCCATTCCTGCCAAGACAGTTGCCACTTCGGCCGAGGAACGCCCATCGGCAATCTCAAATTGCTCTGTCGCGTCTTTACCCTCCGAGCCGATCACGATCTTCCCCTGCCCTGTGTAACCACCGGGTTCAGTATGGCTGCCGGCACTCATCATGGTAATTCCCAGTGGCACCAAACCATCCCTCAGTTTCGCCCGTTCACGTGTGCTCAGCACAATCCCCACCTCAGGGAATGTCAGCCGCAATGCGCACACCAGTTGCAGCAAATCCCGCTCGCCGACCGGCTCCGGCACCTGAAATTCCCCCTTGGCAGGGCACAAGCGCGGAATGCTGACGGTAATCTGCGCTTTCCAGCAATGCCGTAACAGGTACTCTAAGTGACCGGCCAACGCCACCGCTTCCTTGCGCCATGGCGCCAGCCCCAGCAGCGCGCCAATTCCCAGACGTTTGAAACCGGCCGCATAAGCCCGTTCGGTCGTTTCCAACCGCCAATCAAAGTTCTTCTTTGGCCCCCTCGGGTGCATTGAGGCGTACACGGCGCGGTCGTAGCTCTCCTGGTAAATCACCAGTCCTTCCGCGCCTGCGCAGACAATCGGCCCGTATTCCGACGTCTCCAATGGACCAATCTCCAGCGAAATGCTCGGCCAGTCGCCATGCAACCGCTCAACGCATTCCTGCAGGTAATCCGTCGAAATGAGTTTCGGATGTTCGCCAGCCACCAGCAAAATGTGGCGGAACCCTTTTTCGTGAAGGTAGTGCGCCTCCGCCAGCACCTCTTTCAGGCTCAACGTCACGCGTGTGATCAGATTGTTGTGAGAGAAACCGCAATAACGGCAGACATTGACACACTCGTTGCTAAGGTACAACGGTGCGAACAGCCGAATCACCCGTCCAAAATGCTTCAAGGTCAGTTCATGCGCTTGCCGTGCCATCTCCTCCAGATATGCCGGTGCCGCCGCCGGTGAGACGAGTGCGGCAAAATCCTCCAGCGACCGGCGCCTCCGACCGAGTGCGGCTTCAACGTCGGCAGGTGTTGCGCTCTGGGCCAGACCGACTGGCAAACTTCGCAACTCAAGACTGTAACTCATTTCTCGTTCCAGAACCCCGTGAGCGGACTGGTGGCCTGTGCCTCCTGCCGCCTCGGGGCCACGCCAATCTCGTAGGCCGCGCGACCGGCGTCAACCGCTGCCTTGAACGCCGATGCCATCCGAACGGGATCGGCAGCCACCGCGACCGCCGTGTTCACTAGCACGGCGTCGGCTCCCATCTCCATCGCCTCCGCTGCGTGCGATGGCGCGCCCAATCCGGCGTCCACGACCACAGGGACTGTCGCTTGTTCGATGATGATTTCAATGCTGGCCCTCGTTTCAATGCCGCGGGCGCTGCCGATGGGAGAGCCAAGCGGCATCACCGTTGCGCAACCGGCATCCGCCAGCCGTTTCGCCAGCACCGGGTCGGCGTTGATGTAGGGAAGCACAGTGAATTTCTCCTTCACCAGCATCTCCGCCGCCTTCAACGTCTCGACCGGGTCAGGCAGCAGGTAACGCGGATCGGGATGTATCTCCAGTTTCAACCACGATGATTGTGTCGCTTCACGCCCCAGCCGCGCCAGACGGCAGGCCTCCTCCGCCGTGCGAGCGCCGCTGGTGTTGGGCAACAAGACGTATTTCGCCGGATCCACGTAGCTCAGGATGTTGGCAAACCGATCCTGTTTGCCGCTCAGGTCAGCCCGGCGCAAGGCGACCGTCACCATTTCGCATCCGCTTGCCGCCAACGCAGCAACCATGATCTCGCCGGAGGCGAACTTACCCGTGCCCATGATCAGCCGCGACCGGAATTCGCAGCCTGCAATGCGCAGACAACTCATTTGAGCGGCTGCGACGCGGGGAGCGTCCAGCGACCCTCTCGCAAGATAAAACCGCGGTTGCCCTTGGCCAAGCCTTCTTCGTTTTGGTGTTTCACTTCGGCCAGTTTGTCGTCCCACATTCGTTGCTTCACAATGCGGACCTGTTCGCGCAGCGCCGTCAAATCGTTCAACCGCCGTTGCAGCGAAGCGTTCTCCATCTCCAACCGCATGATCTGCTGGCGTAATTTCTCGACCAAGGCCAGCGTCTCCGTGTGCTCCCTCTGCAGATCCGAGAACTTCTTCTTGACGACGCCAAGCTGGTTGGACGTCGTCGCGAGAGACTGTTTCAACTGACCGCGTTCCGTTTCCAATGCCTTGATCTTGCTCGCCTGCTCCGTGATCTGCCGTTGCGCCACTTGTTGCGCAATCTCCATGTCCTTGCGGAACGTCTCGGTCTGCTGGCGCAACTGCGTTTGCACCTGCACCAATTGCTCATCCGCTTTTGTTTTCTCTGCCGTACGCTGTTCCAATTCGCTCGTGCGGGCGACCAACTGCGACTTTACCGCGGCGGTCTCCGTCTGCGCCACCGTCAACTCGTTGGTGATGGTGACATACTTCATTACGGTTTGCGCCGTTTCTTTGCTGGCAACCGCCTCCTTCTCGGCTGCGGTCTTCGACGAACGCAGCGCTTGCAGGTGCAACACCCCCAGCAGCGCCAGCGCGACCGCCAAAACAACAATAACCAAGTTCTTCATTGTCCCACCTTCTTCATTGTAGCCAACACCTCGTTGACGCTACCCGTCCTGTAGCCCTGCAAATCCAGCGTCACATACGTGTAGCCGATTCGTTTCAACTCCTCACAAACCGCTGCGCGCAACTCCGCGTCCTCCCACCGGAACATTTCCGGAACACCGACCTCGATCCGCGCCAAGTTCCGATGGTGTCGCACGCGCACCTCACGGAAACCGCGGTCGCGCAAAACATTCTCCGCCGCCTCCACCATCGCCAGCGCCTGTGGCGTGACCGGGTCGCCGTACGGAATCCGCGACGACAAACACGCCATCGCCGGCTTGTCCGCCGTCGGCAGACCGAACTGCGCCGACAACGCGCGCACCTCCGCCTTCGTCAACCCTGCTTCCTTCAGCGGAGCGCGAACGCGACACTCGACCGCTGCCTGCGTGCCGGGACGAAAATCGCCCGTGTCATCGGCGTTCTCGCCGTACACGATTGTCTGCCAGCGCCCGGACTTCGCCAGCGCGGCCATCTTCTCAAACAACTCGGTCTTGCAAAAATAACAACGGTTCGGCGGATTGCTCGTGTATTGCGTGTCACCCATCTCCTCGGTCTGGATCACCCGCACCGCAAATCCGAATTGCTTCGCCAAGTCCAGCGCTTCCGCCAATTCCCGTCGTGGCAGGCTCGGCGTGTCCGCGATCACCGCCAGCATCTCCGCGCCCAGCACATCGTGCGCAACCTTCGCCAAAAACGCGCTGTCCACGCCGCCTGAATACGCCACGACCGTCCTGCCACACTGACGAAGCAGCGTCTGCAACTGTTCCAGCTTTTCCGCCCGCGTCACGAGGCGTCCTCACCCAGCTCAACGTTCCAGTAGGCCAGGTCAAGGAAATGCTTCCAACTGTCGTGCGCCACCGCGCTGATGCTGACGTTCACAAACGGACGCCACTTCGGGCGCCTCGGTTTCTTGATCAACCGCATTCCCGCCTCCAGCGGCGTGCGGTTCGCTTTGCGCGTGTTGCACTGGATGCACGCGCAGACGATGTTCTCCCACGTCGTCGTCCCGCCCTGCTCGCGCGGAATGATGTGGTCCAAATTCAATTCATGCCGCTCAAACCGCCGGCCGCAATACTGGCAGGTGTTGCGGTCGCGCTCGAAAATGTTGTGGCGGGTGAACTTCACTTCCTTGTGCGGCAACCGATCGAAGAACAGCAGCAGAATCACCCGCGGAATCCGGATCTTGAATGACACCGTGCGCACCACGTCCTCGCCCGAATGGTTGCGAGTGAAGTCGCGCCACTCACTGAAGTCGAACGTGCGGAACACGCCGCCGTTTTCCGTCACCACCTCCGCGTGCCCCATGTACAACAGCGTGAACGCCCGCTCAACCGTGCAGACGTTGACCGCCTGCCAGAGGCGGTTCAACACCAACACGCTCTCGTTCAAGACATTCTTCATTGGGTCAAAAGCCTACCATAACCGCCGGAACGCGTCAATCTAGGCTGGACACCCAGCCGCGCTTACCTACAATCACGCCGCCATGAATCACAAAGTCACCGTTTTCGGCGCCGGCTTCGTCGGCGCCACCACCGCGCAACGCATCGCCGAGAAACAACTCGCCGACGTCACCCTCATTGACATTATCGAAGGCATGCCGCAGGGCAAGGCGCTCGACATGATGGAATCCGCCTGCCTCGAAGGTTTCGACGCCCGCGTCACCGGCTCCAACAACGCCGCCGATTGCCGCGACAGCAACCTCGTCGTCATCACCAGCGGCATTGCCCGCAAACCCGGCATGAGCCGCGACGACCTGCTCAAGATCAACGCCGGCATCGTCGGAAACGTTTGCGACGCCATCAACACCAACGCTCCGAATGCCATTGTCATCGTCGTTTCCAACCCCCTCGACGTGATGACGTATCTTGCCAGCATCAAGCTCGGCTTCCCGAAAAACAAGGTGATGGGTATGGCTGGCGTGCTCGATTCCGCACGATTCCGCTGTTTCATTGCGATGGAACTTGGCGTCTCAATGCGTGATGTTGACGCAATGGTTCTCGGCGGCCACGGTGACGACATGGTTCCCCTAGTCCGCTACGCCACGGTTGCCGGCATCAAGGTCGAAGACCTGCTGTCGAAAGACCGCCTCGACGCCATGGTTGCTCGCACCCGCGCCGGCGGCGCTGAGATCGTCAATCTCCTCAAAACCGGTAGCGCCTACTACGCGCCATCCTCCTCGACCGTCGAGATGGTCGCGGCGATTCTGCGCGATGAAAAGCGCGCCCTTCCCGTCGCCGCATGGTGCACTGGCCAATACGGCATCAACAACATGTTTGTCGGTGTCCCCGCCATCATCGGGAAATCCGGCGTCGAGAAGATCATCGAGTTGAAACTGACCGCTGACGAGCTTGCGCAATTGAAGAAGTCCGCCGATCATGTTCTGGAGAATGTCCAGAAGCTGAATTTGTGACCGATAACAAGTGGTTCGAAGCAGCGCTGGGGTCGCCGTTGACCTCCACCCTACAACGGCGACTCGATGCAGGGGGCTTTTTGTCTTTGAATACCGTGGGTGAAGCCGGGCAACCGTTTGTCGCCGCCCTGCTCGCTCGACTTACCAATCGTCCTGTTCTCGTCGTCGTGGACAGCGCAAAGACGCAGGACGCGTTCCTCGCCGACCTGCAAACCTTCCAGCCTGACGCGCTGCGTTTCCCGGCGTGGGAAACCTTGCCGCATGAAGACATCTTGCCGGAAGAACAGACCATCGCCGACCGCCTTGCTGTTCTCTCTTCACTCGTCTCTCTTCCCTCTTCCTTCGCCATCGTCGCCTCCGTCCAAGCACTGCTGCAACGGACCTACGCTCCGGAAATGTTCCGGCGGGAGAGGTTCGCGCTCGCTGTCGGCCAGTCCATCGAGCTTCAATCACTTTGCGACCGGCTCTTGGCGATTGGCTATCATCCGCAAGTCCAAGTCGGTGAACCCGGCGACATGGCGATGCGCGGAGGTCTCGTGGATTTCTATCCGCTCGACAGTAACGCGCCGGTTCGCGTCGAGTTTGT
>CAZNOK010000106.1:0-17090 GCA_964574605.1 uncultured Verrucomicrobiota bacterium
CTATAGATTGTTGCCTGCGGATTGTGAAGCATATCCGGTAAATGTGGGTTGAATTGCCGCGACATCACCGAGCGCAAACGAATCGAAGAGGAATTGCGGGCGGCAAAACACAGTCTCGATCGCATATGGGATGCTGTCTTTTGGCTCAAGGACGACGGACACGTTGCCAACGTCAACCAAGCTGCGTGTCGCTCGCTCGGCTATACGCGGGAAGAGTTGCTTCAGATGCACGTCTCCGACTTCGATGTGGATTCCCGGCCAGAGCACCACCGTCAGCGACGGCAGGAGATGAGACAGCAGGGATACGCGCGGTTTGAAGTCCGGCACCGCAGAAAAGACGGGACGTTCTTCCCTGCCGAGATTTATGCCATCTACATGCAATTCGAAGGAGAAGACTATATCTGTGCCGTCGTTCGCGATCTGACCGAGCGGAAACAAGCCGAGGAGGCGGTGGCGGCCAGCGAACGACGGCTTCGCGCCTTGGTCGAGAAAGGCGTGGGCGGCATCACCATTCTGGATGCGAGCGGTCAGGTCGTGTACGACGTCGCGACTGTCAGCCCTTGGATTGGGTTCATGCCGGAAGACATGGTTGGGAAATCAATATTTGATTTGATCCATCCGGAGGACCGTGCGAAGGCGGGAGCGGCGTTCCGCCAGTTGCTGGAAGCGCCCGACGAGGTGCTGACGCTCGATCTCCGTGTGCAGACCAAGGATGGTTCCGTCCGCATCCTCCAAGTGACCGGGACAAATCGGCTGCGCGATCCAGCCATCCGCGGCATCGTGGTCAACTCCTTCGACATTACCGGGCGCAAACTGGCCGAGATAGCGGTGCAGGAACGGGAGAGCACGCTGCGGAGTTTTTACAACAGTTCCCCCATGTTGATGGGAATCGTGGAACTCGAGGGAGATGAAATCATTCACATCTACGACAATGTGGCGACAGAGCACTTTTTTCATGCGCCCCACGGTAGCAGCGCCGGTCGCAGTGCTACGGAGCTGGGCGCACCGCGCGTGGCGGTCGAGATTTGGCTGGCCAATTACCGCCGCAGCCGTGACGAGGGCCGCCCGGTGCGTTTCGAGTATGAACACCCGTTGCCGCACGGTGTGCGCTGGCTTTCCGCCACGGTGGCGTTCATCGGCGAGGAAACCGGCCGTCCGCGCTACTGTTATGTCGCGGAGGAGATCACCGAGCGCAAGCAGGCCGAGAGCCGGTTTCGCCAGTTGACGGACCAACAAGTGGCCGGCATTTACATGTTTCGGGACGGCAAAATCCGCTACGCGAACCGGTATTTCTGCGACATGTTCGGCTACGCACCGGAAGAAATCTACGCGCTGGACAATGCCGTGGCGGTGTTGATCCCGGACGACCGCGCTCTGGTGGAAGAGCAGCACCGGAAACGATTGCACGGCGAGGTCAAGAGCGTTCATTACGAACTCCGCGGCCGACGCAAGGACGGCGCGATCATCCACCTCGAAGCCCACGGCGGTGTCGAGATCATGGATGGGAAACCCACCCTCATCGGCGTCCTGATTGACCGAAGCGCCCGCGAAAAGGCGAAAGCGGAGTTGCGGCTGGAGAAGGAGTTCACTGCGAAGCTGCTGGACGCTCCGGCGGATACGGTGTTTGTGTTTGAACCGGGAACCGGCAAGGCCATTCGCTGGAATCAGGTCTTTCGGGACGTCACCGGCTACAGCGATGAGGAAATCGCGTCCCTGAAAGCCCCCGATGCCTACTATAGCGAGGCGGACTTGCGCTGCGCGCGTGCCGCCATCGAGAGAATACTCCAAGAAGGAAAAGGAACGGTTAGAATATCGCTCGTCACCAAGGCCGGTAAGGCAATCCCGTTTGAATACGCAGCGTCCGTGGTGACTGACTCCACCGGCGCACCACGGTTTGTCATTTCGATTGGGCGCGACATCACCGAGCGCCACAAGATGGAAGCGGCGCTGCGCGAGTCCGAAGCGCGGTACCGCACGCTGTTTGAGCAGGCGGCGGACATGATCGTCCTGATTGACCCGGACACACTTGGATTTCTGGACTTCAACGACGAAACCTGCCGTCGCCTCGGCTACAGCCGCGAGGAATTCGCCAAACTCAGGATCCCCGACCTCGATGTCGTCGAGTCCGCCGCCGAAACGAGCCGCCACGTCAAGAAAATCGCGGTGACCCATATGGACGTCTTTGAAACAAAACAACGAACCAAGAATGGCGCCATACTGGATCTCGAGGTCCGTTCCAGTCCCGTTCGACTGGGAGAGAAGACGTTCCTGCTCGCGGTCTGGCGCGACATCACCGCCCGCAAACAGATGGAGAATGTGTTGGCGCAGAAGGAAAGGCTCCTCAGAAACGTGGGGGACAGCGTGCCGGATGGCGCTGTTTACCGCCTCATTCAAACCCGGGACGGTCGGACGCATTTCGAGTATGTGAGCGCCGGTTTCGCATTGCTGTTCGAATTGACAGAGGGCGTTATGGTTCGAGATGCCACTTCTCTCTACGCAATGGCTCATCCCGACGACCGCGATGATGCCCTAAATGCCCAGAAACGCTCCGCCGAGACTCTGACACCGTTCCGGCACGAATGCCGCTTCAATTTGCCGAGCGGCAAGTCGCGGTGGGTTCGTTGGCATTCCATGCCCGAGCAGCTTGCGGATGGGGGAACCGCGTGGAGCGGCGTCGCCATTGACATCACCGAGCGCAAACGGATGGAGAATGCGCTGCGCGAAAACGAAGCCCGCTTCCGCACCCTCGCCGAAGCCGTCCCGCTGCAGATTTGGATTGTTGACCCCAAAGGCTATCCCGAGTACGCCAACCAGCAACGGTTCCAGTACACCGGCATCACACTGGAGCAGGCACAGGCCGCCAACGGTTGGTGGTCGGCGGTTCATCCCGACGACCAGCCGCTGGTGCGTCAGAACTGGTTGCGTTCTTTGAAATCCGGAGAACCCTTCCAATGCGAATACCGTCTCCGACGCGCCGCCGACGGCCAGTACCGTTGGTTCCTCGGTCGCGGCATCGAAATCACCGACGAAGAAGGACGCCCACTCAAGTGGTTCGGCACTGTCACCGACATTGACGAACAGAAACGCATCGAGGAGGTGCTCGAACAACGCGTCCAGTTGCGCACCGCCCAACTGCGCCAGGAAATTGCCGAGCGAAAACGCCTCGAACAGCAAATCCTCGAAGTCAGCGAACGCGAACAGCGCCGCATCGGCCACGACCTGCACGACAGCGTCGGCCAACGCCTCACCGGCACGAAATTCCTCAGCAGCGCCCTCGGTCGCCGGCTCGCCCGCGCAAAGACCCCCGGCTCGTTCGCCGCCGCCCGTATCAGCCGCGAACTCGACAAGGCCCTCGAAGACGTCCGCACCATTGTCCGCGGTCTCGCCCCCGTCCCGCCCGACCACGAGAGCCTGATGCCCGCCCTCCACGAGCTTGCCCGGAGCACGACACATCTCTTCAACATTCCCTGCCGGTTCGAATGCCCGCATCCAGTCCTCATTGGTGACCACGCCGCCGCCATTCACCTCTACCGCGTCGCGCAGGAATCCGTCAGCAATGCCGTTCGCCATGCCAAAGCCAAACACATCCGCATCACACTCCGTCGAAGCAAGGCCGGCATTGAGCTGCGCGTCCTCGACGACGGGTGCGGCCTGCCGTCGCGCTCCCGCCGTCGCGCCGGCATGGGCTTGGAGATCATGAAACATCGCGCCGCTGTCATCGGCGCCGCCTTCAAGATCAACCGCGCCAGAACCGGCGGAACCATTGTGTCCTGCGTTTGGGCACCTCCTGCGAAAGGAGCCAGTCATGTCACCTGATCCCAGCAAAAAAACCAAACTCCGCGTCTTTCTCGTGGACGACCATCCGCTCGTCCGCAAAGGCATCGCCGACTGCATCGCCGACGAGCCGGGCATGGCCGTCTGCGGCCAGGCCGGCACGGTGGCGGAAACGTTGGAAGGCGTGGCGCGGGCAAAACCCGATCTCGTCTTGGTGGACATCGCCATCCCCGGCGGCGACGGCATTGAGTTGACCAAGGAACTCAAAACGAGGCATCCCTCCGTGCAGGTGTTGATCCTTTCGATGTACGACGAGTCGCTCTACGCGCAGCGCGCCCTGCGGGCCGGCGCGGGCGGCTACCTGATGAAAAGCGCGCCCGCTGACGCCCTGATTCGCGCCATCCGTGACGTGTGCGCCGGCCGAATCGTCGTCAGTCCCCAGATGAGGGAGCAGTTGATCGGGTTTGCCGTGGGTAGCATGAAGAATCGTTCGCCGCTGCAACAGTTGAGCGACCGGGAAGCGCAGGTGCTGCGGCTGTACGGCGAGGGTTGCACGCGCGGCCAGATTGCCACCCAGTTGCACCTCAGCATCAAGACCATCGAAACCCACCGCGGCAACATCTGCCGCAAACTCGGCCTGAAAAACTCCACCGAGCTGCTCCGCTACGCCATCGAGTTCGTCCGCTCGGAATCGCAGGGCAAAACATAGTGCGGGCTTGTGCCAGGATGGCGGTTATGGCAATCTCAGCGCGGCCCATGAAACGATACCTGCGCGTTTTGGCGTTGACGTGCGCCGCCGCGGTGTTCGCCGCGGGCAAGGACGACGACAAGAAACCGCTCGTCACCCCGACGCCGCAGCCGAACTACACGCTCATCAGCTCGGCGTTCAGCCACCCGCCCGTCACGCCCGACGAACGCGCCGTCGAGGCCCTCAAAGACATCGTCAAGAAAAAGCCGGAAGCTTACACCACCGAGGACGTCGTCAAGCTCTACCAAAACATCCACTACGAGACGGTCCGCACCCTGCCCGAACACGGCCTGCGCATCAAGGGCACGCTCTACAAGCTCACCCCCGAACAGAGCCGCGCGCTCGCCATCGTCCGCGACAACATGATCAACGAGACCTACAAACTCATGGCTCACGACTTCAAGATTGATTTCACGCGCCTCGATTTCGGCAACAAGAACAGCGGCGTCAAAAGCGATGTTGATCACACCGCTTACACCGAGTTCCTTCACGAGAAGTTCAAGGGCCAGAACATCCGCACCGAGTTTGAGAAGCGTTTCCAGCAACGCTGGCAGATCAGCCAGACCGCCTGCGACATCTGCGTCCACAGCGGCCGCAACAGCGTTCCCGACTGGCGCGGCACCGAGTCGGTCGCCGAGTTCGACACGCGGATGATCGAGGTGTTGCGCGGACTCGCGGGCACGCCCGACGCCTACGTCGCCGAGGGCGCGTGGCGCCAGCAGGTCGAAGGGCGCAGCATCGAGGGCAAGGACAAGGTGTTGAAGAAACTCGCCGAGTTGGAGAAGGAAGGAGTCTCCGCCGAGGAACTCGCCAAGGCTGTCGAGAACAACCCCTGCACCAAGTTCAAATCCGACGGCAAGGGCGGCGTCACTCTGGACAAGAGCGCCTCGATCCTGAGCGAGTTGTTCCGTGGCGTCAAAGGCAACGTGCTGCGGATGTATTCGTTCGACGCCGCCATCGGCAATTTCTTGTTCCACATCCACCACGAGAACAAACTCGAATGCACCAAGTATGTCCTCCGCAGTTTCGAGGAAGGAGTCAGCCTGCTCCGCAACATCCCCGAAGGCCAGACCCTCAAGCCCATTGACTACTACAACATGGACTTCGAGACCCAGCGCGCCAAACTGATCAATGAGCTTTTCCCCGACAAGATCGGCGACCGGCCCGGTTTTACCGAGGAACAACGCGGCCAGATCAAACTCATCCTCGATGTCGCCGCCAAAATCCGCGCCAACCACAAGTCACCCGGCTCGCCGCCGCACGATGCCAAGGACGTATGGCGCGACATGGTCGAGTATATGCGCAAACGCACCGGCGACCGCACCGCCAGCGCCACCGCGTTGCTCCAAGCCGCCCAGCGCGAGTACGACCGGCTCTCGACGCAAGTCATGCTCTGGAACATCCAGCGAACCGCCACCGTCCGCTCGATGTCGTGGCTGCAACCGACGCGGATGAACGAAGCCGACGCCGCCATCCTCAAGCTCGCGTTCCCCGGCGCGACCGCCGAGAAGCTCTCGCGCTCCGGTTTCTACGCGCTCAAATACGCCTTCGCCACGCTGCCGCCGGAACACGCCGAACTCATCATCAAGGGCGCGCCGCCCGAACACCAGAAGGACCTCCGCATTCTCCGCGACGTCGTCCACACCGAGATCGCGCAGTATGGACGCGTCAACCTCGACCCCGGCCCGGAAGAACAGAAATCGCTCCGCGAACGCCTCCGCCAGTCGTACGACGACGTCAGAAAAGATTGGGCACAGAAATACGCTGATTTCAAAACCGCCGTCGCCAAGGAACAGTTCACCGACGAGGCCATCAACGCCCGCATCTGGGCGACTGTCTTCGAGCATCTCGGTATGGAGTACGAAGTCTCTCGCAACGCGCTCACCGCCGAGATGCCCCGTTGGACCGGTAACTGGGACGCCGCCACCGCCTTCAAGAACATGGCCAACGCCGGCAACGTCCTCTCCGCGCTGAACATCCTCCGCGTCTATCAACAAGGCGGCGACAAAAACGCCGTCATCGGCGCGATGATCTGGGAGGGCCTCTACCGCGTCCCCGGCGCCTGTCACCTCATGGCCGCGAAGGACGCGTGGCACGGCAACTGGCACGGCGTCAAATTCCTTGCCAGCTCCGCCATGATGGACCAGATCCAGAAGCAAGCCCTCAAACGCGGCATCTCCTGGGCCAAGCCGCTCGGCGGCCACGCGCTCATCTACCTCATGATCGCCAAAACCGGCGTCGAGATGGTCGGCTACGAAATCTTCCAGCCGCTCACCGACGACCTCGCCGACATGATGTACCTCGGACGCGTCGGTCCGCCAAAAGTGTCACCTGACAAATTCACCGACGAAGACCAGGCTCAACTCGCGCGCCTCCAACGAATGCTCGACGAGAACACGAAGAAGATCGGCGACCCCACCATTGTGCTCACGCCGGAGCAGCGCCAGAAGATCATCGAGGACTCTCGCGGCTACCGCGAGACCATCAAGGAACTGCTCAAGAAAAAGAAAATCTGGGATGACTACCAGAAGGAAGTTGACCGCTGGAAAGCCGGCTGGATTCGCTCCGGCATCAAGGAACAGATTGACGCGCCGTTCGACCCGATTCTCGGCCCGCGCGTGCCGTTGAAGTTCTACATCGGCGAACTCGATGGCGAGATGGTCCCGCCGGTTGACCTTGAAGTGAAGGCGCTTACCGACGCCGAGCGCACGCGTCGAGAGAACGCCATCCTCAAACTCGCCGGGCTGGCCAAGGATGGCGGCAGCCTCGACCCGTTCGAGCGCATCGAAACGATCGCCAACCTGATGGATGAGATCGAGGACTTCAACGCCCGCGAAAAAGCTGCCGCCCGCGCGCAGCTTTTCCACGAACGGTTCCGCGCCGACGAGAAGCTGCTGTTCGAAGCCCGCCGCCAGAATCTCTGTTACCTCCTCAACCCGCTGCTCGACCAACGCGTTCCGCCGCCCACGAACAAGGACGCCGCCTACTGGACCGCCCGCGAGCAAGCGATGCCCGGCCTCGTGAAAGACTACGTCGAGAAATGGTTCAACGAGGAACACCCGCAGACGCGCAGCATCGGGATGCTCTCCAACGCGCTCGTGCAAGTCACCGCCCGCCTCCAGCGCGATTACCAAAGCTCCGAGGACGCGCGGGAGAGTTTCGAGCGATTTCAGATGGCCGAGTCCGAAGCGCGCTCTGCCAACACGGAGAAAAACCGCAGCGACCTCCAAAGCCAGCTTGTCCAACAAGGCATCCGCAACCAGCTCGGCGCCGCCAAGGAATACGCCAACGCCAACGGCCTCTGGACGCTCGCCGGCAACACGCCCGTCGCCGAGCCAATCGTCAAACTCACCGGCGTCATCACCGGCGAAGGCGCGGACAAGTCGCTGAAGGTTCGTGTCAAAGTCATCGCCTCGCCGTTCCACTTCAAGGAACCGTTCACATACAAGTTCAAGAACAAGGTCGCCGAACGCCGGCCTGACGGCACGCAGGTCGGCAGCATCCTCGCTGAGGTGTACGACGCCGACGGCAAATTCGTCGGCACCAACGAAGTCGCCACCGTGGTCGAGCCGTTGAAGGAGACCGTGACCGCCGCCAACGCGCTGCAAGACTGGCCAATTCCGCTCAAGCTCATTGTCACCGAAAAATCCGAAGGCAAGCTTCACTACAACACCGAGGCTGTTGATTTCGCCGCCCACCTCCCCGGCGTCCCCGCCGGCGATTACCATCTCACCGTTACCGTCGGCGACCGCGCATACCACGTCTGGAGCAAAGTCGAATGCATCGCCGGCACCGCGTTCTTCAAGTGTCGCGTGGCGGTCCCGCCGGGCAAATCCAAAATCACACTCGCCGTCCCCAACGCGCCCTCGGTCGCCTTCGACATCGAGAAGGATGCTCGCGCCAGCCAGAACCTCACCTCGTCCAAAGACGCGGTGACGAAAGCCAAAGGCGTGCTGAGCACAGCGAAGAATCGCGCGACCAAGGACGCCGACGACGAACAGCGCAAGCAGCGCGAGATCGAGAAGGCCACCGACTATGTCATTGACGCCGCGGAGAGATATGGCCGCAAACTGTTTGATGACCGCAGAGACGCCGAATCCACCGCCGCGTTCAACGAAGCCCTGCAAGCCATGGGCGCGGGCCAATACGACAATTACCGCCGCCGCATCAACGAGACGCTTGCCATCATCGCGTTTCGCTCCGGCACCCGCGCCGATTACCTCACGGCAGCCCGCGAGCTTCTCCGCTTGTCGAAGGCTGACCTCGCCACCGACCGCAAAGGCAAACTCGACTCCGTCATCAGCCTCTACGACAGAGTCATTCCCAACGTCATCGCCCTCGGCGGCAGCGCGTCCGACGTTAAACCACTCTGGAACGAGCGCGCCGGTTTCGTAAAGGAACTTTACGGCGAGGACACTGTGCCGGCGCCGCATCCTGACTGGGGGCCGGAATGAGAAGCCTGCTTTTGTTCCTGCTGTTCGCGACATCCGCCGCCGCCCAAGGGTTGCTCGGCATCGGCGGCGACTCGCCCCTTCGTCTCGGCGTTTCCCCCAAGAACGGCTCCACCCACACGGGGACTGTCGAAATTGGCGGCTCGATTGACGATGGCCCCGATGGACGGTTCACCGTCGTCATCAAATGCTTCGGCGTCACGCATCATCACCTGACGCCCGAACGCATCAGCCTGCTCGGCATCAAGACCACCACCGGCTTCAGCGACAACCTCTTCAACCAGACCCCCGGCCAACACACCGCGCAGGTTTCCGTCTGGCAACCGAACAACCCCAAGCCGCTTGCCGAGGCCACCGTCACCTTCACCATCGTCAAGCCCGACACCATCGAAAGCCAAGCCCTCGACGACATCCGCCGCGACCTCGCCAGCTACGCCAGAAGCGTTCTCAACAACCAGAAGTCCCTCCTCTCAGCCTCCCGCGACGCGCGCTCCGGCAAGAAGACCACCGCGCAGCTTGCCGAGTCCGAGGACTATCTGCGCAAACGCCGCCTCGATGATCGTTACGCACGCGCCAACGCGCTCATCCGCACAGCCGAGTTGTACGAACGCGCTCTCGACCCCGCCCGCGCCCTCCGCGCCCTCCAACTCGCCCAGAAGATCCACGCCGACGAATCCGGCGCCGGCGAGCCGTTCCATCTGGAGGCATTCGCTCGTTATCATACGCGACGGGGAGACTACGAGAAGACACTCGACTGCTGGAAACAGATCATCGCTTGGCACGAGAGCCAGCCGCAGCCAAATCGCAACGCGCTCTCCCGCGCCTACGAATCGCTTGGACAAGTCCACATCCTCTTCAAGAACGACCTCGACGCCTGCAGAGCCTGCGAACAAAAAGCCGCCCAGTTGCGGAAGTGATTTTTGAACTGAACCGGCGGAAAATTGTCTGTAGGATTGCTCCCAACCAAACTCAGGAGAGAACATGGAACACGGTATTGCCGCCATCAATGAACAGGTCAAACGCGAAAGCGAATTCGTCCGCGCCCTCACCGGCGAGATCAGCAAGGTCATCGTCGGCCAGAAATATCTCATCGAACGATTGCTCATCGGCTTGCTCGCCGACGGCCACGTCCTGCTCGAAGGCGTGCCCGGCTTGGCGAAGACGCTCTCGGTCAAAACACTCTCCGCCGCGATCCAGACATCGTTTCACCGGCTCCAGTTCACGCCTGACCTGCTGCCCGCCGACGTGATCGGCACGCTCATCTACAACCCGAAGGACGGCGAGTTCCGCATCAAGAAAGGTCCCGTCTTCGCCAACCTCATCCTCGCCGACGAAATCAACCGCGCCCCGGCGAAGGTGCAGAGCGCGTTGCTCGAAGCGATGCAGGAACGGCAAGTCACCATTGGCGACCAAACCTTCAAGCTGCCGGAACCGTTCCTAGTGCTGGCGACCCAGAACCCGATCGAGCAGGAAGGCACGTATCCGTTGCCCGAAGCGCAGGTTGACCGTTTCATGCTCAAGCTCTCCATCGGTTATCCGAGCAAGACCGAAGAGCGCGAGATCATGGATCGCATGGCCGAAACCGGCAAACAACTTGTCACCACGCCCGTCGTCACGCCGGACCAGATTCTCAAGGCGCGCAAGATCGTTGACTCGATCTACATGGACGACAAGATCAAGAACTACATCGTTGACATCGTCTTCGCGACGCGCGACCCGAAAGCCTATAAGCTCGACATCGCCGGTCTCATCCAATACGGCGCGTCGCCGCGCGCGACGATTTACCTGACGCTCTGCGCGAAAGCATTCGCGTTCCTCCAAGGCCGCGGCTACGTCACGCCGCAAGACGTGAAGACTATCGGCATGGACGTCCTCCGCCACCGCGTCATCGTCAGTTACGAGGCGGAAGCCGAGGAGATGACGAGCGAGGCTATCATCAAGCGCATCTTCGACGAGGTGCCGGTGCCCTAGAAACTGTGAATGTGGGAGGGGCCTCAGTGCCCCGACCGTCGCGGCGCTGAGGCCGCTCCCACTTTGAATTGGCCATGATCCCCAAAGAAGTCCTCAAGAAAGTCCGTCAGATCGAGATCCGCACGAACCGTGAAGTCACCGACGTGCTCGGCGGCCAATACCATTCCGTCTTCAAGGGCCGCGGCATGGAGTTCGAGGAAGTCCGCGAGTATATGCCGGGCGACGAAGTCCGCTCGATTGACTGGAACGTCACCGCGCGTTTCGGCCATCCGTACGTCAAGAAATTCAAGGAAGAGCGCGAACTGACCGTGATGTTAGTTGTGGACGTCAGCGCCTCCGGCCAATTCGGCAGCATCCGCCAGACGAAGAACGAACTTGCCGCCGAACTTGCCGCCGTGCTCGCGTTTTCCGCCATCCGCAACAACGACAAAGTCGGCCTCATCATGTTCACCGACCAGATCGAGAAGTTTGTCGCGCCGAAAAAAGGTCGCCGGCACGTGTTGCGCGTCATCCGCGAGATTCTCGCGTTCCAACCGAAGGGGCGCGGCACCGACCTCGCGCTTGCGCTCGACTACCTCAACGGCGTCCAGCCGCGCCGCGCCGTCTGTTTCCTCCTCTCCGATTTTCAGGACGCCGACTTCGAGAAACAACTCCGCGTCACCGGCCAGCATCACGACCTCGTCGCGCTCAGTCTCCGCGACCCGCGCGAAGAGGGAATGCCCGCCGTTGGACTCGTCGAGCTTCGTGACGCCGAGACCGGCGCGCGGGCATTGGTGGACACGTTCGACCGATCCGTGCGCGAGAGTTTCGCTGCGAAGGTGAAGGCGCGACTGGAGTTGTTGCGAACCTCTCTTCGCTCCGCCGGCGTTGACCATGTTGAGATTCGGTGCGACGCCGACTACATAATGCCCCTGATTAAGTTCTTCCGTATGCGAGGACGTCGGATATGACGTCAGTACACAGAAATGTGGGAGGGGCCTCAGTGCCCCGACCGTCTGCGCCTCATTCCGCGAATCTTCGTATTCATCGTCGCACCGAAGCCGGTTTCGCCTACTTCGTAACCAAGTGCATCCGACCTCCCAAGCCGGTTCTTGGCGTCGAAGAGCGTGCCGTTGTTGTGTCGGCGTTGCGGCACGCTGTCGGGAGTCAACGCATCATTCTGGCAGCGTTTGTGGTCATGCCGGACTACTGGCACGCCTTGATTGGTTTGCTGGAAGGGTGGACGTTGCCAAGGCTGATGCACTCAGTGATGAGCTTTGTCGGCGCGAAGACGCGCGCTGCATTTGTTGCCCACGGCTGTGAATGGCAGGACGGTTATTACGAGACGTGGATCCGGTCAGGTAAACAGTTTGATTACGTGGCTCACTACATCGCTGGGAATCCGGTTCGCAAACAGTTGGTCGAGCGACCGGAGTTGTGGGATGCCACGAGCCTGCATACACCTGACTTGGTGACCGAGCCGTGGCCGTGTGAGTTTGAGAGAGGATTGATACAGTGAAGTCGAGGTCGGGGCGCTGAGGCCCCTCCCACTTTGTTTGGAAATGAACACGAACGACATAACCGACATCCGCGACATCAAAGATTTGGTGCCAATACCGATCAACTGGTGGTGGTGGGCGGCATTGCTCCTATTGCTCGCGATTGCCGCCGCAGTGTTCTGGTGGTGGAAACGCCGGCAGCCGGAGGTTGTGGCGCCGGTGATCGCGCCGCTGACGCCGTACGAGATTGCGATGCGCGCGCTCCAGCAGCTTCTCGCGGACAATCCGTCCGTGGAGGTTTTCTACACGCGACTCTCCGACATCGTGCGACACTACATCGAGGAGCGGTTCGGCCTGCGCGCTCCCGAACGCACTACGGAGGAGTTCCTTGCCGAAGCCAATTTACCGGCGCAACAGATGACGTTGCTGAGCGCGTTTCTTGTCGAGTGCGACTTGGTGAAGTTCGCGCGTCATCAACCGGACGCCACCGACCGTCAACGAGCCTTCGCCGCGGCGGAGAAATTTGTGGAGGAGAGTGGGAGCGGCCTCAGTGCCGCGACGGTCGGGGCACAAAGGCCCCTCCCACATTCAACAACATGAAATTCGCCTCTCCATGGCTGCTGCTGTTGCTGCTGGTGGTGATTCCGCTCTGGCTGTGGTGGGAACGCCGAATGGCGCAGCGCGGCGGCCTGAAGTTCTCCTCGGTGGACGCGGCGACGGCGTCGTTGTGGACGCATCTGGGGCCGCTCCTGTTGCTGGCGATGCGCGGCGCGGCGTTGGTGTTGTTCATCATCGCGCTGGCGCGTCCGCAAGTCGGCCGGCGCGAGAGCAAGGTCAAGGCCGAAGGCATTGACATCGTGCTGGTACTCGATATCTCCGGCAGCATGCAGACGCCGGACTACGAGAAGGGTGGGCGACGGCTGGCACGTATTGACGCGGTCAAGGATGTGGTGCGCGAGTTCATCCGCGCGCGGACCAACGACCGTATCGGCATGGTCGTGTTCGGCACGCGCGCCTACGTGGCGAGTCCGTTGACGCTCGACCATGACTGGCTCGAACGCAATCTCGACCGGATCAAGATCGGCCTCGTCGAGGGCAACACTGCCATTGGCTCCGGCATCGGTACGGCGTCGAACCGTCTGCGCGACACGAAAGCCAAGAGCAAGGTGATCATCCTGTTGACCGATGGCGGCGAGAACGTCAAGACCCCGCCGGCGATGGAGGCGGCAAAAGCGGCGAAGGAATTCCGCATCCGCATCTACACCATCGGCGCCGGCTCGCCGCAGCGAATCGTCAATGTGTTCGGCCAGACGATTGCGGCTCCAAGCGACTTGGATGAGGGACTGCTCAAGGAGATCGCCTCGGCAACCGGCGGGCAATACTTCCGCGCCGCCGACACGGCGTCATTGAAGAAGACTTATGCGCAGATTGATGAGATGGAGAAACAAAAGGTCGAGACCATCGTGTATGAGGACTGGCGCGAACTATTCCCATGGGCGTTGTTGCCGGGGCTGGGTTGCTTGTTGGCGGCGGTTGTGCTGGAGCACACGCGGTTGCGGAGGTTGCCGTGACGTTTGGTCATCCAAGTTTCTTTTGGCTGCTCGCGCTCATCCCGGTGTTGACGCTTTTCCTCATCTGGGCGTTCCGCGCCCGGCGTCGTGCGCTGGAACGGTTCGCAGCCCAGCCGTTGGCACAGCGACTCGCGGAGTCGGTGCGCCCCGTCGCGCGTCGCTGGAAGGCAGCGCTGTTGGTGATGACGGTGTTGTTCGCGGTGCTGGCGTTGACGCAGCCGCGCTGGGGGTTCGAGTGGCGCGAAGTAAAATATCGCGGCGTGGACATCGCGGTGTTGCTCGATGTGTCGAAGAGCATGTTGACCGAGGACGTGCGTCCGAGCCGGCTCGTCCAGGCGAAATACGCCGTGCAGGATTTGTTGGAGAACTTGCGTGGCGACCGCATCGGGCTGGTCGCGTTCGCCGGGACGGCGTTCGTACAATGCCCGTTGACGGTGGACTACGAGGCGTTTCGCCTGACGTTGAAGGACGCCGATCCACGAATCATCCCGCGCGGCGGCACGGCCATCGGCACGGCGATCCGCACAGCGCTGAAAGCGTTCGAGGCCGGCGAAGGCCGTGACCGGGCGATTGTGCTGATCACCGACGGCGAGCAGACAGAGAGCGACGCGCTCGCCGCTGCCGATGAAGCCGCGCAAGCCGGTGTGAAGATTTACGCCATCGGTGTCGGCACGACGGAAGGCGAATTGATTCCCGTGCGCGAGGAAGGGAAAATGGATTTCCTCAAGGACAAGGACGGCGCGGTGGTGAAGTCGCGCCTCGACGAGGAGACGCTGAAGCAACTCGCGCTGAAGACGGGCGGCATCTACGTGCGGAGCGCCGCCGGCGATTTCGGGATGGACACGATCTACCGCAAAGGCATCGGCCAACTTCAAGGCAAGGAACAGGACACACAGTTGCGGAAGCGATACTTCGAGCGGTTCCAGTGGCCGCTCGGCCTTGTGCTGGCGCTGTTGCTCGTCGAATGTTTCGTCACTGACCGGAGGAAGATATGAATCTCGCACTCTGTCTCGTGTTGGCGGCAACGGCAGCGCAGTGGCCGTTGCGGTACAATGACGGCGTGACGGCGTACCGGAATAACGATTTCGAATCGGCAACGTCATCGTTCGAGCAGGCGCTGGCCGCGCCCGACCGCGCGCTCCAGCAGCGCGCCTCTTACAATCTCGGCAACGCCTGCTACCGCCAAGGGGAGGTGGAGCAAACGCAAGCGCAACAACTCTGGCAACGAGCGGTCAAGAGCTACGAGCGCGCGCTGGCGCTCGACCCGAAGGATGCCGACGCGAAGTTCAACCTCGACTTCGTGAAGAAGAAAATCGAAGAGTTGGAGAAAAAGCAGCAACAACAACAGCAACAGCAGAACCAGCAAGACAAGAAACAGGATCAGAAGAAGGACGACCAGCAACAGAAGCAGGATCAGAAACAAGACCAGCAACAACAGCAGCAGCAAGACCAGAAGTCGAAGGACCAACAACAGCAGCAACAGCAACAACAACAGGCCGAGGGGCAACTCGACAAGCAACAGGCCAAGGCGTTGCTGGACAACCTCCGCGAGAACGAACAGAACTGGAATTTCTTCCCCGAAGTGCAGATGAAAGACTTGAAACAGAAGGGACCGCCAGTAAAAGATTGGTGAGGATGAAGCCAGTGCCCGATACAACTTTGTTTTGGAGGGACGCGCTCCGTCGCGTCCGCCGGGAATTCGGCCACGACGGAGCGTGGTCCTCCATACTCTTCTGCCTGCTCATCGCGACTCCAGCCTTCGCCCAAGTGTCCGTGACGGCGACCGTGGACCGCAACCGGGTCGGGTTTGGCGAGTCGCTGACGTTCACAATCACCATTCAAGGCACGCAGAGCGCGCCGTCGCCGGCGATGCCGAAAGTGGATGGGCTGGTGTTTGCCGGGCCGTCGGTGAACAGCAGCATGTCCATTGTCAACGGCGCGATGAGCCAGTCGGTGGGGTTGGCCTACCAAGTCACGCCTTCGCGCACGGGCGAGTTTGTCATTCCGTCCATCGAAGTGCCGGTGGGCGGACAGGTGTGCCGGACGGAGCCGATCAAACTCGTCGTCGAGAAAGGCGCGCCGCAGACAGACTTGAGCCAGAAAGTTGCCTTGCGTGTGCAAACAGCCTCGCCACAGGTCTATCTCGGACAGGTCGCCCCGTTGAACGTGCTGGTCTTCGCGCGTTCCGACGTGCCATTGAAAGGGTTCTCCAGTTTCAATCACGAAGCCGACGGTCTCGGCTACAAGTATAATCCCAACATAAAATCCGGCACACACGTCGAGGGCGGCGTCAGCTACAACGTCTTCATCATCGAGGGTGTCATCGCGCCGACACGCGCGGGCAAACTGGCGTTCGGGCCGTGCGTCGTGAAAGGACAGTTGGCTTCCGAGAAACGCACGCGGTCCGGCGATTTGTTCGAGCGGTTCTTCGGGCGGGTCGAGGTCACCGAGGTGCCGTTCACGCTGGACACAGTGCCGATCGAAGTGTTGCCGTTGCCCAACGAAGGCCGGCCAGCGGATTTCAGCGGCGCGATTGGCGAGTGGAAACTGGAAGTCACCGCCAAGCCCGGTGAGGTCAACGTCGGCGACCCGATCACGCTCACGATCAAGGTCAGCGGCAACGGCAACATTGATCTCGTGCCGCCGCCGAAACTCAGCGGGCTGGACGAGTTCAAGACTTACGATCCGACGACGAAGACCTCGAAGAACGAACTGAACTCGACCGGCGAACGTGTGATTCAGCAGGTGCTCGTCCCAAAGAGCGCCGGTGTGAAACGACTTCCCGATGTTCGACTCAGCTATTTCGATCCCGTGGCGAAGCAGTACAAGACCGCCGCGAATCCGCCGCTTCAGGTCAACGTCAAGCCCGGTGCCGGTGGCCAGACGGCGATTGTCAGCAGCGGTCTTCGCGTCCGGCCGGAAGAAAAACTTGGCCACGACATCGTGTATCTGAAGGGCGCGCCCGGTCCGTTGGCAGCAACGTTCTCACCGGTGACGTTCTGGCTGTTGAATGCGACGCCGGCGGTTGCGTTGTTCGGGGCGCTGGCGTGGAAACGGCGTGCCGACAAACTGCGCGGAGACATCGCGTACGCGCGCC
>CAZNOK010000107.1:0-17080 GCA_964574605.1 uncultured Verrucomicrobiota bacterium
CGCCAGCAGCGGCAGCATCCCCGCGCTCGGCGCGCCCGGATGTTCCATCGGCCGCACGCAACCGACCGGCTGCGGTTGCATCGGGAACGCCAAAGGCGCCGTCTGCGCGAGACTGAATCCGCACCGCGGACAGAAATTCACCGAGAACGGAATCAGCGCCTGACACGACGGGCATTGCACACCGCGCTGCGCCAGCGCCGTGACCGGCGCTCCCGGCATCACCGCCGCCTCCGGCCCCGTCGCGGGCGTCGCCGTCGTTTCCGGCGCAGGAGCGCCCGGCGCGGCGCCGGGCTGTTCGGGGATGAACACCACGGTTGTCTGCGGTTCCGCCGACTTGGGTTTCTCCTCGGCGGGACAACTGAAACGCGCCTTCGCCTCCATGCCGAACTGCAACAAATCACCTTCCCGCAATCGCGCTTCCTTGACGGGAGCGCCGTTCAACAGCGTGCCGTTGGTGCTCTTCAGGTCCACCAACCAGTACTCCTCGCCGCGCTTCTCGATCCGCGCGTGGTAACTGCTGATGGAATCCTCGTCGAGAAGAAGAAGGTTCGTTGGCGCGCGACCGACATCGCAGCGCGGCTCGTTCCAACGGAACACACGTTCCCGCGGCGTGGCGGGATGTATCGTCAACACTGGCATGACTGCACAAAATACGGCATTTGCCCCGTCATGGCAATACCGGAAAACACCTCCTTTTTTACCCCCTCTTTTGCTACACTGACCGCGCCATGACCACCGGCAGCGCCCTCGAAAAACTCTACCGCGCCTGCGGCGACTTCGTTCCCCGCGCCGCGCTCGACCGCCACGCCATCGCCGAACTCGAACAGCTCGGCTACCACATCGAAGCGCATCCGCACCACGGCTACCGCCTCCTCAGTTCCCCCGACCGTCTCACCGCCGACGACATCAAAGCCCGTCTCAAGCCCCAGACTCTCGGCGCCGAAATCCTCGTCTTCGAACAAACTGCTTCCACCAACGACGTCGCCGCCCAACTCGCTGCCGCCGGCGCCCGCGAAGGACTCGTCGTCTTCGCCGGATCCCAGACCAAAGGCCGCGGCCGACACGGACGCGTCTGGGCCTCGCCCCGCGGCAAAGGACTCTGGTTCTCCGTTCTCCTTCGCCCCGCGTTGCCGCCGGACACGTTTCCCCGCATCACCGTTGCCGCCAGCGTCGCCGTCGTGCGCGCCATACGCCGCATCGCCGCGCTCGACCCGCGCATCAAATGGCCCAACGACATCACGTTCCACCGCAAAAAAGTCGCCGGCATCCTCACCGAAATCCAAAAGGACGCCGCCATCCTCGGCATCGGCATCAACGTCAACTGCGCCCGCCGCGATTTCCCCGCCGCCATCCTTCCGTTTGCCACCTCGCTCGCCATCGAGACCGGCCACCAACAAGACCGCGCCGCCCTTGCCGCCACCGTGCTCGAAGCGCTCGACGATTGTTATCGTTGCGCCCTCACCGACTTCGACGCCGTCGTGGCCGAATGGGCCGGCTGCTGCGCCACACTTGGACGCCAACTCACTGTCAAAATGGGACGTCACCGCATTGAGGGACAAGCACAGGCGCTCGACGCCGACGGCGCGCTGCTGCTGCGCAAAGACAACGGCCAAATCGAGCGCATCCTCGGCGCCGACGTGGAGATCGAGCAATGAAACCCCGCCTTTCTCTACCCTGCCACATCAATGTAATAGCTATAACATTGATGTGGCAGCGTCGTTCTGACTGCCCAACCAATTTCAACACCCCAACCAATTCACCATGACCCCGCGCATCCTTCTCATCGACGCCGGCAACACCAACACTGACTTCGCCATCGCCACGCCGCGCCGCATCCAACGCGTCGTCACCGTTCCGACCGCCAAACTCACCGGCGTCCCCGCCTCACTCGGTTCGTACACCGCCTGTGTCCTCTCGTCTGTCGTTCCCGCTGCCACGAAGAAACTTCGGCGATGGGTGCCAGTGGCACCCATCATCGTCAACGCCGACACCGATCTCGGCATCCGCATCAGTTACCCGAACAAACGCCAAATCGGCGCCGACCGGTTCGCCAACGCCGTCGCTCTCGTTCGCCTTTACGGCATGCCCGTCATCGGCGTGGACTTCGGCACCGCCGTCACGTTCGACGTCGTCAATGCCCGCGGCGAATTTGTCGGCGGCGTCATCGCGCCCGGTCTCGCCGCGATGACGCATTACCTCCACGAACACACTGCGCTCCTGCCGCGCATCACGCCGCGCGAACCCCACGTCATCATCGGCAAAAGCACTGTCGGCGCCATGCAAGTCGGCACCGTCATCGGTTACCGCGGCCTTGTGAAGGAAGTCCTCGCTGCCCTTCGACGCCAGCCCGGCATGGCCCGTGCCGCCGTCGTCGCCACCGGCGGCTACGCCGGCCTCATCGCGCGACACGTCCCGGAAATCCAGCACCTCAATCCGATGTTGACCCTCGAAGGTCTGCGGTTTATCTACCTGCACAATGAATCGCATTGACGCCAAATTCGCTGCGCTCCGCGCCGCCGGACGAAAAGGGTTCATCGCCTACATCTGCGCCGGCGACCCGAACCTCAAGATGACCACGTCGCTCGCGCGCGAGTTCGAACGCGTCGGCGTGGACGTGCTGGAACTTGGCATCCCGTTCAGCGATCCGCTCGCTGACGGTGTCGTCAACCAGCTCGCGGCCGAACGCGCCTTGCACAGTGGCACGACGCTCGACGGCGTGCTGAGAACCGTCGCTGACCTCCGCCGCGCTGGCTGCGAGATTCCGATTGTCTTCTACATTTACTACAACCTCATTCACCGCCACGGCGTCGAACGATTCGCCAAGGACGCCGCCGCAGCCGGCGTTGATGGCGCGCTTGCGCTCGACTTGCCACCGGAAGAGGCCGCGAGCTACGAGCGCGCGATGAAACGCGCGGGGTTGTGCCCGATTTACCTCATCGCGCCGACGACGCCGGAGAAACGGGTCGCCGAAATCTGCCGGCACGCTGCCGGGTTCATTTACTACGTCTCGCGCGAAGGTGTCACTGGGATGCAGAAAACGATTGCGACTTCCATTGCGCCGAAAATCGCCGCGATTCGCCGGCACACGCGGATTCCGGTTGCCATCGGTTTCGGCGTTTCCAATCCGGAACAAAGCCGGAACGTCGCGCAACACGGCGATGCGGTGGTGGTGGGCAGCGCCATCGTCAACCAGATAGCCAAGGGCCGCAGCGCGAAGGCCGTGGCGCGGTTCGTGGCGCCGATGGTCAAGGCGGTGAACGATGCGCATCCTCGGCGTTGATCACGGCGCGAAACGCGTCGGCCTCGCGATCAGTGACGAAACCGGTGCTGTCGCGCAATCCATCGGTCACGTCGGCAGCGTGGCGGACGTGTTGCGCGTGGCGACGGAGCGCGGCGCCGGCAAGATCGTCGTGGGCGTGCCACGCCGGCTCGACAACACAGCGAGCGAACAGACCAAGCGGGCACTGGCGTTCATTGCGGCGTTGCAGGCGGCGACAACGTTGCCGGTGGAAGGCTGGGACGAACGTTTGACGACGGTTCAGGCAGAGCGTGCGTTGCTGGAGGGAAACGTCCGTCGGGCGGACCGGAAGGAGAAGCGCGACCAGATTGCGGCGCAACTTCTGTTGCAGAGTTATCTCGATGCACACCCGTCACTTTAAGCTGACCATCGCCTACGACGGCACCGATTACGGCGGCTGGCAGTTGCAGCCGAACGCGGTGACGGTGCAGGAAGTTGTCGGGAAGGCGGTGGAGAAGGTTCTGGGTTCACGGTTCACGGTTCACGGTTCAGGGAGGACGGATGCCGGCGTTCACGCGCGGGCACAGGTGGCTTCCTGTTCACTCGCCACGCATCACGATTCACAGACGCTGCTTCGCGCACTAAATGCGAACTTGCCAGATGATGTCCGCATCGTGCGCGTGCAGGAGGTGGACGCGCGATTCCACGCGCGGTTCTCGGCGAAAAGGAAAGAATACCGCTACCAGATTGACTGCGGCGCGGTGGTGGACCCGTTCTTGCGCCGGTACGCGTGGCATCATCCGAGATCGCTCGACTTGACAGCGATGCGGCAGGCGGCGCGATTATTGAAGGGGCGACGCGATTTCACCGCGTTGTCGGCAAAGTCGGAACGTTCGCCGGTGCGGACGGTCTCGAAGCTGGCGATTACGAAGCGAGGCAGCCTGTTGACGATCGCCGTAGCGGCAGATGGGTTTCTTTACAAGATGGTGCGCTCAATCGTCGGGGCGCTGGTGAAAGTCGGTGAGGGAAAACTGACGGCGAAAGAGTTGGCGGCGATGCACAAACGGATAGCGTTGGTTGAAACCGCCCCGGCGCATGGGTTGTTTTTGTGGCGGGTGTGGTACTGATTCAGCGGGATTTGGGACTCTTCTTGGTCTTGAGGTTGTGAAGCAGCGGGAAAACGGTCACCTGCTCGATGAACCAACCTTGGTCAAGCCCTTGGAACAGCGGGCTGCCAACATATTGAATTTCCGCTTTCGTCCGGGTGAGCTTGACGAAACTGACCGAGATGTTGGCGGTTTCGATCTGGTCGCCGGGCTGGCGGCGCGCGAGCGACCAGTAGGCAATCGTGCGCCACTCGACCGTGACATCCTGCGCCGCCTTCATTGCCGCTTCAGCCGGTGGGAAGCTGGAAAGCCCCATTTCGATGCCCGTCGCCTTGCCCAGTTGTTCGAACGCGATGCGCGACGGCATTCCGGCGCTGAGGTTGGCCGGATTGGGAAACTGTTCTACGAGGAAGTAGTTGCCATAGCGCAGATCACCGCGCTGGTGCTTGTAAACATACGTCGTGTCGTATGGCCGGACAGCGCGGTCGGCGTAGCGGCTGCCGGTGATTGGACCGGTGCTGGCGCAACCGAGCCACAGTAACACCGCCAACAAACTACAGCCTTTTACAATGTGGCGACTTTCTCCCATGCGTATCGTCCTTTGATGTGTTGGAGAAAATACTTTCCCGGTGACGGCGTGGCAAGGATTCCCTCGTAAATCTCCTTTGGCACGGAGAAGTAGCGATAAACGCTGGTGGCGTGGAACTCGATCTCCAACGTGCCGCTGGAGTCATCGTAGCCGATGCTCGCGATGTCGCTGGAAGTGACTTTCTGGCGTTCGATTTTGTTCATGGTTTGTCGGCGAGGAATTCGACCTTGGCGGTCAGTTCGGGCGTGAGGAACGCATCAGGCTTCTCGACCTGCACCTTGACCTGCAAGGTGCCCTTGGAACGGTTCGCCTCCGGCGCGATCTCGGCAACGTAACCGTTGTATTTCTTGTCCGGGTACGCTTCCGGCACGACCCGGCAACGCTGTTTCATGCGGACCTTCGAGAGGTCGGCTTCATTGACGTCAATCTCAACTTGAAGATCGTTGAGGTCGGCGAGCGAGACGAGCGCGGTGCTGGGGCCGCGTGTGCCGCCAAAACTCTGCGGGACGACAAGCTCGCTTGCCTCCGCGAGTTTTTCGAGAATCACGCCATCCACGGGCGCGCGGATCTTGCACCACTCGACGTAGGTCTTTGCCAAATCGAGTTGTCCCTTCGCAACGGTCAGCTCGGCGGCGGCCACGTCGCGCGCGCGGCGCGCCTCGTCGAGCGCGCGCTGGCTTTCGACCTTCGCCTTGTCGAGCGCGAGTTGGCGCGTGAGGTTGACTTCCGCGTTGGTGAGGTTGGCTTGGGCAAGCGCTAGGCGTCCCTCGACTTCGAGCATTCGTGCCTTGTACTCGTCGTCTTCGAGTTGAACGATGACATCGCCCTTCTTGACGGTGTCGCCTTTCTTCACGCCGATCCATTTGACGGTCGCCATGAAACGCGGGCTGAGTTCGATGCGCTCGCGTGGAATGATGTAACCGCTGACCGCCAGCAGCACATTGCCGGGCTTCGGAGCAGGCGTCGAGGAGGGAGCCGCCGCGCGGATTGGTGTGCGATCATTCTGACGGGTATTGAAGAAAACCGCCGCTGCACCGGCCAGCAACAACACCACGATGACGAACATGAGCCACGGCCCGGTGCGGTAACGGGTTTTCTTCTCGGCTGGGATGGCCAGGCGCGAGAGGGATTGTTCGGTGGCGTTCATGGCGTGTCAGTAGATTCTTAGCAGCACCTTAGACGGAGCGCAAGGCATCAAGCACCGGTTTACGAGCCGCCAATCTTGCGGGCAACAAGCCGCCGAGCACACCCATCACCAGCGCAAACGTCATTCCTTTCGCCAGCAGCTCCGGCGTGATGCGGAACTCGAACGCCACCTCCGAGAACGTCGTCCAACTCATCGTGCCTGTCGCCATGCCGTTCAGCGGCAGTGAAAACAGACAGCCAACCGCGCCGCCAAACAACGCAAGAATCACCGACTCCAGAAGAAACGACAGATAGATGTGCCGGCGCTGGAAGCCGAGGACGCGGAGCGTGCCGATCTCGCGGGTCCGCGCGCTGACGGCGGCGTACATTGTGTTCATCGCGGAAAATGCTGCGCCGATGCTCATCACGACGGCGAGCACACTGCCGAGCCACTGGATCGGCGCGGCAGTCTTGGTTTGTTCCAAGTAGTATTCAGTCTCAGGCAACACGCGGATGGAAAGCTGTTTGTCGGATTCCATCCGTTTGATCATCGTGGCGACCGCAGCCGAATCTTCGACGGGACGAATGAGGATCGAGCCGTAGAAATTGCGTTTGTACACGTCGCGCACTTCATCGGCGTCCACCCAGATTTCCGACTCGTACGCGGTCTTCGCCGCCTCGAAGATGCCTACGATGCGCCAGAGCGTGCGGCCGGAGCGGAACTGTTCGCCGACCCGGCAATTGGCGAAGCGCTCGGAGATTTTCCGGCTCACGACGCATTCGTGAAGTCCGGACTGGAACATGCGTCCCTCGACGAGTCGGATGTTCGTGCGCAGCCGCAACCCGACGGGACCGATGCCGCGCACGAGGACATTGGCGGTGCCACGGTGGTCAATGCGGTCGAGATTGATGAGTATGAGAATCTCGGCGGAAGCCAGCGGTTCGTCGGAATCGTCGCGGGCGATGCCGTCGAGATACTTGATGAGGCGGACTTCGCTCCGGGTAATCTGGCTGCTCGACTCGGCGGTGGAACCTTTCCGGAGCACGAGCAGATTGCGGGGGTCGCCGGTGCTGACGTAGGTGGATTTCAATCCCTGCGACAACGCCATGACCATGACGAAGACGGCGACCACAAGCGCAATGCCAAGCATCGTGGCGAGCGTCAACCGCCACCGGACACGAAGATTGCGGAGATTGTAACGAAGCGGGATGGTCATTGCGGAGGGTGAGGAGTGAGTGGGTGAGAGGGCGAGTGGGGGAGTGGGCGAGACGGCGCGGATTTCTTGGCGCCGATGACCCACTTCTGCGGTTCGTCGGCCATCCGGACGAGTTGGCCGAGGATTTTCTCGCACGAGTTATCAAGACGCTTAGCTGTTTCTTCTTTGAGATAGCCGGACCGAAAGGCGATTTCGAGCCAGACTTGGGTTTCTGCAGCCTCGGCTTCGGCGTCGTTCAGCTTCGAAATGAATGCCGCCGTGTATCGGCGTTTCCGCCAAGCCTCGGCAATGTTCGCACACACTGATCGTGACGAACGGCGAACTTGGTCAGTCAGCGAATATCGTTCCTCCGGTGGAAATGTTTTGGTCAATCGAAACACTTCCATCGTCAGTTCCATCGCGCTCTTATAGACATCCAGTTCTCGATAGCTTCTGATCAGGCTCATGTTTTGCTCCTTCTGTTGTTCCCCCCATTCGCCCTCTCACCCGTTCGCCCATTCAATCAAGCTCCTTTAAGCCGGCCACAACGCTCATTCGCACGCTACTCCACGCTGGCACGATACAACTCACCAATCCCAGCGCCACCGCGATGAGCATGCCGGTGACAACGATGTGCGGCGTGACCTCGAACTTGATGAACATGCCGTTGGATGCCGCCGAGATATTGACATACTGAAACAGCGACCGCGCGCCGAACCACGCGCCAAAGCAGCCGAGGAATCCGCCGGTCAACGCGAGGCTGAACGACTCGGCGAGGATGAGACCAAAAATCTGCCAGCCGTCGTAGCCGACGGCTTTGAGGATGGCGATCTCGCGGGCGCGTTCGCGGATGGCCATGCTCATCGTGCTGGCGGTGACCAGAATCAGGGTGAAGATGATCACCGAGCAGATGGAGTTGATCAGGACCTTGACGTTGCCGATCATCGAAACGAACTCCAACAGGAAGGCGCGTTCCGTTTCGGTCTTCGTCTCGGCGTCGGTATTGGCGAAGGTCTCGTCAATCTGCTTGATCAGGCCGGGGATGTCCTCGGCTCTGTGGGCGCGGATCCAGAAGTTGAGGCATACGCTCCATTTGCCGCAGAGTTCGTCCATGTACTCGTGGTGAAAAAACATATCCGTCTCGTCAATGCCGCCGCGATAAACGCCACGGATGGTCAGTTCCGGGTCGCACGGCCAGATGGTTCCCTTCAGCGTGATGCGGTCGCCGATTTTCCAGCCGAACCGTTCCATCGTCTTGATGCCGACGACGCAGCCGGCGCGATCTTTGACGAACGCGGCGACTTCCTGCGGATCAAACTGCGCCTCCGTGAAGATGTCGGCGAGCTTGTCCGCATCCACGGCGAACTGCGGGAAAAAATCCTTCGGGTCTTTGTAGATGCCGCCGAACCAGGTGAACTTCATGCAGGTGCGGACGCCGGGCATGTGTTCGATCCGGGTCTGGTATTTCTGCGGCAACGCATTGCCAAGCGAGACCTTGTGGCGGACGATGACACGCAAGGCAGATTCCTCCGTCTGCGCCGGCTGGGTCATCTCGCGCAGCGCCGTCTGGAGCATCGTGAACAGAAACAGCGACAGCGTCACGCTCATCAACGTCAGCACGAGCCGCCGCTTGTTGCGGAGCGTGTTACGGAGAATGAATCCGGAGATGGACATAAGCTGTCAGCAATCAGCGGTCAGCTTTCAGCTTGCGGATCAGCGCGGCCAACATGCGTTTGACCTCGGTGATCTGGTTGAGGGTGGTTTCCGCCGTTGTGGGCGACATGAAACCAAGATCACGCGCTAGGAATATATGGTTCTGCAACTCACTTGCCGACCCCATCGCGATGTAAAGAAAGCGTGCGAATTCAGCATCTCCATCACGGCAACAGCCTTCCGCAATGTTCGCTCCAATCGAACTGGCCGCGCGTCGCATCTGACTCGTTAGCGCATAAATCTCTTCCTTCGGAAATCTCGTGGTTATCCGATAAACCTCCAAGGAGAGCGCATGGCTCTTCTGCCAAACCGTAAGCTGAGTGAAGTCTTTCATGGCTGATGGCTGACCGCTGACCGCTGACCGCTTCCGTTCAGCAGTTCCCCTTTCTCCAAATGCAATATCCGTCCGGCGTAGCCCGCCGCCTTCGGATCGTGCGTGACCAAGATCACCGTCTTGCCGGCGGTGCGGTTCAACGTCTGAAGCAGCGAGAGAACCTCAGTGGCGGAATGCGCGTCGAGGTTGCCAGTCGGTTCGTCGGCGACGAGCAGCGTCGGGTCGGTCACGAGCGCGCGGGCGATGGCGACGCGTTGCTCCTGTCCGCCGGAAAGCTGGCGGGGAAGATGACGCATCCGGTCAGCAAGCCCGACAAGTTCGAGCGCGGCTTCGACGTGGGCGCGGCGTTCGCCCGACGACAGGCTCGTGAGCAACAGCGGCAGCTCGACGTTCTCGAACGCAGTGAGGACAGGGATGAGGTTGAAGGTCTGGAAGACGAAGCCGACGTGGTTGTTGCGCCACTCGGCGAGTTGGGTTTCGCCGAGCGCGGCGACGTCGGTGCCTTGAACGACGCATTGGCCGCTGGTCGGCCGGTCAATGCCGGCGATGATGTGGAGGAGTGTGCTTTTGCCGGAACCGCTCGGCCCCATCAGGGCGACAAACTCGCCGGCGCCGATGTCGAGGGAGACGTTGTTGAGCGCCGTGACATCAATCTCGCCGTGACGGTAGAGCTTGGTCAGGTCGCGGATCTGGACGATGGGTTCGGCATTCACTCGGCCAGGAGTTTCTCGATCAACGCAGTGAGTTGCTCGCCGCGCGCCTCAGTGGAGCGGATCATCCCTTTCTTGTCCACGAGCCACATGGCGGGGATGGATTGGATGCCGTAACGGGAACTGATTTCGTTCTGCCAGCCTTTGCCGTCGAAATGCTGCGGCCACGTCATGCCTTGTTCCTTCGTGTAGGCGAGCATGGCGTCCTTGTCTTCGTCGAGCGAGACGCCGACGACTTCAAAACCTTTTTCCTGATACTTCTTGTAGGCCGCGACGACATTGGGAACTTCGACGCGACACGGACCGCACCACGTCGCCCAGAAATCCACCAGCACGACCTTGCCACGCATCTTGGTCAGGTCCACTTCCTTGCCGTCCACGGCGGTGTATTTCAACGCGATCGGTTTCCGCGTCAGTTCCATCTGTTCCAGTTTGGCCTTGGCGCGGCGCGCGACGCGCGGGTCCTTGTCGGAGATGAGTTCCTTGAAGAGTGTTTCCGCCTTGGCCGGGTCAATCTTTTCCTGCAAGTCCGCGCGCATCATCTTCACGTGCGAGGTGCGCGGGTCATCGGCAAACGCTTTCATGAAAGCGAGCATTTCCTTCTCCAAACTCGCGGCGGCTTCCTTGTCGGGTTGCGGGCCGAGCGCGCTTCCGTGCATCTGGATCAACATGAACCCGGCGTTGGCGCGCGCGCTGGCCGGGGCGTCCTTCGCGGAGGCGACCTCCTGAAGCGTGGTCAACGCCGCCGTGTTCTTCGACGGGTTCCTCTTCTCCAGAAAATCGCTGGTCAACAACACCTGCACCTGCAACACCTTCGCGTCCCAACAACGCGCGTCCTTCGGGTAGGACTCGATGAACTTCGCCAGCGTCGCGTCGAATTGCTTCACGAACTCCGCGGTGATCTTGCGGGCTTCCTCTTCGGTTTTCGGCTGTTGTTTCGGGCCTTTCTGGAGTTCCTGGATTTGCGCCCAGGCTTCGTCGGCTGTCTTTGTTTGAGAAACATCAGCCGCGATACTCGACCAAACAAACGCGATGGCGGCCAGCGAGAGGGAAAGAAGTGGTTTCATGAATGGCGCGAATATGACGCTTCACCGAGCCAATGTCAACGCCACCACGCCCGCCACGGCCAACACGCCGCCGGCCAACGAACGCGCGCTGGGTCGTTCGCCTTCCAGCGCGTACGCCAGCGGCACGACCGCTAGCGGCGTCGTGGCAACGATCGGCAGCACCACGCCGCTCGGCGCGATGCTCAACGCCCATTGATAACACGCCACGCCGATCACCGATCCTGCCAACGCGTTCGCCACGATCCACGGCGCTGCCTTGCGCCATGCGCCCGGCGTCGCGTGCTCGTTGCCGCTGTGTCGTGCAAGCCAAACGAAGAAGATCGCAACCAGACCGATGCCGCCAAGAACGCGTTGATAGGCCGCCGTGCCGCCGTCCACTGTTTGTCCGGCGAGTTGCGTGACGAAATACGCCTTGCGACTCAACACCGCGCCGCCGGCCTGACCGAGTCCCGCCAGCGCGCCGAACACAGCGCCAACCAGCAACGTGCGACGCTCCCGTTGCACGTGTTCCTCCGGCACCAATGCCAGCGCCACGCCCGCGAGCACCACCGCGCCCGCCGCCAGTTGCGCGACGCTCAACGTCGTGCCGAGCCAGAGCCACTCGATCAACGCGCCGAACACCGCGGCCAGACATTGCGCGAGCACCACCGTCAACCGCGGTCCGAGCCGTGGCAACGCCTCGAACAACGCGATGTCGCCGAGACCAAACCCGACGAACCCGCTCACGACAAACCACCACACTCCCACGCCGCCGATACCTTTTCCGAACAGGTGCGCCCACAATGCGAGCACCACTACGCCGAGCGACAACCGCGCGAGATTTGCCGCTGCGCCCGATCGCAGCGTCAACGCTGACCGGTGCGCGCAACTCATTGAAATCGCCCAAAGGAAGACAGTGAAGATGGCGGGCAGCATATGTTCCGGTTTTGTTCCGGCTCGTCCTATTTCTGTGAGTCGGTGATCTTTTCCGAACCGGCTTTACCGGTGGCAAAAGGTTTGTCGAACTCCAGCTTCACGACGAGCACGGTGTTCGACAGTTCATTCACCGGCAGCTTGCGCAGGCGGAGGTAGCGGCCTTGCTCGATGTGCTCGCTCGGCACCATGTCCACCGAACAATCCACCGGCGCGCCGGTGTTCAGAAGCGTCGCTTTGCGCGGGAGGACGGTGATCGGTTTCAGCTTCACCGACTCCGAGGTCGGGTCTTTGTAGAGATGGACGTAGAGCGTGTTGCCGCGCCGCGTCAGGAGAACGTTGCGGTTCGAGGTGAGTTGCGACGCCGGGACGACGCTTTCGAGCGACTCCTTGATGGAGCCGTACCATTTGCCGACGCGCTGGAGGATGGCGGTTTCGTTCGGGCCGATGGCGCCGTCGGGCTGCGGGCCGACGTTGAGAAGATAGTTGCCGTCGCGGGCGAGATATTTATCAATGCTCCGGAATAAATGCCGGTCGGTGTAGTAGTCCTCGTCTTCGCGGAAACCCCAGCTCTCGGTGCCGACGGACTGACAGGCTTCTGTCGGACGCGGGAAACTCGTCGCGTCGTCCTTTTCGTAGTCGCGCTCCGGCGTGCCGAAATCGCCGTCGTCGAAACCGCGGTTGTTGATGACGGCGCTGGGTTGGAGTTTGTGGATCATGTCGTTGATAGAACGATCGGCGTGCTTCGGCACGTTCATGTCCCACCAGAAACCGTGGATCTCGCCGTAGTTGGTGCAAAGCTCGCGGACTTGGCCTTTGAGGAACTCCAGATACTTCATCCAGTCGGGCGAATCGCCAGGCTGCGGTGGAAGTTCGTGATGCCGGCCTTGATTCGGATAGTTCGGCTGGTTCCAGTCGGCGATGGAGTAATAGAGGCAAAGCGGCACGTTGCGCCGGTGACAGGCGTCGGCGAGTTGCTTCACGATGTCCTTGCCGTACGGCGTGTTCATCGTGTTGAACTTCGTCAGCCTACTCTCGAAGAGGCAGAAGCCGTCGTGATGTTTGGTCGTCAGGCAGATGTATTTCATCCCGGCTTGCTCCATCAGGTCGAGCCACGCGTCGGGATTGAACTTCACCGGGTTCCACTGCTTCACAAGCTTCACATACTCGGCGCGCGGGACGCGGGCGCGCCATTGTTCCTGTTCGTGGAAACCGTGGATGGCGTAGAGGCCCCAGTGGACGAACATGCCGAACCGTTTTCGTCGGAACCAATCGCGTTCGTCGCCAGCGAGCAGTGACGGGGCGAAGCTGGCGGCGACGACCGTGCCGCCGAGAACCTGAAAGAATTCTCTGCGTTTCATTGTCCCTGCTTGTAGCATCGGCCCGCGCAGACGTAAAGTCTGCGACTACTGCGCACTGGTTTGAATGTGGGAGCCGCCTCCGTGCGGCGACGGGCTTGGGTGGTCGGGGCGCTGAGGTCCCTCCCACGTTGCCGGCGTGCGCGACTACAACCCAAAACAAAACCGGAACATTTAGCGGGCGACTACTTCAAAGGGAATGGCGGGGAGGGTGCCGATGGGGACGCGAGGTTGGGCCGCGCCTTTCCCGGCCTTCCTCGGCGCGCCGGCGGCAGCGAAGGCGTTGACGATGAGATTGCCTTTGAGGCCGGGTTTGATTTTGTCGGACTCGGTTGCCAGCAGAATCTCGGTGCCGTCGCGACTGGCGGTGACGTCCTTGATGGTGATGCCATCGGGCGGCTCGTTGAGTTCGAGTTGGACTTTGCCGAAGAACGTCGTCAACGGCATTCCAACGTGGACCTTGGCCGTGCCGCCGGCGGGAATCTTGACGGGGGCGATTTCGCCGATTTGGACGGGCTGTTTGGTCGAGAATTTCTGGCGAGCCATAAACTTGCCGCCACTGGAAACGGCAACTTTGAGTTCCTTGGAGGGCACGAGGTGACGATAGGCGAACGCTTGCATCATGTCTTCGGCGGGCACGGCTTCGCGGGCAATGAGTCTGCCGCCGATATTGGCGCGGCCGTCAATGGCGATGCTGAAGAGCTCCTTGGTGGCTGTCTGTGGAGCGGTCAGTGTGAGTTGAATCTGCTCTTGTCCGGCGGGAATCCATGCGCCGTTGAGTTTGAATCCTTCGGGAGCCTTTCGCAGCGCGAGGGAAATGTCGCCGGTGTAGCCGTCCTTTCGGAGCGCATATGCGGTGATGGCAACACTGGAGCCGGCGCGGACGTTGATGCTGGAGGGGACGACGCGCAATTCAAAATCGGGTTGCGGCAGGCTGATGCGGAGACGATAGGCGTATTCGGGGCCGCCTTTGCGTTGGGCGTCGCCGAGATAAACGTAGTAGTCGCCGGTGGCCGGGAGTTTGACGCGGATGTAGGAGTCGGCGTGGTGTGTGTTGAGGCCGGAGGCTTTGTCTTCGTTGTCGTCGTTGTAGGCGATTTGTTTGCCGGTGGCGTCGGTGATTCGCAGGACGGAATCAACGGGTGAATCGAGCCGTCGCGCTTGGACTTCGGCGACGATCTCCGCGCCGGCGTGGCCTTTGATGCGGAAGACGTCCGAGTCGCCGGGCTTGTCAATGCGTCCGTTGATGATGATGGGCAAGCCGATGGCTTGGGCGTGGTCTTTGTCGTCGTTGGGTTCTTGTTCCGCGCACTGTGGCGACGGGTCCACGACAAACGGGAGGCGATTGGAGATCCAGCCGTCTTTGGCGACGTAAACAGGAAGCACGCTGGGTTTGCAATCCTTGTTTTGCGTGACGGAGTTGACAGGGAGGTTCCAGCCTTTGACTTCGATGGCGGTCTCGATGCCGGCTCGGCCGCCGAGGGGGAAGATGCTGGTGACGAACGGCGTTTCGCTGACGGTGATGCGATAGACGAAGTCCTCGCGTCCCCGGTAGATGGAGTCTTTGATTTCGAGGACATACTCGCCGTCCTTCGGAATCTCGTAGTAGAGGACCGGGTCGGGGTGGAAACGGAAGTCGTCGTCGAACGCGAGTTCTTTTCCGCTGGCGTCGTAGAGTGTGATGACCGCTTGGAACCAGCCGGGCACGGCGTCGGGCAGATACGGCGTCAACTCGCGCGCGCTGGTGGCGAAGACGAGGCGTTGTCCGCGCTTCGCCTTGAAACGATAGTGGTCAACCTGGCCGGGCAGGACCTGGCCATTGATGACGCAAGGGATGGTCATGGAAGTTTCGAGCGAGGGCGGCGCGGCTTCTTGTTCGCCCCGGCGTTGGTTCTTGAAGCCGTCCTCGTTGACGAACTTGGCGACTTTCTTGGAGACTTCGGGAAGCTGGCCGATGCTGAAGACGCGCGGGTTGGACAACGCCGCGTCAGAGCCGAGCCTCAATTCACGGTCGCCGACGATGGCGTTGGGCGCGACGGTGACTTGGAAGGTGATGGTCTCGGCGATGGTTGCGTTGGCGTTGCGGTTGAAGGTCATCAGCCGTTTGCGGAGTTCGGCGAGCCGTTTCTGCTCCTCGGGGGTCTTGTTCTTCTTTCTCTGGAGTTCCTGCGCCGTCTTGCCGAGTGACCGGAACTGCTGATAGGTGAGCGGCTTGAAATTCTCCAGCAGGGTCGCCTGCACGCCGCTGCCGGAGATGAAGACTTTGTTGATGCCATCGAGGTATTGGCCGCCGACGGTGACGTGGAACGTGCTGCCGGCCTGTCCGCCGGCGGGATAGACGTAACCGATGCGCGGCGCGGGCTGCGATTGTCTTTGTTGAGCTTGCGACGTGGCCACAAGAACAGCCGCCAGCGCGAGCAACGCAACGGAGCGATGGATGTTCATGCCATGATTTCTTTCAAGCGACCGCCGGAAGGCGTCTCCTCGCTCTTGGCGGCGACGACGGGACACTGCATGCCTTGCGGGTGCGGGAGTTTGCCGGCGGTGTCAATGCCGAGCAGTTCATACATGCTGCCGATGAGGTCCGTCGGATACACGGGGCGTTCCTTGACTTCTTCGCCGCGGGCCGTGGAGGAGCCGATGACATGGCCGCCCTTGAAGCCGCCGCCGGCAACGAGGCAGGTGAAGACTTTGCCGTAGTGACCGCGTCCGCCGTTCCACGGAGCTTCCCACTGGATTTTCGGCGTGCGCCCGAATTCGCCGCAACACCAGATGATGGTGCTGTCGAGCAGGCCGGAAGCGGAGAGGTCTTGGAGGAGCGTGGCGAGACCTTTATCCAATTCAGGTAATTTGCGGCGGAACGTCTCGAATATCCCTTTATGGTTGTCCCAACCTTTGTAATTGATGGTGACGTAAGGAACGCCTTTCTCGACGAGCCGGCGGGCCATGAGACAGGATTGGCCAAAGGTGGTGCGACCGTAGGCGTCGCGGCTTTCGGATTTCTCCGTAGAGAGATCGAAGGTCTTGCTGCCGTCGCCGAGGATGAGATCGTAGGCTTCGTGTTCGGTGGCGGCGAGAGCCTTGATCTGTGCGTCGTCGGCCATCGCGTTGCCGAGGGTGTTGAGGCCGTGGAGCAGGTCGCGGCGCGCTTCCTGGCGTTTGTTGGTGATGCCGGGGGCGACGATGCCTTCGACGGCGAACTTGCCTTGCGCCGGGTCGCCGCCGGTGGCGAACGGTTTGTAGCGTCCGCCGAGGAAACCGGCTTCAGAGAACCGTCCTTGCGGTTCGGTCAGCACGATATACGGAGGGATGAGTCCCTTGTAACCGGCGTCCTTGCCTTTGTAGAGGCACGCGACGGCGCCGACGCTCGGATACACAACCGTCTCGCCGGCGGGGCGGCCGGTCTGGACCATGTACGCGGCGGTCTCGTGGCTGCTGACGCCGTGGGTCATGCTGCGGATGAGCGTGTATTTGTCGGCCTGCTTGGCCAGTAACGGAAGCAGTTCGCCGATGCGGATACCTTTGACATTGGTTTCGATGGGACTCTTGAGCGGCCCGCAGTAGTCGTTGCCGGCCTCGGGTTTCGGGTCGAACGTATCGAGGTGCGATGCGCCGCCCCAGAGCCAGATTTGGATGACGGACTTGGCCTTCGCTTTCTCGGTGGAAACCGGCGCGGCAGCATGGAGGCCGTTGCCGAGCCAGAGAGCGGCGGCGCCGCCGAGGCCGTAGCGG
>CAZNOK010000108.1:0-14828 GCA_964574605.1 uncultured Verrucomicrobiota bacterium
TCTCCCAGCCGCCGCAGGGTTCGGCGGTGGAGGGAAGACCGACGTTGGTGCGAAAGGTGTGGAGAAAACGGTCAGGTTCGAGCCGCAACAAATAGGCGCAGTCGGTCTCCTGCGCGTTTTTGAATGGGCCATCGAGGAGGCGGACTTCGTTGAGGTTGAACAGCGTCAGCGCCAGCAAAAACGCGTGCATGCTTACCTCCGTTGCTGGTTGAACTCGGCCAGCGCGGTGATCATCGCGCGGATGTTGGCGGCAGGCATGCCCATGCTAACACCGCCGCCAACGGACAGAATCAACGGATGCGAGCCGGCATTTTGCAGAACTTCGCGCGTGGCGACAGCAACTTCGTCAGGCGTGCCGCGGACGCCGATTTCGAGCGGGTTCACGTTGCCCATCAGCGTCATTCGCCCACCGAGCCGTCGCGCAGCCTCGGCCACGGGCAGTTGTTTGCCCCAGTTCAGCACGTCGAAGCCGGCGTCGGGAAGAAGTTCGAGACAGGCGGAGACGTTGGCGTCGTTGTGATAGACCTTGACCCAGTCGGCGGGGAACGCATCGCAAATGCGTTTGAGATACGGATGCGCGAACTCTTCGTAGTGTTCGTGGCCGAGGAACCCAACAATGTCATCAAGGACGAGGAAGCCTTCCACGCTCGGCCCGATGACTTCCGCTTGCGCTTTGAGCCAGTCAATCGTGAGCTTGGTGGTGATGTCGAGAAGTTTGGCAACGCGGTCGGGCGACTCGACGACATCCATCATCAGCTCCGTCACCCCGCGGAAGAACGACGCCGTGCAAAGCGGGCCGCGCGCCGCGACGACAGGAATCGTGTAGCCGGCATCGGCGATGCGTTGCTTCATCTTCTCGTATCGGTGCAGGATCAACGGCATGAAACCGTCGGTATGCGGATCGGGCTGCGTAAGCTGTTCGATGTCGTCGAGACGAAACGGGATGCGCTCCTCGCTCGGTGTCTGGTTTTTCCAGAAGCGGATGCGGACACCGAGCGACGATGGTTCCGCGGCCATGCCGCACTCAACCCACCACGACGGAAAGAAGATCACGTCGGGAAATTCCTGCATCATTTTCAGGTTCGCCTGAAACCACACTTCCGTGTCGAAGTAGTAATCGAGATGCCCAACCCCGAGATGTCCCGGTATCCAAGGGCTGTCCACGATCAACGCCAGCGGAATCGGGCCGCGACTCTGGCGCTTGGCGGCGCGCTTGAACGCCTGCCATTGTTCCCGTCTCATGGCGCTATTGATCTTCGATGACTTGGTCGTAGAACTGGACGATGTTCTGGTAGTCGTTGCCTTCCATGAACTGCATCGCGGGTTTCGGATGGCGGTTCAGGCAACCGGTCAGCATGTACGGAATGGCGAACCCCCAACGCACATCCTTGCGCAACGGTTCCACCGTGTTCTGAATACATTCCAACATCGGACGGAGTTTGAACTTCGGGTTGTGCAGGAAACTCAAGATCAGTTCCATCGGACAGTTTCCCGCGCCGCGGCCGAGGCCGCAGATGCTCGCGTCCACGAGGTTGGCGCCGAGGATGATGGCTTCGATGGTGTTGGCGAAACCCAATTGCATGTTGTTGTGCGTGTGGATGCCCAGTTGTTTGCCTGCGGGATTTGTATAGTGAAGAAATTTTCGCACCAGGGCGCGGATTTGTTCGCTGTACATGTTGCCGAAGCTGTCCACGACGTACATCGTGCCGGCTTCGGAGTTCGCGAGCGATTCCAACCCGGTTTCCAACTCGGCGTCCGGCACGGCGGTGACCGCCATGAGGTTGACGGTCGTCTCATAGCCTTTGTCGTGCGCGTCCTTGATCATGTCGAGCGCCGTCGGAATTTGATGGATGTAGGTGGCCACGCGAATCATGTCCACTACGCTGTCCTTCTTCGGCAGAATGTCCACGGCGTAGTCGGTCCGCTCGGAGTCCGCCATGACGGAGATTTTGGTTCCCTCGCTCTTGTTGTCGCCAATGATGCGTCGAAGGTCGTTCTCGTCGCAGAATTTCCAAGTGCCATGCTCTTCGCGGCGGAAAATCTTCTTGGAAGCCTTGTAGCCCATCTCCATGTAATCCACGCCCGCGGCGGCGTCGGCTTTGTACACGGCGCGCACGAAGTCGTCCGTAAACCGGTGATCGTTCATCAAGCCGCCGTCGCGAATCGTGCAATCCAGCACCTTGATTTCCGGGCGATACCCGAGCCAGCCCTTTGCGCCCGTGGCGGGCGCTTTCAGGTCTTTCGTCGTGGAAACAGGATCTTTTGGTTTGGCCTTCATAATGAGTGCGCAATCTACGCGGAGTCACCGCAACGTTCAACCTCTTTCTGGCGCTGGACAGACAGGGCAAACGTGCGTATGGTGCGCCCACCATGAACGCACGCCTCATCTCATTTCACTACACGCTGACCGATCCGAAGGGCGAAACTCTCGACAGTTCCACGGGCCGCTCGCCGTTGAGTTTCGTGGAAGGACAGGGCCAGATCATTTCCGGCTTGGAAACCGAGCTTGGCAAACTCAACGTCGGCGACAAGAAACGCGTGCAGGTCAAAGCCGAACACGCCTATGGTCTCCGCAAACCCGATCTCGTCTTCGAAATCACGCGCGACCGCCTCCCCTCGCAGGACATCAAAGTCGGCGACAAATTTCGTTCCCACGCCAGCCCTGTGCCGCTCATGGTGACCAAGATCACCGACACCCACGTCACCCTCGACGCCAATCATCCGTTGGCTGATGTTGACCTGACGTTTGACGTCGAGATCACCGAGATGCGCGAAGCCACCGACGATGATCTTCAACACTCCTGTGGCAGTTGCTCTGGTTGCGGTCATGGCGACGAACACTCGCACGGCTGCTGCGGCTAGCGGCGACGCTCCTGTTTGTTGTCGTGCCGGGTGGTTTGTTGAGAGTCAGGAACACTTCATGAACGGTTTGATCAAGCGGATCATCAACTTATTGCTGGCAGTAGGTCCGGGGATTTTTGCCATCGGCTACACCGTGGGCACCGGCAGCGTCACTTCCATGACCAAAGCGGGCAGCCAGTTCGGGATGCAACTGCTGTGGGTGTTGGCGCTGAGTTGTTTGTTTTCGTGGGTCATGATGGAGGCGGCGGGACGTTTTGCGGTGGTCACCGGTGACACGGCTGTCCACGGATGCCGCCGCCATCTGCCCGGCGGGAAATGGTTGGCGATTCTCATGGTGATTGGCGTCGTTATGGGCCAATGGTGTTGTCTATCGGGATTAGTCGGGCTTTCTTCGGCTGCTCTCTACGAAGCCGTGCGGTTGTTCATTCCATCTCTCAATGGAAATGCATACTGGTCGGTGTTGGGAATTGCGGTGGCCGTGATGGCGGTGATGTATGGGATGTTGTGGCATGGCGGGTATTCGTTTTTTGAGAAGGTGTTGGTGTTCTTTGTCACCATTCTCGCTCTTTCGTTCGTCGTTTCGATGTTCATTGTGTTGCCGCCGGCCGGACGGGTCGCGCGCGGATTTGTCCCGACGATCCCCAATGTTCCGGGCGCGCATCTGATGGTGGCGGCCTTCGTGGGTACCACGATGGCTGCGCCAACCTTTGTCACTCGCCCGTTGTTGCTCAAGGCGAAAGGCTGGACACGCGACAATCTCCGTCAACAGTCGCTGGACGCTTTCACGGGAGCCGCGTTGATGTTCATCGTCAGCGGCGCGGTCATGGCGTGTGCGGCGGGCGCGCTGTTCAGTCGCGGGCTGCAAATCAATCAGGTGCTCGACATGGTGCACACGCTGACGCCCGTGGCCGGGAAATATGCTGTTGCGTTGTTTCTGGTGGGAACATTGAGCGCCGGGTTCTCGTCGGTGTTCCCCATCTGCATGGTGGCGCCGTTGTTGATTAGCGACTACCGCAAAGGCGAGTTCGACAGCCACTCAGCGTTGTTCCGCATCCTAACCGGCGTGGCGTGCGTGTTGGGATTGGCGGTGCCGGTCATGGGCGCCAACCCGATTGCGGCACAGATTGCCACGCAAGTGTCGCAGGTGTTCGTGTTGCCGCTGGTCATCGGCGTGTTCTTTGTGTTGGTCAACAAACGCTCACTAATGGGCGAACACCGGGCCGGCTTGTTGCTCAATGCGTGCATGATTGTCGCCTTCCTTTTTTCTTTGGTGATGTCGTTCGTCGCCGTGAAGGGATTGGCAGAATAAAGAGGAGAATCGAGATGAATAAATTGTGGTTTTGCATCTTCGTGGCGATAGCCACGAGTGTAAGCGCTGCTGACGACACCGCGTTCCTGAAACCGCCGCAATATGTCGGCCAGCCACAAGTACTGCACGCCGTCACCAATCGCGCCTTTCAAGGCATCCCCAGCACGGAGGTCTCGCCGAAAGGACGCTTGTGGGCAACGTGGTATGCAGGAGTAACCCCCGGCGAAGACCACAACAATTATGTTGTCCTCAGCACCAGCGGCGATGACGGCAAGACATGGAAAGAAGTCCTTGTCGTGGACCCCGACGCCGACGGACCGGTGCGCACCTACGACCCCGAACTCTGGATGGCGCTCGACGGCAGACTCCGTTTGGTCTGGGCACAAGCCATCGCCCACGAGGGTTCTGTCGCCGGCGTGTGGTTTCTCGAAATCACGAATCCCGACTCCGACACGCCGAAATGGAAGAAACCGGTGCGCATCACCGACGGCATCATGATGTGCAAACCGATTGTGCTTTCCACCGGTGAATGGGTGTTGCCAGCCTCCACGTGGCGCAAAACGGACAACAGCGCGCGAATGGTTGTCTCCACAGACAAAGGCAAGACATGGTCACTACGTGGCGGCTGTAACGTGCCGGTGGATGTTCGCGCCTTTGATGAACACATGTTCATCGAACGCAAAGATCATTCGATATGGCTGCTCGTCCGCACCAAGTACGGCATCGGCGAGAGCGTCTCCACCGACTGCGGCAAGACCTGGCCGGAACTGACTCCGTCGTCCATCCCCCACCCCAGCGCGCGATTCTTCATCAGCCGTCTCAAGTCCGGCAATCTCCTGCTGGTCAAGCACGGCCCGATGACCGAACGAACCGGGCGCTCGCACCTCATGGCGTTTATTTCCAAGGACGACGGCAAAACGTGGGGTGGCGGCTTGCTGCTCGATGAGCGCAACGGCGTCTCTTATCCCGACGGCCAGCAGACTCCCGACGGTTTGATTCGGATTATCTACGATTACAGCCGCACTGCCGACCGTCACATTCTGATGGCAACATTCCGCGAGGAAGACGCCACCGCCGGCAACGACGTAAGCGGCGCGGTGCGGTTGCGCCAGCTCGTCAGCCAAGCCTCCGGCGGCCAAGAGAAACCGAAAATCGCACCGAAAGCGGTCAACGCAAACTCCGACGGGGAACCGCTTCGTCGGAAGTCGCCTGGACAATTCAACGCAGATGGTTTTCAACCTGAATCGCTGCGCACCGGCGCTTTGCTGTTCACCGACCGGAAATATGTTGTAGCGGAACTGCCTGACGCGTTGCGTGGCGCACAGTTTCTCCGTGTTCCCTTGGAGGGGACGAAGACGCTGACCTGCGACCGCGCCGGCACGGTCTGGGTTCTGACGCCTGCGCCAGAGCGCAACAAAGATTCGCAAACGAAAACGCTGCTGAACCAAGGGTTCAAGAAAGTCGCCCTGCCGGAAATTTGTTTGTTCAATCCCTCATCCACGGGAAACTTTTGCACACTGTATCAAAGGGACTGCGCCGCCGGTGAAACCATCAGCATCGGTAAATGGGCCGTGCCGGTCTTTGCCGTAACCGTTACGGCAGGTAGCGCAATTCTTCCGCCGAATTGGAACGCAACAATCGCCGGCGATGAAGTGATGAAGCGTTTGATTCGTGTGACTGCGCCGCATGTCAAGGGGGCGCACGACGCGGAGTTCGTGTGCGTGGGCGACCGCGCTTATATCGTCGAGCATGACAACGACATCCAACCCGGTCACGGCGCCGGCGCGGCGCAGTATTGTGTGTTGACGGTGGTGAATCTCAAGACGCTGGCCGTGGAGAAAACCGTTCCGCTGACCAAATCGGGACAAGCTTTTGAGAACGTGTCGTTACCGGTGGGAATGTGTTTTGTGCCGCGCATCATCCGGGCGAATGAACACACGCTGCGGTGCTATTTTGCCAGTCAGCCGCCGAAACAACAGGCGCAGACTTGGTATCGCGATTTCGATCTGCGCACGCAGTCGTTTGAGAACCGCATTCACCAGGCCAAACTCAAGACCTCCTCTGGCGTCTTCGACATGCAGCCGCAATACTTTCATGCCGATGCCGTCGCACACGGCTTTACCAAACCCGCAAAAGATAACGGCTTGTATTTGTTCGATTCATTCAAACAGTTCGGCGGCAAGACGTATGTGGCCATCAGCAACTATCCCGGCAAACAGAACGCCTTGGCGCTTCTGCACGATGATCTGGCCACGTTTGAGATTATCGGCGACTACAACGAGCCACAGTCCGAGCAACTGAGCGAGTCGGCAGTGAACCGGTTGCCCGACGGCACATGGATGGCCATCTGCCGCAACGAAGGCAGCAACCGCAACTATCGTTTCACCACGAGCAAGGATGGCCGGACATGGACGGTTGGCAAGGAACTACCTCCCTGTGCCGAATCGCACAAACTCCAAACCGACCTTTGACAAGTATCGGCGACATCTACTACCTCGGCTGGCAGGAGAACACGAGCATCGGAGGCGGCCGGCGAAGCGTGTTCAACATTGACATTTTGCGCGATGGCAAGAAATGGGACCGCAAATACCGCTTCGAGTCGCCGGACTCGTTCCAATACCCAACCTTCCACGACCACAACGGCGACATCTGGCTGACCGTCACACAAGGCCACAAAGGCAGCACCGACCGCATCATGTTCGGCAAACTGGAAACGCTTAGTGCGCTAACGGAACCCTAAACAACTAATTTGCACGAAGGTGTAACATATGTTACACCTTCGTGCAAAAGAGGTAGGGAGTCGCTCGCGGTGGTTTCTTATCCCAACACTGTCAGTGTGCCGCTGGTCACGCCGAGTTGGTTGACCAGTTTCAGGCGACGCGCCAGTTCCGTCCCGCTCAACTTCCCAGCCAGCAGTGCGCGATAGCTATCCAGCGTCAGGCGGGTTTGTGCGGCGTCTTCATTGAGCAGTTCAACACGAAACGTGCGCGCCCCGGCCTCCATGAACCGCATCGCCCATTCCGCGCCGCTTTGCGCTCGCGCGTGAAACACGGTGTTGCGGCAGCCAACATCTGCTTGTACCGGATGACGCGCGCCAACACGGTCGCGCAACTCGACCTTGTGCCGTTCACAAGGATGACCGCAGTTCGTCGAATCCGTCCCGCCACTGAGAAACGCCGCAAACAGACAATGCTCCATGTGAAACATCGGCAGATGTTGATGGATCACCACCTCGAACCATTCCGGCGGAGCCGAGCGCAAAAGTGCAATCACTTGCTCCGCATTCAAGTCATACGACACCGTCACTCGCTCCAACCCCGTTCGAATCAACAGCTCCGCCGACAACGCATTGGCCACGTTCAGCGAATAATCCCCCACCCTCCGCACCGGCCACTCAACACAGCCGAGATTCCGAATCACCACACCCTCGCCTTGCGAAACCGTTTTCAACAAACCTTGCTCTCCCGGCTTCAAAACTCGCGGCGTCGCCAGAAAAATCTCCGCCCGCCCACGCGCTAACTTCACCGCGTCCGCGAACCGCCGCACGTCCTCGAAATCCGCGTACACCGTCGCGCAGCCAGCCTCCAGCGCCGCCGCGAGTTGCTCCATCGTCCGGCAGAGTGCGATGAGTTGTGGTTTGGCATCCGCTTTCAAGTCCGTACCCTCCCGACCAACTCTCGACGCAACCGGTTCAACTCGCTCACCGGAAGAATTACCTCGCCAACCAGCTCGTTCCGCAACTCGCGGATCTCGAAATCAGTGTCGCCGAGCCGTCCCAGTTGCTCCCGCAACGACTCTGTCGTCAGCGGGCGTTTCCGCGCCGGCTGCAACGGCATCGCCGACTGCGCCGATACGCCGCGCGCTACCAACACCAGCGGTTCGCCCGCTTTGCCGCTGACACGAATGTCCAGTGGCTGTTTCGGACGCGGAATCTCGCCGGCAAATGTCCGACGTAATTCTTTCTCCAGTTGCGGATCGCTCGTCTTCCACACGCGGTCGCCGGGGTTCAGCGCGCGAAAGTCAATCTTGCCGCGCTCGAAATACAAACTGTCTCCGCGCACTTCCCAGACGCGTCCGCCCTGCTCCTTCTCGCCCTCGAACAACACGCCGTCGCCCGCTCGCAACGGGCACCGGATCTCCACGTCAACATGATCGTAACTGACGTTCCGCACCTCACCGACGAGCGGCCCGCGTTTTGTGCCGAACTGACCTTGCACCAACTTCTGATGATTCACGCCGTGCAGCCAGCCGGTGTAAAGCCCGCGCGAGAACGCCATCTCAAGTCTATACCAATCCTCCGCGCTGACTGCTGACCGCTGACCGTTGACTGCTTGATCAATCGCTTTCCGGTAAATTTGCGTCGTCGCCGCGACATACTCCGGTGATTTCAAGCGTCCTTCGATCTTGAACGCCGCAATTCCCAGCCGGAACAAATCCGGAACATCGCGCGCGCCGGCGAGGTCCTGCGGCGAGAGCAAATACCGGCAAGCACCGAGGTCTTTTCGCGCGCCATCCACAATCAAATCGTACGGTAACCGGCAGGCGGCAGCGCATTCGCCGCGGTTGGCGCTGCGTTGTCCGAGCGCCTCGCTGGTCAGGCATTGCCCCGAATAAGCGACACAGAGCGCGCCGTGAACGAACACTTCCAATTCGATCATCGTCGGATCAAACTGGGCGATCTCTTTCAACGACAGTTCGCGGGCGAGTACGACGCGCTTGACGCCGAGCCGCGCGATGAACTTGACGGCCTCGGGATTAGTGATGGTCATCTGCGTCGAGGCGTGGACTTCCATCCGCAAGCCGAGCCGTTGCGCCAGCGTGGCGACGCCGAGGTCCTGCACCATCACGGCGTCAACACCCGCTGCGTCGAGCATGATCAACTCGCGCTCCGCGTCAGCCAGTTCATCGGGAAAGATCAGGATGTTCAGCACCGCAATGGCCCGGCAGCGATGCTCATGAAGAAAGCGCACCAGTCCCGGTAGTTGTTCCGGAGTGAAATTGTCTGCCCGCATCCGTGCGTTGAAGCGCGGCAGGCCGAAATAGACCGCGTCGGCGCCGTTGGCGACGGCGGCGCGCGCGCAGTCCATGTTGCCGGCGGGTGCGACCAGTTCTGGTTTACGGCTCACGGACGAGACGGTAACACAGTTGTCGGAGTTGCCAAGCACCGCCTTTTGGGGTACAAGCTCCCGCCATGAAACATCTTCTTGTCCTCGCCCTGTTGTTCACGCTGGCGGTCGGTTGGGTCGTTGCCGCCGATGACCCCGGCGCGCAGTACGTGGACGCTTTCCTGCTGATTCAGGAGGGCGATGCCGCCAAGGGTAAATCCGATTGGAAGACCGCCTACACGAAATTCAGCGCCGCGCAGAACATTCTTCTTGCCATCAAAGAGAAATCCCCAAACTGGAACGCGCATCTCGTTCAGTTCCGCCTCGAATACTGCATGGAACAACTGGACACCATCAAACGCAATCTCGCCCCTACCGCGCCGGGCCTATCCGCCACATTCGTAGCGCCATCCAAACGTGGCGCGGATTCCGCCGAGACCCAGCAACTCCGCGCTGATCTTGCCGACGCGGTGAAGCAAATCGAAACGTTGAAACGCGAGTTGCAGGCAGCGAAGAAAACCAGTCCCACAACCAGCCCCAGCGCAGCGGAACTCGACAAGCTTCGCGCCGATCTCGCGCAGGCCCGCACGGACGTCGAGCGCGCCAAGGCCGCACAACTGACCGCCCAAGCTGATCTCAACAAGAAGGACGCCGAGTTGGCGGGACGTCTCGCGGAGATGAACCAGCAACTTGCCGACTTGCAAAAACAACTCGCCGACCGCAGCCGCAAGTTCGAGGACCAAACACAACTGAAGAAGCAGGCAGCGAAAGCAATTGCTCAAGCAGATGAACTGAAGAAACAAAATGAACAACTGACTGCACAACTGACCACAGCACGCACCGAGGCCGAACGCGCCGCCAAACTCAGCGCCCAAGTTGATGCGCTCAACCAACAGTTGACGGAAGCGAAACGAGTTGCCGCCACGGGTTCGGGAGACCTCCAAAAACTGCGCACGGAACTCATTGAGACCCGCGCTGCCGCCGACCGTGCCAGCCAAAAACAGGCGACACAAATTGACCAATTGAAGAAGGAAAACCAGACGCTCGCCCTCCAGTTGGGCGACTCCAAACGCCCGAACACCTCAGCCGAGTTGCAGGCGCTCCGCGACGAACTGAACGCCACCCGCACCAGCAACGCCAGCCAGATTGAGTCGTTGCAGCGCGAACGTCAAAGCCTTCTGGCCCGCCTCGCCGCCCCGGACAAACGCCCGGGCAGTACGCCCAGCATCAACAAGGGAACGATCTACACCAAGTCGGCGACTGCTCCCGTCGTTGACGAGGAACTGCAACGTCAGAACCGCGATCTCAGCGATCAGTTGTCCACCGCAAACCGTCAACTGGAAAAACTGCGCACCCAGCTTGCTGCCGACGCCCGCGTCAACACCACCCGCACGCGCAAGCTCAGCGACGAACTCTCGACGCTGCAAGACCAGAACCGCGACCTTGCCCGGCAATTGGCCAGCGCGAAGCGCACCGACGGCAACCGCGGCGTCCTCTATCGTGCCGCCTCTGCCTCGCCGCGTTCCGAATCCACCACACGCTTGGAAAAAGAAAACGATCGGCTTGCCGCACAACTGACAGACGCTCGCCGTCAGGTCACCTCGCTCCGTCAGGAACTCACTGCAAAAAACAAGCCAGTCGCTGTCGTCGCGGCCTCTGACACTGCGAAGGCCGACCTCGAATATCAAATGCGACGGCTGCGCGAGGAGAACACCCTGTTGCGGCAGTTGTTGAACCGATACGCCACGCACCATCCCGAGCTCAAGCGCGAGGCTACCGGTCACTCCATCTCGCCGTCACCGCGCAAGCCGTAGTCGTTGTAGCCGCGGCGCTCCGTCGCCGCGTTTTCCGTACACGCCGGCGGAGCGGCGTGGCTACATCACCGCGCCGGTAGTTTGCGAATCCAGATGTTGCGATAGCGAACGGAATTCTTGTGGTCTTGCAGGATGAGCGGCCCTTCCGTGACCTCGGCCCGCAACTCCACGTGGTCCTGAATGAGGATGCCATTATGAATGACAGTGACATACGCCGGCTTGATCATCTTGCGCTGCGCATCAAGACGAGGCTGTTCGAGTGTGATGTGGTAACTCTGCCACTCGCCCGGTTTACGACAGCAGTTCACTAACGGCGGGTACATCCCGTAGATCGCGCCGGCTTGGCCGTCGGGATACGTGTCGTTCTCGTAGGAGTCGAGGACTTGAAGTTCGTTGTGCCCCGGAAGGAAGACGCCGCTGTTGCCGCGGCCTTGTCCTTTGCCGCTGACCGCGGCGGGCGTCGCCCACTCGATGTGAATCTCGCAGTCGCCGAATCGCTGCTTTGTGCCGATGGTGCCACTTTTCGGAACAACCTCGGCGTAGCCGTTCTCGATCTTCCACTTCGGCTCAGGTGATTTATCCGCGTCTTTTGGACCGGGCCGACGTTCCCACTTCGAGAGGTCTTTGCCGTCGAAGAGAATAATCGCGTCAGACGGCGGCGGCTTCATCTCGCCGGGCTTCGGCGCGCCGGGGTCAACGACTTTTGGGCGCGGACGGTTCATGTCGTGCGGTTTCCATGTCGGTTCAACCGCGGCTACGAATGCCAAAAAGGTCAGTATGAGTATCATGGTTCTCCAATCTCGATTACCGCCACCGATTCCGGTTTCAAGTTCAACGTCGCGTGGCGGTCGGTCCATTTGACGGAAGTGCCCGAAACCAATTCACGGCTCGCGCCCGGCGTCGCGCCTTCCCACGTGATGACCGCTGTGCGCTCCTCGTTGCTGTCGTTGAACACGGTCAGCAACTTCCCGCCGAAACGTTCGACGCGCACCCGCAAGTCGTTCGACCGCGCCAGCGTAATCGGTTGCCAGCCCGCCTCGGCGACGCGACGGCACAGCGGCACGTATTTCTTGAACAGCGGACGGTCGCGGTCGTAGAGATCGCGACGGCTGAAGTAATGGCCGGACGAGGCGTTGGCGCTGAAGAAACCGGGGAACATGCCGTAGGCAAGCGACCGTTGCATGTATTTCTCGACCAGCTCGTATGGGAACTCGTCGAAGACGGTGTTCATCAGAAAACAATACGGTTTCGGCCCGCACAGCGCGCGGCGATAGAGCAACTCCGTGTCCGACATCGGTCGCCATTTCCCGGCACGGTTCCAGTCGGTCTCGGTGCCAAGTACATCGAGCCACGGCGCGAGCCAGCAAAGGCCGCCCGGCGTGCCGTTGGCCATCATCAGTTTGCCTTTTTCGCGCATCGCGCGCTCGAACGCCCGCACATACTCGAACGCAATCAGGCCACGGAAGATCGCCGGGCGACGCGAAGCGTGTGCGAACGTCAACGGCGTCTCCGCCGCCGCGAAATGGTCACGGCGGAAGTCGAGCACATCGGTCACGTAGCCTTCGCTGGAGTCAATGTACTCGCCGCTGACGCGCCCTGCCCCGGCAAATTTGTTTTTGAAGTCGGTCACCTCGCCGCGGATGCCGGGCATCGAGTTCATGCTCCAGACGGCGCCGTTGCACCACGGCGTGTCGAGCAGGCGCGCAACAAACTGGCCTTGCTCGTTGTGGTGTCCACTTGTGAGGAACGCTTGCGCCTGTTTGTTCGTGAGCGAGCGCGCATGCGCGAGCGCAGACTCCAGTGTGCGCGGCTCGTTCCTCTCCATTCGCATCCACCACGTCATCGGTTCGGTGTAACGGAACGTCAGGATGCCGTGCGCGGCATCCCACGTTGGCTCTTGGTCGCCCTCCTTGAACTTGAAACCGAAATCCTCCCAGCCCTTGACCTTGCTGATGGCATGGAACGGCATCCAGATTCCCTGCTCTGGTGTTCGACAACGGAAGTACTCCGGGAAAAGCTCGTAATACTTCGCCAGCGCCGCGCGGAATCCCCACTTCGGGTCGAAGTCGAACTTGCAGAGTCGTACCTGCGCCGACGGTTTCTCCGGCGTCAACGCGATGTCGAAGGCGGCATACAACTCACCGGTTGCGCAGCCAACGCGAAAGAACGCCGGCTTCCCCATGTCAATGCCGAGCGCGCGTCCACCGGCGGCGGCAAACGGATACCGTGACATGCGACCATTCCCGACGCCTTGGTATGTCTGGCGGAGCGCGGTTTCCGCGCACGGAACTCCGCTCGCCGGCAATGTGTACACGAGCGTGAACGCGCGATCCTCGCCGGAAGTATCGGTGACCGTTGCGTCAATGAATGCACCCGCGCGTTTCGCTTCGAGACGCAAGCCGAGCGACTCGCACGTCAGGAAATCGCCAGTCACGCGCGCGCAAAATCCTTCGCGCGCCGGCGTCGCTGCGACAGGAACGCCGTCAAACAGCCCCGCACCAACCGGCACATCAAGTTGGCAGAGCGAAGCGTCGCGGAAGTGCGATATTCCGGTTTTGTTCCGGTGGAGAAGATAGAACGAAACCGACTTGACCGGTTTCTCCGGGAACACAGCTACCTCCTGGCGTTCCCAATCATGCGTGCCGGTGCTGAACGACGCGCTCTGCCCCCAGAGCTGAGTACCATCGGTGTAAACGAGATCGAGGTAGAGTGAGTAGTTACTGTCGCGCGTGCCGCTGATGTTCTCCGCCTTGCTCCACGCGACGGCGATCAGTGGCTGCGGTGTTTTCTGGTTCAGTTCGACACGCTGCGTCCGTCCATGTTCATATGGACGCCACGCATCCTCGCGGAGCAGGTTCTGTTTGGCGTAACGCGCATCCAACACCTGTTTGACGACGCTGCCCGGTGACGCCACCGCCAACAGACAAATCGCCGCGCTGGCAAGGAACGCATTCAACGCGGGTGCAGTTCGAACTCTTGGGCACTCCGCGTAGGGGCGCACTGCGTGCGCCCCTTTTCCGTCCATCACATCGCGGCGGGGCACACGCAGTGTGCCCCTACAAGAAATCGGTGCCCAACAATTGAAACTACACGCATTCAACGGAGTGATGAGGCTGGCAACTCTGACTTCACGCCTTCGTCGAGCGGCATGGTGTCGCGCGTCAAGCCGGTGGCTTTCATTTGGCGAGCAAGCTCCGCCTTGAGTTCCTTCAACTTGCCGGCGCAGGCGGGATCCTTGATGAGGTTGTGCCGTTCGTCAGGATCGGCTTTAAGGTTGTAGAGTTCGGCCATGTGCCGGTCGGGTTTGCCGTCACCGTGTGGGTAATGCATATATTTCCATTCGTCGGTACGGACGCCGCGGACGTTCGGCGTGTACGGGAATTGTTTCTCGTAGTTGTATTCGTAGAAGTACGATTTGCGCCACGACGGGTCGCCGCGCTGGACAAGCCGTTTCCACGACTTGCCGTGGATGTTCTTCAACGGTTTCGCGCCGCAAAGCTCCAGCACACTCGGCGCGATGTCCTCGGTGAGCACCATCTGCTCGACAACGCTCGGCTTGAAGCCGGGGGCACGCACCACCAGTGGGATCCGGATGCTCGCTTCGTGCATGGTGCGTTTGTCCACCATGCCGTGCTCACCGTTGAGCAGGCCGTTGTCGCCCATGAACACGACAATGGTGCGGTCGAGTTGCTTCGTGTCTTCGAGGTGCTTGAGCAGCCGGCCAACGCTGTCGTCCAC
>CAZNOK010000108.1:14838-16861 GCA_964574605.1 uncultured Verrucomicrobiota bacterium
AGAGACAGCACCGAGAGAATCGTAGACCAGTAAGCGTGGGTCATATTCTCGAAGTCCTTCACGGCTTCGGGCCGGTCATCGGGGAACTTCTTGCGCCACTCGAACAACGGACCGTAGATGCCGTGCCACGTGTAGAGTCGCTGCTTGATCCACGCGGGCTTATCATCGAGATGAAACGCGGTATCGGGATACGGCACGCGGACGTTGTCGAAGGCGTACGCGTATTTCTCCTCCGGCGTGTAGTAGCTGTGCGGCGCTTTGTGGCCGAGGCAGAGCGCCCACGGTTTCTGGTCGCGTCTCGGTTGCTTGAGCCAATCAAGCGCGTAGTCGGTGACAACGGTGGTGTAGTAGCCCGGCGGCGTCTCGCGACGCAAGCCGTTGATGTTCCATTCGGTGCCGAAATATTTCCCCTGCGCTTTGTGCGTGACGAACCAGTCGAAACCGGGACGTGGCGAGTCATTCCCCTCGCCCATGTGCCATTTGCCGAGGTAGGCGGTGGCGTAACCTTCGTCGTGCAACCGCATCGGCCAACTGACCACCTTGGCCGGATACTCGGTGAAGTTGTCACGCACGCCGTGTGTGTGCGCGTACACCCCGCTCAGAATAGACGCGCGGCTCGGCGAACAAAGCGATGTCGTGCAAAAAGTGTTCTTGAAGTGAACGCCTTCCCGCGCGATCCGGTCAATGTTCGGCGTCTTCAGGTACGGATGACCTGCTGCGCCGATGCAATCCCAGCGAATATCATCGCACAGGATAAAGAGAACGTTTGGGCGTTCGGCCCCAAAAGCAGCCGATGCCAACACCAACGAAGCCAGCAGAATCTTTTTCATAACGCCGCATCATAACGCACCCGTTTTGAAATGTGCAGTGAGAAGTTTTTGTCCGTAGGGGCGCACTGCGTGCGCCCCGTCGTGAAGCGACGTCTCCCGTTGGGCGCACGCAGTGCGCCCCTACATGCTCTGAGATGCGAATTGGAATTTCAGCACGGACTTGCTATGGTTATAAGCCATGAACCGCGCCGCCTTGCGAACGTTTTACCTCGACACGCTACTCAACGACGTGATGCCGTTCTGGCTCCGTCACGGACTGGACCGCAAACATGGCGGCTACATCTCCGCTCTCGACCGCGACGGTTCAGTGCTTGACACCGACAAGTCGGTCTGGATTCAGGGCCGCGCCACGTGGATATTCGCCACGCTTTACAACACCATCGAGCGCCGCCCCGAATGGCTCGCCGCGGCGCGGAGCGGCATCGAGTTCATGCGACGTCATTGCTACGCGCCAGACGGCAAGATGTATTTCACCGTGACCCGCGAAGGCCGTCCGCTACGGATGCGCCGCTACGTTTATAGCGAAACGTTTGCCGCCTTCGCCAACGCCGCCTACGCGAAGGCCACCGGCGACGACCGCGCTGCCGCCGATGCGATGAAATGTTTCAAGACCTACCTCCACCACAGTTTCACCCCCGGCGTGATGCCGAAAAAATCTGAGCGACCGATACTCGGTCTGCCGCCGCGCATGATGACCATCGCCACGGCGCAGGAATTGAGAGCCAACCTCGGCGACGATTCCGTCACCCCGTGGATTGACCGGTGCATCGAGGAGATCCGCCGCTATCTCGTGAAACCGCGCCTGCGCGCCGTCATGGAAGTCGTCGGCCCGCGCGGCGAAGTGCTCGACCACTTCGATGGCCGCACGCTCAACCCCGGCCACGCCATCGAAGCCGCGTGGTTCATCATGCACGAAGGCAAAGTCCGCCGCGACAACCGCCTCATCCGCCTCGGCTGCGACATGCTCGACTGGATGTGGGAACGCGGCTGGGACAAACAACACGGCGGCATCTACTATTTCCGCGACCTCCGCGGCCTGCCGGTGCAGGAGTATTGGCACGACATGAAATTCTGGTGGCCGCACAACGAAGCCATCATCGCTACGCTTCTCGCCCACGAACTCACTGGAGACGCGAAATACGCCCGCTGGCACCGGAAAGTCCACGACTGGAGTTTCACGCACTTCCCCGACC
>CAZNOK010000109.1:0-16692 GCA_964574605.1 uncultured Verrucomicrobiota bacterium
CTAGACGCGAGAAGTGAAAAGCGTCTTGAAACCCGCACTTGAAAGCGATCTCCGCGACGGAGAGGCCGGTCTCGGCCAGCATTTGAATGCCGCGTTCCGTGCGCAGCCGCCAGAGATAACGGGCCGGAGTGGTCTTCATCTCGCGTTGGAAATGCGCGGTGAGCGTGTTGCGCGAGACACCCGCGACGCGGTGGGCCTCTTGCAGGGAGTCACGCTCAGCAAAGTGTTCGGCGAGGAATCGCGTTGCCCGGCGCACAGCGCAGTCATGGGTGTCGTGATGTTCCCTGACGGCATTCAGGTATTCGCTGAAGAGCAAGAGACCGAGCCGCTCCAACGTTTCCGTCGCGCCTCGCGTGCGCACGGGTCCCATCGCCAATCCCGCAGCCAACAAATGTCCCAGCGGCGTCGAATACGGCACGCTGAACGGAGCGATCCGTAATGCGCGCCGCGTCGCCGGCGGCATGAAGCCGGGAGCGACCACGCACCACGAGTGGTGCGTTTCGGTTGCGGCGGAAAACTGGAAATGCTCGTGGTGTCCCGGCAGAAACCGCGCCACGCAGCCCGCGGCGAGTGTGTAACGGTGGTCGTCCACATTCACCGTCAGTTTGCCGGAATGCAGGAACAACAACTGATAATCGCGCTGGATGCGCGGCCCGCAGGCGCCGCCGGCGGCGTAGAGCACTTCGCCGATGCAAACGCGCTCGGAACGCGCCTGCCGGTTCTCCCAAACAAACTTCGTGCCGTCGTAAGCCACCCGCGGATCATAGCAACTTTACCGGCTGGGATGACAGACAGTTTTTTGGGCGGTCAATCATTGGTCGGCCCCGGTATTTTTGGTAGTTTATTGAAATATGCGCTTACGAATCTTGATAGTGAGTGGTTCTGTGTTCTTGCTTCTGGCGACTGCGAACGGAGGCAAGGGTCCCGAACTCAGCATGTTGCCGGCGGGTGATGTCAAGCCGACCGGCTGGATTTGGAAACAGATGGACTTGGATCTCCGCGAGGGGATTCCCGGAAACTTCTCCAAAATTTCCAACTTCGTGAACAACGAGATCTTTGCGAACAAGAACGGCGCGCTGGGTCTGCCCTATAACTATCTGAACGGAAAGGTGGCGAAGTCGTGGTGGGTCGGCGAGGTCGAGGGGAACTGGTTGGATGGCATGGTTCGTCTGGCGTTTTTGACGGACAACGCGGAATACAAAGAACGAGTTCGGAAGGCGTATGAGCGCATCATCGAGAGCCAACAGAATGAGCCGGACGGATACATCGGCATCTACGTTCCGAAAGACCGTTTCGCTTTGCGCACGGAAACAAAATACAACAACGGCGAGTTGTGGACGCAAAGCCGCCTGTTCCAAGGGATGCTCGCCTACTACGAGTTCACAAAAGACGCAAAGATTCTGGAGGCGGTGCGCAAAGCGGTGGATTGCACGATCAAGAACTACGTGGGGAAGGAAGTGTTCTATCAAGGCAGTGGCGTGTCGCACGGCGTCGGGTTTACCGATACGCTCGAATGGCTCTATCGCCTGACGGGCGACCGGAAATACGCCACTGCGTTGCACTGGTTGTATGAGGATTTTTCCAGCAAGGAAGGCGAGAAACCCAAGGCCGACCGTGAGATGAGCTACGACGAGTTGAAGAATCCCGACACCCTCTGGTTCTCGCACACGCCGCACGTGTTGGAAGGAATGCACATGCCATTCATCGTGTACGGAATGACGGGCGACCCGAAATACAAACTTGCCGCCGACAACGTGCTGCTAAAATACAGCCGACACGATACGCCTGCCGGCGGGTTGCCGTGTGACGAATCCATCGGGGGCCGGTTTGGCACTTCGATCTTGCCTTACGAGAACTGCGGCAATGTGTCAACGATGATGGGACTGAACCGCATCGCCGTCTGGACCGGTAATTTCGACGGAACCATCCGGGCCGAGACGATTGCGCTCAATGCCGAGCAGGGAGCGCGTTTTCAACCTGCGTTGAAGGCGCTGCGCTACTGTGCGCACGCCAACCAGAAGGAGGCCAGCGAGTTCGTGTATGCCGAGCGTTACGTCTATTCTGCCTTGTGCGGCGCGGCTCCCTGTTGCAGCAGTTCGTTGGGACGCGTGATGCCTTACTACATGGAAGGCATGTGGTTCGCTGATCATCAGAAAAATGAGTTGATCGCCAACCACTACGGACCAAACAAAGTCACCACGACACTGGCCGGCAAGAAGGTCGTTCTCGTCGAGGAGACGGAATTCCCATTCTCTGACAAGGTGAAGTTTGTCTTTGAATCGGACACCGATGCGACGCTCGTGTTGCGCAAACCGCCGTATTGTGGCGACATGAAAGTCACCGCCAAGCGAGCCCGCATGGAAGTCACACCCCACGGAGTAACGCTGCGCGGCCCGTGGAAGAAGGGGGACGCCGTGTCTGTTGATTTCGGTTTCAAGGTCCAGTTGGTTGCCGAGCCAAACTTGCAGAACTCGCACTATTACCGTTGGGGAGTGCTCTTGTTCGCATTGCCTCTGGGTGAGGATTACCGGAAGGTTAAAGAATTTCAGGCCGGCGAACAGCCGAGCGGATTCTTCGCGTGGTCTATCAAAGCCCAGCATCCCGAGCGTTGGGATTACCGATGCGATCCGATGGTAACCTTCGCGAAGGTTGATCTGCCCGGCGGCAATTATGATACGCCGTTTGCTAATCCGCCAATCGGCTTGCAGGGCGAGATGATTGACAAGAATGGTCAGCGAGTAAAGGTGGCGTTGACTCCGTTCGGTTCATCGCGCCTGCGCCGCATGAGTTTTCCGGATTACTCGAGGCCAATCGTCGGCCCACAGGACGAGTTTCTGTTTCGTGGTCGAAGAGCCGGTCCCGATGGCACATTCAAGGAAACCAGCAAAACGAAACTCCCATGACATCGCGCGAACGATTTCACAAAGCCATCCACCACGAACAACCGGACCGTGTGCCGATTGATGTGGGACAGGATTTTCACAACGGCATCCACGAGGTCGCCTACGCGAACCTGTTGAAGCATCTCGGTGAAACAGACGAAATCCGACTCTACGACCAGATGCAACATCTGGCCGTCGTGAAGGAAAGCGTGTTGAACCGGCTCCGCGCCGACACGCGTTACGTCTTCGCCAACGCCCCGGCCAGTTTCAAGCTGGCGAAATCGCCCGATGGCAGTTGGGCCGACGAATGGGGCATCCGTCGCAAACCGTGCGGCTACTACGACGAAGCGTGTTTCCATCCGCTCGCAGGATGCGATCTGTCAGCGGCGCGCTCGTTCCGTTTCCCCGACCCACTCGACAAAACCCGCTTCACCGGCATCCGCGACAAGGCGCGTCACCTTCACGAGACAACGAGCTTCGCCCTCATCGCCGGCAGCCCGGCCACGTTGTTCTACCTGACCTCTGAGTTGGTGGGCTTCGAGGAGTATCTGGAGAAACTGCTGACCGATCGCATCATCATCGAGACGCTCGTGGACCGGATGCTGGAGTTCTGGCTGGAGTTTTTCGGTCCATACCTCGACGCGTTGAGTGAATACGTGGAGATGATCTGGATGGGCGACGACTGGGGCATGCAACAAGGCGCGATCATTCCGCCAAAACTATTCCGCGAGATCTTCGTGCCGCGCTACCGGCAGTTCTGTTCGTTCGTCAAGAAACGCGCGCCGGTGAAGATCGCGTTGCACTCGTGCGGCTCGGTCGCATGGGCGCTCGACGATTTTGCCGAGGCTGGCATTGACGTGATTCATCCGCTGCAAGGCGATGCCTGCGGCATGGGCGACCCGGAGATGTTGAAGCGGCGGTTCGGCAAACAACTCGCGTTCTACTCCAACCTCTGTAACCAGACGACGCTGCCCCACGGCACCCCAGAGCAAGTGCGCGACGACGTGATCCGCAAACTCCGCGCGCTCGCCCCCGGCGGCGGCTACATCGTCTCCGCCGGCCACAACATCCAAGCCGACGTGCCGCCGCAAAACATCCTTGCGTTATTCGACACCGCCTTCCAACATGGCGCATATCCATGAGCCATCCACTTCTTCTCGCCGCGCTATTGTTGGCCGGCACTCCGAAGCTGAGCATGTTGCCTGCGGGTGATGTGAGGCCGCGCGGCTGGATTTGGAAACAAATGGATACCGACTTGCGTGAAGGTCTCGCCGGAAATTATCCGAAGGTGTCGAGCATCGTGGACGTCGAACTGTTCGTCCGCAAGAACGGCACGCTGGCGCCACCGTATGAGTATCCACGCGGCAAAGTGGCGCGGTCGTGGTGGGTCGGCGAAGTCGAAGGCAACTGGCTCGACTCGGTCGTGCGCCTCGCCTTCCTGACGGACAACGCCGAATACAAGGAGCGCGTCCGCCGCGCCTACGAGAACGTCGTCAAGGCGCAGCAGAACGAGCCGGACAGCTACATCGGCATCTACGTTCCGAAAGACCGGTTCGCGTTGCGGACGCAGATGGAGTTCAACAACGGCGAGCTGTGGACGCAGAGCCGTCTTTTCCAAGGGATGCTCGCCTACTACGAATACACGAAGGACGCGAAGATTCTGGAAGCCGTGAAGAAGGCGGTGGACTGCACGCTCAAAAACTACGTCGGCAAAGAAGTGTTCTACCAAGGCAGCGGTGTCGGGCACGGCGTGGCGTTCACAGATACGCTTGAATGGCTCTTCCGTCTCACCGGTGATCGGAAATACGCCGAGGCGATGCGGTGGTTATACGAGGATTTCTCCGGCAAAGAAAATGAGAAGCCGCCCAAGGCCACTCTGGAGTTGAGCTACGACGAGTTGAGGTATCCCGACCGGCTCTGGTGGTCGCACACGCCGCACGTGATGGAGGGATTGCACACGCCCGTCATCACCCTCGCGATGACTGGCGACGCCAAATACAAACCTGCCGCCGACAACCTGATGATGAAATACGACCGGCACGACACGCCCGGCGGCGGCGTAGTCGGCGATGAAGGCATCGGCAAGCGGCTGGGCACCTCGATGTTGCCGCGCGAGTATTGCACGATGGTGTCGGCCATCATGGCCCTCAACCGCATCGCCGTCTGGACGGGCGACTTCGATGCCACGCGCCGGTCCGAGACCATCGCGTTGAACGCAGCGCAAGGCGCGCGTTTCCATCCCGCGCTGAAAGCTGTGCGTTATCTCTCGCACGACAACCAGAAAGACGCCAGCACACCGGCACACGCCCAACGTTACCTGTATTCCGCGTGGCACGGCGCGGCGCCTTGTTGCTCGACAACCGCGGCGCGCATGATGCCGTATTACGTCGAGGGAATGTGGTTCGCCGATCACCAAAAGAACGAGTTGATCGCAAACTACTACGGCCCGAACACCGTCACCACCACGGTCGCAGGCCGAGAAGTTTCCATCACCGAAGAAACGGACTTTCCTTTCTCCGACAAGGTGAAGTTTGTGTTTGGCTCCGATGCGAAGCTGACGCTCATTCTGCGCAAGCCGCCGCGCTGCGGCGCGGTGAAAGTCGCCGCCCCCGGCGCGAAGGTTGACGTGGCCGCCGACAGAATTTCGATTCGCGGCGTGTGGAAGAAAGGCGGCGCAGTGTCGGTCGCTTTCGATTTCAAGCCGCAACTGGTTTCCGAGCCGAACCTGACGAACGCGTATCATTATTCTTGGGGGCCGCTGCTGTTCTCGCTGCCGTTGGGCGAGAAGCGCAAGACGCTGACCGAGTTCGAGACGCTCGACGGCAAGCCGAGCGGATTCTTCATGTGGGAGATCACGCCCGAACATTCCGAGCGTTGGAACTACAAGTTCGACCCGAAAGAAAAGTTCGCGAAGGTTGACTTGCCCGGTGGCAACCGCGACACACCGTGGGCGAACCCGCCAATCGGCTTGCGCGGCCGGATGCGCGACGCCAACGGCGCCTTGATGGACGTGACGTTGACGCCGCTGGGCGCGTCGGTGCTTCGCCGCACGAGCTTCCCCGATTGCACGCAGCCGGTTGTCGGCCCGCAAGAGGAGTGGATCATCAAAGCGAGAAAAGCCAATCCCGACGGCACTATCCAGCAATCCGGCGCGCGAAAGAAGATGCAGCCTCCCGCCAAATGAGACGGATGGATGTCGAGACGCCAACCAATCAAACGAACCTCTTCGACAGCCGGCGTTGCATGACGTAATGCGAACCCACGTCCGGAATGACGAATTCCGCGCCGGTGACCTCGAACCCGTGTTTCGCGTAGAACGCCACCGCGCTGGTCCGGGCGTTGAACCAGAGCCGAGTCCCGCCGCGGGCAACGACATGCTCGCAGCACGCCCGTAACAAGGCGGCGCCGACGCCGCGGCGTTGTGAGTTCTCCAGCACAGCCATCCCGCGCAATTGCCAAGCGCCGTCGTCGGTCGTGCCCGGCGGGGAAAGATGATAGACCGACGCAACGCCCACCATCACGCCGTCCGAAAACGCGCCGAAGTGCCGGGTACCGGAACCGTCGTCGTGCGCAAACGCGCATTCATTCACCGGCCGCCCGGGCCGCAGGATGACCTGCCGGATGGGAATGACCTCCTGCGCCGTGATGACGCGGATGCTGAGCGGTGTGGTCATGCGCTTACTCTGGCAAGTTTCCGGCGGACTGGCAAGCCAGCGCACACCGGCTAATATGGCAATCCTTTGGGATAATTCATGTACGAGCGGCTAAATCAAAAACCTCATTGTTCACTGTTGTGTCGGAGCTATAACAGAATGGTGAACGCACGAAGAGGGTATAATACGTACAGCATTGACCGTTGAAGTGCCATTTCAAGTGAAGCGAAATGTTCCGGTTTTGTTCCGGCTTCGATGCGCCGGCTAACCCCGCGGTTGAGTCTTTCAGGTAGGTATTTCAGCGTCCCGGTTACGGGCTTTTCCCGAAGAACTCCGGGCTTTTCTCCCAGAAGCCCGTAGTTTTGCCCTCCGGCTACAAGGTTCTTTCGTTCGCTCAAGTAGTTGAGGTATCCGCGCACGTGCTTTTGCCATCCAAGTACATACTTCTGCCGCTAGGCTAAGAAATTGAGTCATCTGACCACTAAGTTGGACTACGCAGCCAAGTAGTTAAGCTCTCCGGCTACGAAGTCGAGAAAGGCAGCTATGCGGCTCGTCGAGCCGTACACAAAGTTGAAGATGCCAGCTACAGAGTTGCGTCAGCCAGCCACGTACTCAAACAGGCCGGACACCGGAGCGAACCATCCAATGCAGTTGCTGGTCACGAGTTACTGCTGCGTTCTTGGACAATCTTTCGGCACGCCGGCTTCGATGTGCTGAGCGACGGCGAGGTTCAACGCTGCGGAACTGAAACTCCCCGAAGAATTCGCCCACACCGCATCAAAGACCTCCGGCTCCAAGTGATGCAACTCTCAAAGCGAAGGAGCCGCCCGCCTACCTAGCGAGCGGCTCCCCGTGGTTAACTACTTGCCTCACTTAGATCGTGAGACGCTTCCTGCGTACAACAAGCGGCTCAGTTCAAACCGAGCAACAGTTGTCCGCATGGGCCATCCAGATGGATGACAAGCGCACCGTGGCGAGCATAAACATAACGCTTCGCTTTTACGTGCCATATGCGTCGACGGAAGATGATCCGTCCCCCACATTTGAAACAGGTGTGCATTTAGCACCTCCTTGTTCTGGTGAATCTAAACTTGACTCAGGCAGCGCGTGTAAGCATATTATTCGCAGGTTACAAGCCTGAGCCCCATCGTGATTCACGTTACGATGGAGTTTATGGCAGTCTGGGAGCCGCGTGAGAGTCTCGACCAAGATAAGCTCACGCGGCTCCGTGTTTTTTGTGTCATTGCGCGTTCGGAGCCGACTCTGCTGCCGTTGCGCTTTTGACTCGTCTCATTCTTGCGGTTCCTCGTCTGGTTTCACCACTTGCACGTACTGGTTAAGTTTCTCCCAGAGCTGAATTGGACAATCCTGTGGAGTCTCCAGCCTAACCGTTTTGCCGCTGAGAGAATAAACCCAAACGTTTGTACCGTGCGAAGTCGCGATGGAATCTGCGGAGATGTGTTGAGCTACTTGGCCTTCGGTTCCAGAAGGCGGAGAAATGGGCGGAACACCGGTTCGACCCGGTCCATGAAGCGATACCCGAGACGCAAAGCCTTTTACGACAGCTTGGTATCGAAGAAATCCCTGGGAATCTAGGACGCCCGCCATTTCAGCGGTCTTCGTGAAAATAGTCGCAACACGTGGAGCCCAACTCTTGCCAACCTGAAATTGCGAGATAAACACATTCGCTAAAAACTCCCCGACAGGGATCTTCGTTCCATCGTATTTATCCACGAACTTTGCAAACACAGGAGGAGACACCAAAAACGTGAGCAAAGCTTGCTTTCGGTCTTCTTCCGAGGAGGGAGAAAAATACTTCTGCGCGTTTTCGGTAAGCGTATATTCGCCACGACCCGTGATTATACCAAAAGACCTAGCGGTTCCCATTCTCGCGTCAAAGGTGGATGAAGTCTCGCTAAGTTTAACATGTGCTGCTATCTGACTTTTGTGGACCCCAACTCTTGCCCCCCCACAATTGTGCACGGCTTCACCGATCTCTAGCGACGGGGCGAGATCGTACATTGGATACGCCTGCATTGATGTCGAAGTTTTTTCTTTCATAGTGAGATCACTATGCACAATTCCCCTCCTATATGCAACAAGTATTTTTAAGCATTACTCGGTTATGTCCCTGCTAGAGCTAAGAATGTCACATAAGTGGCCTATTATTGGCATTTTTGCACCGCGACCTGATTCAGAACACATTCGCGTATTCCTCGTTGTTGCTAATATGCAACTACACCCATGATTGCGTCCTTGTCTCGCATGGCTCACCTTTTACCCAAAGAAAAGGTGGTTGTCAGCAGCGCAAAACAGCGAAACGACATCAAACGGTTTTGTTGACGCCGGTCAATTCGTCGGTGGGCGGACTGCGCTAGGTTGGCGCCATGAAACCAACCGAAATACTGAGTGCAGAACACCGTGTGATCGAACAGGTGTTGGACGTGCTGGAAAAAATGGCCGCACAGGCCGAGCGAACCGGCACATTGGAGAAACAAGATGCGACGGACGCCGTCTCGTTTTTCCGCATGTTCGCCGACAAGTGCCACCACGGCAAGGAGGAGGACCTTCTGTTCCCCGCGCTGGAAGCAAAAGGTTTTCCACGCCACGGCGGTCCAACGGGCGTGATGATTCAGGAACACGAAACGGGACGCGCCTGTGTGCGCGGGATGGCCGAGGCCATTGAAAAGAACGACGCGAAGAGCTTCGCCCGGAACGGCCGTGCCTACATCGAGCTGTTGCGCCAGCACATCCAGAAGGAAGACCATTGCCTGTTCAGCATGGCCGACCAGACGCTGGACCCGGCCGACCAAGCGAGTTTGCTGGCGGCGTTTGAAACCGTCGAGCACGACCACATGGGCGCGGGCACGCACGAGAAATTCCTGAAGCTTGCCAACGACCTCGCCGAGCGTTATAAAGTGTCCCGCGCGACAGCGGCAACGCATTCGTGCTGCTGTCATCATTGAACGCAGTGAAACCTCAACACGAGGAGTAACATCATGAGCACGGCATCTCTTCGCAACTGGGCAGTCATCTCTTTTATCGTCGCCATGGCGATCTTGCTTGTTGGCGGCCGGTTCGCGAACCGGCAGGCGCCGCCGATTCCCGGCAACGTGGTCGCAGCCGGGCAGACGTTGACCGATCGCGCCGCGATTCTGCGCGGGCAGGATGTGTATCAACGCTACGGCCTGATGGACCACGGCAGCGTCTGGGGCCACGGCGCGTTGCGCGGGATGGATTTCGCCGCGAGCACGCTCCACGAGATCGGCCAACAGGTGCCGAAGGAGGAACTGCGCGTGAACCGATTCGATCCGGCGACGGACACGCTGACGTTGACGCCGGCGCAGGCGGCGGCGCTGGAGAAGGTGCGGGCGCATTGGGAGAAGGTTTTCTCCGAGGGCGACGAGCATTATGGTTTCCTGAAGGACACAGTCCCGACGGCGGCGGAGCGCAAGGATGTCGCGGATTTCTTTTTCTGGACGGCATGGGCGGCGGGCACGGAGCGGCCCGGCGAGAAGTTCACGTACACCAACAACTGGCCGCCTGATCCGACAGTCGGCAACAAGGCGTCCACGGAGGCGCTGGTCTGGAGTATCCTTTCAATCTTCGCGCTGTTGTCGGTGTTGGGCGCGGTGATTTACGTCGTGCACCGATTCGAGTTTTTCTACGGCAAGGCGAAGGGCGCAGAGGCCGCGCAGGCGTTGCTGGCGGCGCCGGTGACGCCGAGCCAACGGGCGAGCGCGCTTTATTTCCTGGTCGCGGGGTTGTTGTTTGTGGTGCAGATATTCAATGGCGGGTTGCTGGCGCACTACACAGTGCATCCGGGGACATTCTACATTGAGATCATCGGCAAACAGTATCCATTCAGTTGGGCGGCGACGTGGCACCGGCAACTGGCGGTGCTCTGGATCGCGCTCTCATGGATGGGCACGGCAATCTATCTGGCGCCGTTGGTCGGGCGCGGCGAGCCGAAAGGCCAGCGGACGATGGTTTATATCTTGTTGGGCGCGGCAGTGTTCGTCGCGGTGGGCAGTCTCGTGGGCGAAGTGCTTGGCATCAAGGGAATGCTCGGCCAGTTGTGGTTCTGGCTCGGCCATCAAGGCTGGGAATATCTCGAACTGGGCCGGCTCTGGCAGATTCTGTTGTTTGGCGGATTGATCTTCTGGCTGGTGGTGGTTTATCGCGCGATGGCGCCGGCGCTGCGGAGCAAGCCGTCCGATGAGAACGCGGCGGACACGAAGGCGTTGCTGTGGTTCTACGTGTTCAGCGCGGTGTTCGTGGTGTTGTTCTTCGGGTTCGGCCTGATGTACGGACGCGGAACGCACCTGACGGTGGCGGATTACTGGCGCTGGTTTGTGGTGCACATCTGGGTGGAGAGCATCTTCGAGTTCTTCGGGCTGGCGGTGGTGGCATTGTTCCTTGTGACGATGGGATTGGTGAGCGCAAAGTCGGCGTTGCGGGCGGCGTATCTGTCAGCGATCCTGACATTTCTCAGCGGCATTCCCGGCACGGCTCACCACTATTTCTGGTACGGCGGACCGAGTTTCTGGCTGGCCATCGGCGGCCTGTTCAGTTCACTCGAGCCGGTGCCGTTGATTCTGCTGGTCGTGCGCGCCTGGATGGAGTTCAAGGAAATCCGCGGTCAAGGACGCGAGTTCCCCTACAAGTGGCCGTTCTATTTCCTGATCGCGAGCAGCTTCTGGAATTTCCTCGGCGCCGGCGTGTTCGGGTTCATCATCAACCTGCCGATCATCAACTACTACGAGCACGCGACCTACCTGACGAGCAACCACGGTCACACGGCGCTGTTCGGCGTGTACGGGATGCTGGCCATCGCGCTGATCCTGTTCTCGTGGCGCGGCTTGGTCGAGAACAAACACTGGAACGACAAAATCCTGAAGCTCAGCTTCTGGGGCCTCAACGGTGGTTTGTTCCTGATGTTCAGCACCGGCCTGTTGCCGATCGGTCTGGCGCAAGTGTGGCACAGCTACGACAAAGGGTTCTGGTACGCGCGCAGCGCGGCGTTCTATGATCTGCCGTACATCCAGACGCTTGGCAACTGGCGGATGTTGTCCGACACGATCATCATCGTGCTCGGCGCATTTCCGTTGCTGTGGTTCTTGCTGAGCACGTTCCCGCGTCTGCGGCGGCACGGAGAGTAGCCGCATCCTTTACGGGTGCGCGGAAAACGCAGGCGTAAAACCTGCGGCTACAAAGCGTCACCACGGACGGCGGTGCATCGAGCGCGTGGTCTCGCGGTAGTCCCAATAGGCCACCGCCAGCACCAGCAGCACGGCCACGGTCGTCCACGTCAGGAACAACATCAGGTAGTACAACGTCGAGGTCTTGCCTTTGCCGGCGATGATTTCCTTGTAGTCTTGCAGGTCGCGGAAATACCGCCACGGCATCAGGCCCGTTGGGAACCGCGCGCCATGCCAGTAGAGCACGGCACAAACGACAAACCAGTACAAGAACAGCGTCAGCGCCGCCAAACCGGCCGCCGTCACGCTAAGTCCCCAGATCAGCCATGTATTGTACATACCGTTCGTCACAACAGAGTGCATGTATCATAACTCTCCCGCGCGCTCAACGTTTTTGTCACGTGGTTGCATTCGACCCGGCTTGCGTTACACTGCGCCCGCATGTTCAAGCGACTGGTCATCCTGCTGATGAAACTGGCTGTCAACGCATTGGCGTTGCTGGTCGTGGATTCCCTGTTCAGCGGCATCTGGTTCGACAATCCTCGCGCCACGCTCTTCGCCGCCGTCGCCCTCGCGATCGTCAACACCTACGTCCGCCCGCTGGTCCTCGCGCTGACGCTGCCGTTCAACGTCGTCACCCTCGGCCTGCTCACGCTCGTCATCAACGCCGGCATGCTCAAGCTGGTCAGTTGGCTGACTCCCACCTTTCATGTCGAGGGATTCTGGACTGCCATCGGCGGCGCGCTCGTGCTCAGCATCGTCAGCGCACTGCTGAACTGGTTCCTGCAACCCGAACGGAACCAGGTTCGTGTTCAAGTCCGCCGCTGGTGAACGAAGGGTTAAGTTCGTACAACAACCCGTCCGCACCCGGCACCGGGCGGAACTCTGCCGCGGCAAAATACGGCCGGAACATTTCCGGAACATTTCCCGGCGGGACCACCAACACCAACCGACGGTCGCGCGGCACGCTGTCGGTGAATATCAACTGGCCGCCGCGTACCGCCGGCAACGGCTTGTCCGCCGGATGCAACAGTGTCGTGTCCGTCACCAACTGCACCTGCGCGAACTCCGGCAGATGAAGTTGAAAGTGGCGTATCCCGAAAAGATAATACTCGCCAGCGTGACATAGCGTCGTCGTGCGGGGATCGAACCGCTCGCGCAGCAAGCGCACCGTCTGCGACAGTTGCCGGTCGTGGACGCGAATCTCCCGCCCGTTCCACGCAAAGAACGTGACCACATTCACGACGCAGACTGCCGCCGTGACAAGCCACCAACGGCAAGCCACCGCTCCTGCTATCAACAACAACGCCGGCAGCCAACTCAGCGCAAAGCCCGGTTGCCGTGTGAAACTCACCAACGTTCCCATCACCCACATCGGCACGACCCACCACGCCAGCAGCCGCAACGCCCCGGCGTGCTCACTCCGACGGAACTCACGCGCCAGCAATCCGCCGACGACCAGCGTGCCCGCCAACATCAGGCCGTTGGCGGCAAAGAACACCAGACGATACACATTCCACGCGAACGCCTCCGCGCCGCCGCCCGCCAGCGTCAATGGCGCGTTGAACGCCGCCATCCGCCGCACGCATTCCAGATACGTTGCTAGTCCGCCGCTCATCCACACCATCGGCACGAACCAGCACAACCCCACCGCGACCGCCATTGCCGCCGCGCCGAACCACTTCGCCGGACGCGCCCGCCACAACGCATACGCCGCCAAGGGCAACAACTCCGGCGCCGTCTGCGCACGCACGCCAGCGACCAACGCCAGCAGCACGCCAAGCCCGAGCGCCTCAGCCCAGCCGACACCGCGTTGCACCGCGCGCCAGCACCACCAGACGGTGACGCACACGAGCAAGCCGTTGACGATGTAGCTCAGCGCGACGCAACTGTGGAACCAAACCAGCGGGCTGGTCATCGTGAACAATGCCGCCGCCACGCCGGCGCGTTGAGAAAACATCGCCGCGCCGAGCGCGAAAACAACCGCAACCAGCGCGGCGCCGGCGACGATGTCGAGCCAGACGAGACTCGTGTGCGGGTCGCCAACAAAAAAGTTCACGAGTCGCCCCGCTTGCACGTACAGAAAATATCCCGGCGCGTGCGGCTCGCTGATCGTCACGTTGAACCCGCGCATCGCCAGCGCGAACAGCGCGCCGTCCCAGTGATAGACCCACCGGCTCCGACACGCCGCATACAACGCCACCGCCACGATCATCAGCGTCAACCCGATGCGTTTCATGCTCGGCGCTCCTTCAGGAACCGCCTCAAAAACCACGCCGTGTGCGATCCCGTCAACGTCTCTGGCCGGCCTTGCGCCACGATCCGCCCGCCGGCGTCGCCGCCTTCGGGGCCGAGGTCAATTACCCAATCCGCCTCCGCAATCACGTCGAGGTTGTGTTCGATCACGACGACCGTGTTGCCGGCATCAACGAGACGGTGCAATACGTGAATCAGCTTCTCGACATCGGCCATGTGCAGGCCGATGGTCGGCTCGTCGAGCACGTAGAGTGTTCCGTTGTAGGCCGCGTCACCCGACGCGGCGCCGCGTGAGGTCGCGCGGCCTACAGGTTTTGCCAGTTCGGTGACCAGCTTGATGCGCTGCGCTTCGCCGCCGGAAAGCGTCGGCGATTGCTGGCCGAGCGTGAGGTAACCGAGGCCAACTTCCTGAAGCAGCTGCAGCCCGGTGTGAATCTGCCGATGGGCGGTAAAGAACTCGACCGCCGTGTCCACGTTCATCGCCAACACGTCGGCGATGGTCTTGTCTTTCCAGCGCACCGCCAGCGTCTCTTCGTTGAACCGCGCCCCGCGGCACACCTCGCAATGCACCGTCACATCCGGCAGAAACGACATCTCGATCTTCTTCACCCCTTGCCCCTCGCATTCCGGGCAACGTCCTTCCGCGACGTTGAACGAAAATCTTGGCGGCCCATACCCCCGCATCTTCGCCTCCGTCGTCCCCGCAAACAGTTGGCGAATGTCCTCCCAGAAGCCGACGTAGGTCGCCGGGCACGAGCGCGGCGTCTTGCCGATGGGCGTTTGATCCACTTCAAGTGTGCGCGCGACCTCTGGGTGTTTCCCTTGCTTGACCTCACGATAGAGAACATCCCGCACCAGCGTGCTCTTGCCACTGCCGCTGACGCCCGTTACGCACACCAACCGGCCCAGCGGAATCGTGACGTGCAGGTTCTTCAGGTTGTGCAACGTCGCGCCAACGATCTGCAATTGGCGATTGGCGATTGGCAATCGGCTATTCCCGCGCAGCGGATGCTGCAACGGCTCGCGCAGGAATTTCCCCGTCACCGACTCCTTACTCCGCATCAAATCCTTCACCGTCCCCTCCGCCACCAACCGACCGCCATTCCCACCCGCGCCCGGCCCCAAATCAACCACATGCTCCGCCCGCCGAATCGTCTCCTCATCGTGCTCGACCACGACGACGGTGTTGCCCTTGGCTTTGAGTTCGTGCAGCGTGTCGAGCAACATCAAATTATCCCGCGGATGCAATCCGATGGTCGGCTCGTCGAGAATGTAACAAACACCACGCAGGTTCGAGCCGAGCTGCGCCGCTAAACGAATCCGTTGCGCCTCGCCGCCGCTCAACGTCGGCGCCGCGCGATCGAGCGACAAATACGCCAGCCCGACCTCCTTCAAGAACGCCAGTCGCGACCGCAACTCCGCCAGAATATCGCGCGCAATCTCTGCCTCGCGTCCGCGTAGCTTCATCTTACCGAACACCTCCGCCGCCGCCTCGACCGGCAACGCCGCAAATTCCGCGATGCTCTTGCTCTGAAACCGCACCGCCAGCGCCTCCGGCCGCAGCCGTTTGCCGTCGCAAGCCGGGCAGAGGCGTTCCTTCCCCTCGAACCATTCGTTCCACCAAATCTCCTCGCCGGTTTGTTCCTCGTCGAAACCGAACAGTTGCAAACCGGTCCCGTAACAACTCGGACACCAACCGTGCTTCGAATTGTACGAGAACAACCGCGGATCGAGTTCCGGGAAACTTCGCTCGCATTTCGGGCAAGCCCGGCGCGTCGAGAAAAGTTGTTCTGTGGGAGGGGCATTCTTGCCCCGACCGGTCGCGGCAGGAATGCCGCTCCCACAAGCCAAGACGACCCCCTTGCCGTACTCCAACGCTTCCTCCACCGTCCGAACCGGCAGCTCGATGTTGTGTTCCTTGAACCGGTCGAGGCGCGGCCACTTGTCCGTCGGCAACAGCTTCCCGTCCACGCGCAGATGCTTGAAGCCCTTCCGCGCCGCCCACTCCGCCACATCGGTGTACACACCTTTGCGCGCAATGATCAGCGGTGCGAAAAGTCTTTGTCCGACAACCTTCGCCGCGATGGATTCGGCGGATTGTGGCTGGATTGGCACATTGCAGTCCGGACAGAACTGCGTGCCGAGCTTCACGAACAGCAGCCGGAGAAAATGATAAACCTCGGTGACGGTGGCGACGGTGCTTTTGCGTCCGCCGCGACTGGTGCGTTGCTCGATGGCGACCGTCGGCGGAATGCCGAACACCGCGTCAACGTCCGCCCGCGTCGCCGGCTGGACGAATTGCCGGGCATACGCGTTCAGCGATTCGAGATACCGGCGTTGTCCCTCGGCAAAGAGAATGTCGAACGCGAGCGTGGATTTGCCCGAGCCGCTGATGCCGGTGATGACCGTGAACTTGTCGCGCGGAATTGAGACACTGAGGTTCTTGAGGTTGTGCTCCCTCGCCCCGCGAACGATGATCTTGTAGTTGGCTCTGTGTCTCACGCTGGTTCGCGAACACTTTAGCCCTGCAACGCTTCCTCGCAAACAGGAATTGTGTCCCGCCAATCTTGTCACCAACGGCACGCGCCAGCCGGAATACGGTGTTGCTTCTATCCATGGCCTGCCTATGACACCTCGTAGAACTGCTAGGTACCTTCTGTCCTGTCGCCGTTACTCGTGTGTGACAAGACTCCGGAAAGT
>CAZNOK010000110.1:0-4548 GCA_964574605.1 uncultured Verrucomicrobiota bacterium
CCGCGCAGAAGATGGCGCCGTGAAGAAGTAGCAAGTAGTAAGCAGTCAGGAGTCAGGGGGCAGAAAGGAGTCAACCGCCCCGGACCCGCCGCGTCGCGTGTTCGGGGCGAATTGTTCCCGCCTACGGCGGGCAAGCCGGTTATGTTCCGGTCACTTCAGCGCCAGTAGTAGTGCCACGTGTATTTCAGTTCGACGCTCTTGCCACCCTGCTCCGCCCGGTCAAGCGCCGGACAATCTACTCGCTGACGAGGGTGCCGATCGGTTCGCCGAGGATGGCGCGCTGGATGTTGCCGCGCGTGAACAGGTCGAACACGAGAATCGGTATCTTGTTCTCCATGCACAGGCTGAACGCGGCGGCGTCCATGACCTTGAGCCGGTTCTTGAGCGCGTCCATGTAGGTGAGCCGGTCGTAGCGTTTCGCGTTCGGGTCCAGCTTCGGGTCGGCGCTATACACGCCGTCCACTTTCGTCGCCTTCAACAACACATCCGCGCCGATCTCGCTCGCGCGCAGCGACGCGGCGGTGTCGGTCGAGAAATACGGGTTGCCCGTGCCGGCGCCAAAGATGACGACGCGGCCTTTTTCCAGATGCCGCATCGCGCGCCGGCGAATGAACGGCTCGGCCACCGAACGCATCTCGATGGCGGACTGGACGCGCGTCGGCACGCCGGCCCGTTCGAGGGCGTCCTGCAACGCGAGCGCGTTGATGACGGTGGCGAGCATGCCCATGTAGTCGCCGGTGGCGCGGTCGAGGCCGCGTTTGCTGCCGGCGACGCCGCGGAAGATGTTGCCGCCGCCGATGACAATGGCGAGTTCGACGCCGAGGGCCTTGACCTCTTTGATTTCCTGCGCAATCGAATCGCAGGTCTCGGGCGAGATGCCGTGTTCGCGTTTCCCCAGCAACGATTCGCCGCTGAGCTTGAGCATCACGCGGCGATATTGCGGCTTGGGCATGGCGCGCTTACTTGATTTCTTCGCCCACCTGCCAGCGGGTGAACCGGCGCACGACGATGTTCTCGCCGAGCGTCGCAATCTTGGCCGTGACGTGGTCGGTGATGGTGATCTCGGCGTTCTTCACGAACGGCTGTTCCATCAGGCAGACGGTGGAGAAGAACTTGTCGAGTTTGCCCTGGCAAATCTTTTCGATGGCCTGCGGCGGCTTGTTCTTGACCTGCTCGCGGTAGATTTCCTTTTCGGACTCGATCACGGCGGCGGGCACGTCCTCGCGGCGGACGTAGAGCGGGTTGGCCGCGGCGATCTGCTGGGCGATGTCCTTGACGAGGTCGCGGAACGAATCGTTGCGGGCGACGAAATCGCTCTCGCAATTGACTTCGAGGAGCACGCCGAGCTTGCTGCCGTGGTGAATGTAGCTCGCGACGCAGCCTTCCCTGGCGGCGCGCAAGGCTTTCTTCCCGGCGACGGCGATGCCCTTCTTGCGAAGGATCTTCTCCGCTTCCTCGACGTTCCCATTGGCTTCGGTGAGCGCTTCTTTGCAGTTCATCATTCCCGCGCCGGTTTTTTCGCGCAGGCTTTTTACGACGTTGGCGTCAATCTGCATGGTCATCTCAATCTGGTTAGTTGGCTGGCGGGGTTTCGGGTTGGACGGCGGCTTCAACGGGCGCCGGCGCGGCAACGGTTTCAGGTTCCGGCGCGGGAGCGATCTTGCCAAGTTCCGCCTGCGCCTCGGTTATGGTCGTGGCAATGATGTTCGTGAGGAGTTTGACGGCGCGGATGGCGTCGTCGTTGCCGGCGATGGGATAGGTGACCCAGTCAGGGTCGCAATTGGTGTCCACGATGGCGATGATGGGAACATTCATCCGTTGGGCTTCGCGGATGGCGATCTCCTCGTGCATGATGTCCACGACGAACATGGCGTCGGGCGCTTCTTCGAGGCTCGCAATGCCGTCGAGGTTGCGGTGGAGTTTGTACTGCTCGCGACGGAGCGAGGCTTGTTCCTTCTTCGGCGTCATCGCGCCTTCGGGCGATTCGAGGAGTTTGTCAATCTCGTTCATGCGGTTGACGCCCCTGCGGATGGTCTGCAAATTGGTGAGGGTCCCGCCAAGCCACCGGTCCACGACGAATGGCATCCCCGTGCGGGCGGCGGCGTCCTTGATTTCCGGCTGCGCCTGTTTCTTCGTGCCGACGAACAGGACGGTGCCGTTGCCGGCCACGACGTCGTGGAGGAACCCGCACGCGGCTTGGATTTGCGTGAGGGTTTTGTTGAGGTCAATGATGTGAATGCCGTTTCGAGGGGCAAAGATGAACTTCTTCATCTTCGGGTTCCAGCGTTTGGTCTGGTGACCGAAGTGTACGCCTGCGTCCAACAACTCCTGAACAGTTACGTTAGCCAATGTGGCCTCCTGGTTGCATCCCGCGCGCTTTCGCGTCGCGGAACATCCCGCCTGACAGCACGGGATTGCCGAGGACGGCGTCTCATCCGACTCGGCGTTGGTTCATTGTTCTTGTGTCCCGAAAACAAACGGGACGGTTTCCTCTCCGATCTTTCGGAGCAGGGCTGCGCATACTACACGCGAAAGCGGGCTTTGCAAGCGCGATTTTGCGTTGTGCCGATGACAACTGATATGGCCTCTGGGAGTGCCGGCCAAGGGTTTCGCACCCGACAACTCACTTCTTGAGGTACTTGCCGATCAGGAGGTCGAGCTTCTTGCGCGTGGCAGGCGGCATGACGGTGGGGGCGGTTATGATCGCCGTGGCCAGCGCGTGTTGGCAGGGACAATCCGTGGCGGGATCGAGCGCGGCGACGACTTTGTGGACAATGGCCTGCGACATCGCGGCGTTTTCGTTGAGATAACTAATGATCATCTCAACGGAAACGGTCTCGTGGCTCTCGTGCCAGCAATCGTAATCGGTCACCATCGCCATCGTCGTGTAGCAAATCTCCGCTTCACGGGCGCAGCGCGCCTCGCCGTAGTTGGTCATGCCGATCACGTCCCAGCCCATCGCGCGATGGAAGTTGGACTCGGCCAATGTCGAGAACGCCGGGCCTTCCATGTTCACGTAGGTGCCGCCCATGTGAATGGTCGCGCCGGCCTTGCGTCCCGCTTGGCCGACAAGCTGGCGTAGCCGCTCGCACACAGGATGCGCAAACTGGACGTGCCCGACGATGCCGTGTCCGAAAAACGTCAGGTCGGCGCTGCGTTTGGTCCGGTCGAGGAACTGGTCAATCAGGACGATGTCCATCGGTTTGTATTGTTCCTTGAGGCTGCCGACGGCGCTGACACTGATGATGTGGGTGACGCCGATTTTCTTCATCGCGTAGATGTTGGCACGATGGTTCAACTCGCTTGGCAGGAACCGGTGACCGCGCCCGTGTCGCGGCAGGAACGCCACGTCGCGTCCGTGGAGTTTGCCGCAGAGCAACTGGTCGGAAGGTTTGCCGAAGGGGGTGGTGACGCTGACCCAGCGTTTCCGTTCGATGCCGTCCATTTGGTAGAGGCCGCTGCCGCCGATGATGCCGATTCTCATGGCGCATCCGATACGTGAGTTTTGAGGCAAAGGCAAGCCGGGTTTTGTCCCGGAGGGCATTTTTGCGCGCCCTTGGTTGTGCGCAGGTCTCCGACCGCGCACTCGACTTGACCGAAGGTCTCCTGTTGCTGGGGAGGATGGGGAGACGTTGCGGTCAGCGGACACGGCGCGGTCAGGAGACCCGCGCCGAACAGCGATGAGACTGCGCCTTTCGCAAAGCATTGGCAAACCGGAACACAACCGGAACATTGCTTGAAAGAAATCGAAGTCGGGGATAGGTTCTACGTCCATCTTTCCATGCCGAGCTTCCAATATAAAGCGCGCACGCGCACGGGCGAATTAATCGCCGGCAGCGTCGAGGCGACAGATCGTCGTCTGGCGCTGGCGGAGCTGGGCCGTCTCGGCTATTTCCCGTTGTCGGTGGACGCTGTCGCGGAGCGGCAGTCGTTCCAGGCTCAGGTGCGCGGATTCCGGTCCGGCCTGTCGCGGCGCGACGTGATGATGATGACGCAACAGCTCGCGAGCCTGTTGCGGTCGGGGATGGCGTTGACGCAGGCGCTGGATGTGCTCGGACGGCGGGCACAGCGTCCAGCGGCTCGGACGGTGCTCGTGGGGCTTTACAACGATGTGCTGCAAGGGTCATCGTTGTCGGAGGCGATGGCGAGACATCCGAAGGTGTTCCCGGGATTTTACGTGAACCTGATCAAGGCGGGCGAGGCCAGCGGCGGCCTCGAAGGGGTGCTCGACCGGTTACGCCAGCACTACGAGCGGGTCGGCGGCGTGCGCGAGAAGATCGTGGGGGCGCTGCTTTATCCGTTGATCGTGGTGGTGGCCGGCATCGGGACGATGATTTTCTTCATGACGTTCATGGTTCCCCGGTTCGCGCAGATGTTCAAGGAGATGCGACGGACGATGCCGTTGCCGACGCGGATTCTGATCGGGACGAGCGATGCGGTGTCGGCGTATTGGTGGGTCGCGGTGGTGGTGGCAGTGCTGGCGGTGATCTGGTATCGGCGGACGTCGAAGACGCCCGGCGGGCGGTTGATGCCCTGGGGCCAGATCGG
>CAZNOK010000110.1:4558-16407 GCA_964574605.1 uncultured Verrucomicrobiota bacterium
CTGCGGCTGCCAATTATCGGCGCGATTGTGAAGGCGGGAGCGTTTGCGCAGTTTGCGCGGACGCTGGCGACGTTGCTGGAGAACGGCGTGCCGGTGTTGACGGCGCTGCAAATCGTCGAGGGAACGATGACGAACCGGGTGATCGCGAACGAACTCAAGGAGGCGCGGACCCGCGTGACCGACGGCACGAGCATCACGCAGCCGCTGGCGAAGGGGAAGGTGTTCCCGCCGTTGTTGCTCGATATGCTGGCGGTGGGCGAGGAGAGCGGCGAAGTGGTGCCGGCGTTGACAAACATCGCGGACACGTACGAACAGGAGTTGGAACACCGGTTGCGGGTTTTCACGACGCTGCTGGAGCCGATCATCATTCTCGGCATGGCATTGGTGGTCGGCTCGGTGGTGGTGAGCATCCTGTTGGCGGTGTTCGACCTGACGTCGGGCATCGGAAAATGAAAAGGCGCGATGAAACGAATTTGCGTAGTCGCACCCTTTACGGGTGCGCTTCGGACGCGGGCGTAAAGCCTGCGGCTACGCGGGGACGGAGACTGAATTGAAGGAGACAACATGAAACGAAACAGACGCAGTTCACAAGCTGGCTTTACGCTGTTGGAAATCTTGCTGGTCGTGGTCATCATCGGCCTGCTGGTTGGCGTGGCCGTGGTGCGCTTGGGCTCGCGGTCGGGCGAGGCCAAGAAGGTGGCGACGCAACGTCAGATTGACGCCTACAAGACCGCGCTCGGGCTCTACGAGCTGGACAACGGTTTTTATCCGAGCAGCGAGCAGGGATTGTCGGCGTTGATCGTGTTGCCGACTTCGGCACCGGTGCCGAACAACTGGAAGGGGCCATACCTCGATCCGGCGGTGCTGCGCAAGGACCCGTGGGGCCACGATTACCTTTACGTGTATCCCGGCGTGAAGAATCCAACGGGCTACGATTTGTTCTCCCCCGGTATCAACGGCGTGGAGGGCGATGACGACGACATTGGCAACTGGCAATAGAAGAACCGCCTTCACCCTGATCGAGCTGAGCTTGGTCGTGATGATTCTGGCGGTGGTGATCGCGCTGGCCGCGCCGGCGTTCGTGCGGTCGTTCCGCAGCGCGTTGCTCGGGGAGACCGTGCGGAAATTCGCCACGACCTGCCAGCTCGCGCGTCTTCAAGCTGTTTCGCAGCAACTCAACGCGACGCTGCGTCTCGACATGGAACAACAGGTCTATTGGCTCAGCCAAGTCATGACGAATACCGATGTGACCACGGACCCGATCACGTTGAAGTGGGTCGAGTTGGACCCGCGCGTGCAGATCGCGTCCGCCACGCTCCCCGACGGCAGCAGCGGCGAAGGCGGAGGGAAAATCCTCGAAATCAATTTTTATCCGAACGGCACTTGCGATGGCGCGCAGGTGGTTTTTCAGAACCGCGATGAAGGCGATCAAATCGCGATCTTCTTGGATCCGATCACGGCGCGCGCCTCGGTGGTCTCCACGAACCAATGAACCGAACTTCGTCCCACGGCTATATCTTGCTGGAGGTTGTCATCGCAGTGGCAGTCGTCGCCGTTGCGCTGGGAGTGTTGATTGAGAGCCTGGGCCGGTGCCTCGCGGCGGCGCACAGCGTGCAGAACTACGCAATGGCGGAGACGTTGCTCGCGAACAAGAGCGCGGAGTTCCGCACCGAGTTGGCTGCCGATACCGGAGATCAGGAAGGCGACTTCGAGGAGTATCCGTTGTTTCACGTCGCGCAAGCTGGAGGGCAGCGACACAGAGAAGCTCTGGAAACAAACCATCACCATCACATGGACCGAGCGCGGCCAACCGAGCACGGACTCGGCGGTCGAGTACCGGTATCTACCTAGCAAAGAGCAATGAGGCTGGCACGGCACAACGCATTCACGCTTCTGGAGGTGCTGCTCGCGCTCACGATCTTATCGTTGCTCGTGCTGGCGGTCGGCGTCACGTGGTCATCCGGCCTGCGCGGTTGGCGGCGTGGCGGCAGCGTTGCGGATTCCGTGCAGCGCCAGCGTGTCGTGACCGAGACGCTCTCGGAACTGACGCGCTCGTTGTTTTTCGTTTCGTTCGGGCGCGACACGGCGTTGCGCGGCACGCACGACGATGATTTGGGCGACACGGTCAGTTTTGTGACGGGATCGGAATTGTTCCTGACGCCGGATATGCAGGCGCTGGCCGGGTTGCGGCGTGTGACGATTGGGCTTCAACGCGACGACTTGGGACGCACGTATCTCGGCATCCAAGACGCTACGGCGCTCGCCCCGGAAGACGTGGATGCGGGCACCAACCAGTGGCGCGTGCTTTCGAGGGATGTCAGCGCGTTTGCCGTGCGCTACTTCGATTGGCGGATGGGGGAGTGGAGTGACGACTGGACGGTGCCGCGGATTTATGCGTCGGAACTGGAGTACACGATGGCGTTTGGCGGGCAGGACGAGCAATCGCCGCCGGTGATTGTGCGGCAGCAGGTGGATTTGCCCTTGATGCAGAGCTGGAAAATGTTGGTGCCCCCCTCGATCAACACCACGAACAAATCCTCGAAGAGCAAGTCATCCTCGAAGAAGGGGAGGAGCTAGATGAGGACAGAGCGCGGCGTAGCCTTGGTGATCGTGCTGTGGATCGTCGTGATGTTGTCCTTGCTCATTGGCGGGTTTGCCTTCACAATGCACGTCGAAACCCAGGTGGCATCCTTCGGACGCAAAGAACTGCGGGCGGAAATGCTGGCGCGGTCAGGTGTGGAACTCGTTCGCCAGACGTTGCACTCGCGCACGCCGTGGGAGAAACAATGCGAGGCGCTCAACCAATCGTGGTGCGTGAACGAGTTGTACACGGACCACGAACTGGGCGACGGAAAATTCAACGTGAAAGTCATAGACGAAGAAAGTTTGTTGCCGATCAACCGCTTGTCGGACTCGCGGTTGCGTCTGCTATTTCAGTTGTTGGAGGTGGATCCGACGCTGGTGGACACCGTTACCGACTCGATTCAGGATTGGATCACCGGCACTCCAGCCGCGCGTTTGAACGGCGCCAAGAGCGACTATTACCTGACACTGAACCCGCCATATCGCTGCAAGAATGGGCCAATCTACCGGGTTCAGGAACTGCTCATGATCCGCGGCGTCACGCGCGAGATTTACTATGGCACGCCGGAGAAACCCGGCTTGAAAGACCTCGTCTCGCCATACACGCAGCAGGTCAACGTCAACACCGCGACGCCGCTGGTGCTGCAGGTGATTCTCAGGATGGACGAAACGAGTCTCAAGCCACTCCTGCAACGGCGCGATGGTCCGGATGGAATTTCCGGGACCGATGACGACCGCCCGTTCCGCAGCGTCAAGGAAGTGATGCAGTTCTGTCCTGCCGACGACGGCTCGCGGCGTCGCTGGGAGACCTACCTGACGACGAACTCAAACAGCTTCCGTGTGACCGTCATCGGCGAGGTCGGTGGCGTCCGCCAAAGCATTGTTGCCACGCTGATGTATTTGCGCGGCGATTATTATCCAGTCTCGTGGACTTGCCAGCGAGGTGGCCCGTGAAGTTGCGTTCGAACGGTTCCTCGTCGTTGTCTGCTGCGGTGCTCTGGCGTCCCGGCCGCGTGGACGCTGTGCTGCGGCAGTCCGGGCGTTGTTTTAGCGGTGCGACGGTGGACGAGTTGCTCGCGCAGACCGATCTCCGCAACACCCGTGTCACGATTGCCATGTCGGGGACCGAGACATGGTGCCAGCCGTTGACGTTGCCGACAGCGGAGGCCGGGGAACTGGAGACGATGTTGGAGTTGAAACTGGACACGTTGGCGCCGTTGCCGCCCGAGGAGGCCGCCTGCGGTTTCCTGCCGCTGGAAAAGGGCGAATCCGAAACGCGGCTGCTGTTGGTGGTGGCTCCGAAAGCGCTCGTCAACGAACGCGTGGCCGCGCTGAACGCCGCCGGTATCACGGCGGAAACAGTGACGGTGGACGCGCTGGCGCTGTTTCACTGGCTGTCGCGCCGGCAACGCCTGCCAAGCGATGACAAACTCCACGCGCTGTTGCACATCACTGAGGGCGCTGTCAACGTCGTCTTTCACACGCGTGGCCAGCCTGTCGCTGTCCGTTCGATGATGTGTGAAGGCGATGCGGGACGCGACACCGTGCTGGAGGAATTGCGTCGGAGCTGGCTTGCCGCGGAATTGCAGCGCGACAATACCGGTCGCGGCCGTCTTGTCGTCGTGCCGGACACGGCGGCGTTGCAGCCGTTGGCCGAATCGTTTCGCGATGCGTGGAGCGAGGAGGCGGAGTGCCTCGTTGAGGAGGCACAGGTGCCATTGTCGGCGCTTGCGGCGAGCGCGCAAACTGACGGCACGCTGAACCTGCTGCCGAAGGAATGGAAACAGCGCCGTCGCAGCGAACAATTGCGGAAGCGCGTGATCCGCGGCGCAATTGCAGTGGGTCTAGTGTATCTGGCCGGGGTAGCCGTGTTCGGCGTGATGCTGGGGATGGAGCGCGCGCAGCAGCGTGTGCTCGCGGGGGAAGCCGCCGGGTTACAGCCGCAGTTTACGGCGGCCCGGAAATTGCGCGACACGCTCACGGCGATGCAGGCGCAAGTGGACGTGAAGTATTCGGCGCTGGAAATTCTGCGCGAAGTCAGCAAGGCGATGCCCGATAGCTTGAAGTTGACCGACTTCTCGTTTGTGAAGAACCAAACGGTCACGCTGCGCGGCATGACCTCGGCGCCGGAGCAGGCCACGGAGTTCATTGGGCGATTGGAGAACAGCCCAATGTTCTCGAAGGTCAAGACCGTTTCGATGCCGACCTCGGCCGGTTTGACGCGGTTTGACCTGATTTGCACGCTGCAATCGGTTTCAGGCGTGACAACTCCGGGAGGCAAACGATGACCGTCAACCCGCGCGAACGGACACTGGTTCTGGTGATTGTGTTGGTGCTTGCCGGGATTGTCACGTATGTATTTGGCGACTGGTTGTATCAGAGTTTGCAGAGTGCCCGCCGCAAGACCGTCATGCAGCAGCGCGAACTCGAAGGGATGCGCACCACCATCGAGCGGCAGCCTGAGTGGCAGCAGCAGTACGACCAGCTCCGCCAGAGCCTTGGCAAGAGCGGCGAATTCGACCAGACCTCCGATGTGTTGAAGAAGATCGAAGAAATGAGCGCGCTGACTGGCATTGCGATCAGCGCGCGCAAACCGCTTCCTCCGAACGACCGCGATCTGTACCGTGAATTCCCCGTTGAGTGTTCGTTCGAGGGGAATCTCGAATCGCTCGTCCGTTTTCTGCTCGCGCTTCGCGGCAGCGCCAACCTCATGAGCGTCCAGCAACTTCGCATCGCCCCGCGCCCTGACAAGCCAACCATCATGCGCTGCGAAATCCAGATCCGCGCCCTCGCCACAAAGACAGAGAAACGCCCATCATGAAAACCACATTACATCTCCTTGTGTTGCTTTCGTTGACCTGCGCGCCTGCAGTCCGCGCGCAGACCAACGAAGACCCCATGGTAAATTACCAGGTCATTCTCGACCGAGTCCCCTTCGGCATTGTCCCGAAGAGCAAGATCGGCCACGGCGCGCTCGGCTTCGGGCGCTATGCCTTCGTCGGACTGGTTTCCCCCGACGGCATCAGCAGCAATCGCGTTGCCGTCATCCACGACCGCCAGACCAACTACTACCACTTCAAGGCCGAGGGCGAACAGATTGACGACATCAAGGTCATGCGCCTCGAAAGCGCGGGTACGGGTCGCAGACTCTACCTCCAGCGTGGCGCCGATGTCATGACGCTGACATACGCGCAGGAGGTTCATCAAGGCGGCGCGCAACTCAATCCCTTCGGGCCGCCGCCGGCAATCGTCACATCGGGCGAAGCAACGGCTGCCGACAAGAAAGCTGCCGCTCGTGAGCGGGCCGAGAAAGCGAAGCAAGAGCGCAGCGATGCATCCAAACGCAAACCCGACGACAACCGCAACAAGAAAGAAAAACCGGTTAAAACCCGACCACCACGGTAACCATGAAACGAATTCATTTGCCACACATCGCGATTATTTTTTGCATCGCGGCGCTTGATGCCATCGCCGTCAACGAGACCGGCATTGTGCGCGTCCCGCCGGTTTCCGGCGCGAACACCAACGAACTGCCTGTCATCGAATTCGTCGAAGCGCCCATTCAGGCCGTTCTCGATTACTACGGGCGCCTGACCCAGCGTTCCGTCGTTGCGGCGACCAACGTTGTCGGCGTCGTTAACTTTCGTAGTCAAGCGCCGCTCACCCGCGAAGAAACCATTCAGGCGCTCGACAGCTTGCTGACCGTCAACGGCTATATCGCGGTTCCCATTGGCGAAAAGATACTCAAGATCGTGCCGTTCTTCGCAGCCAAACAAGAAGCGCCGAGGGTTGGCGTCGGCACGGAGGAAGCCCTGCCCGCCAGCGACTCGCTCGTCACCCGCGTCGTGCCGCTGCAACTGGCTGACGTCGGCGACGTCGTGGGCGCGCTCCAGCCGTATCTGCACTCCTATGGACAACTTGTGGCGCTTCCCAAGTCGAACAGCATCCTTGTGACCGACTCCGCGAACAATGTCGCGCGCATTCTTGAAATCCTGAGTTTCCTCGACCGCTCCTCGCGCCGTTCCATGGAGACCAAAGTTTACGTCCTCAAACACGCGAGGGCCGTGGACATTCTCCCGCGTCTTCAAGCGATCGTCGCTGACACGGCAACCAGCGGACGAGGCGTTTCTTCGATGATCCCAACAAGTTCGCCCGTGCCCACTCCGGTGCCTTCCTCTATCGCATCCCGCACGACCGCCGGCGCGGCCGGCGTGCCGTCGTACGGTTCTGTCGTGATCGCGCGCCCCAGCGCCAGCGGCGAAGAGGGCGCCATCGAAGGCAAGGTCATCATCACCTCGGACGACCGGACCAACAAAATCATCGTCCACACTCGCGCCGTGAACTTCCCGTTCTTCGACAAGCTCATTGACGAACTCGATTCCCTCGTTGAACCAGAAATCGGGACCAAGGTGTTCCCGCTCCAGAACGGCGAAGCGCCTGAAGTCGCGCAGATGCTGACGATGCTGATCTCCGGCATTCCCTTCATGCCCATGCGCACCACCGGCGGTCGCGCCGGCAGCGCATTCCAATCCCTCAGCATGGGCGGTATGGGCGGCATGGGAATGCTCGGCATGATGGCAGGCTACGGCGGAGGCGGGTACGGCGGCAGCAGCGGGGCCAACCAGTTGAGCGCGTTGCAAGCGCGCCTCCAAGCCAGTGGTTTCATGAAATACCCCGAAAGCGTCCGCATCATGCCCGACAGCCGGACCAACGCGTTGCTTATCATGGCCAGTCGCGAAGACATGATGCGCCTCGAAGAACTCGTCAAACAACTTGACGCTCAACTTCCCCAAGTCCTCATCGAGGTCATCATCGGCGAAGTCACACTCAACGATGAATACGAGGTTGGCGTGGATCTGGTGCAACGCATCCTCCGTGGCGGCCAGATCAAAACCTACGGCGGCACTCGCACCCGAAGCGATACGACTGCCGCAAAGCCGCTCGACCTGACGACTGCTGCGGTCGGCAGCACGCCAGCCGGCGCGGCTGTCTCCAGCGCGTTGACGTACTTTGCCACCTTCCAAGGTCTGCGCCTTGACGCTGTCCTGCGCCTGCTGGCCAGCGACAAGAAGTTCCGTGTCCTCTCCACCCCGATCATTCAGACGATGCACAACCAGCAGGGCAGCATCATTGTCGGCGAATCACGGCCTGTCATCACGGCCTCGCTCTCCAGCGTTTCAACGGTGACCTCCACCAGCCAGGTCGCCAATGCCCTTCAATCAAACGTCGAATACAAAGACATTGCCATCTCACTAACCGTCACGCCGCGCGTCAATCCCGACGGCTACGTTACGATGGATATTGACCAGAAAGTGGACGACCTCGGCGGCACCGCCAACATCAGCGGCTCCGACCTGCCCATCATCACGAAGCGCGAAGCGAAATCCTCCGTCATGGTCAAGGACCAAAACACGATTATCCTCGGCGGCCTCATCAAACAGAGCAAGCAACTCGACACTACGAAGGTGCCTTTCCTCGGCGATATACCGCTGCTCGGCGCCCTCTTTCGCGACAAACACACCGTGAACGTTCGCAACGAACTTATCGTCTTCATTCGTCCCACCGTCCTCCGCGATGATGCTGCTGCCCTTGCTGAGACCAAGCGCCGTACCGAGATGCTGGATGCCGGCAAGGAGCTTGAGCTGAAACAGAAATACTTCGAGACACCTGCCACAAACATGCCCCCGACGGTTGCGCCTGCGCCGGCACCCGCAACGGAACCGAAACGCGCGCCGGCTTCCAACTTCACCCCGTCGCGGTCGCGCTGACCGACAATGAAAACAGGCCGAGCGATTGCGCTGTACGCCGTGGCGGTGTTCGCGCTGAGCGCCGTGCTCGCGCCGTGGATCTTCTGGGGCGTGCACACAGTTGGCGGCTGGCCGTTCCGTCGCGTGTTCGACCGCGTCATCCTCGGCGTCGCGCTGGTGGGACTTTGGCCGCTGTTGCGCGCCGCCGGCATCCGCTCGTGGCGTGACTTGGGCTATGTTCCGGTTTTGTTCCGGCACGTAATCGCCGGAATTGCCATCGGCATCGCCTCCTACGGCGTCGGCGCGCTGGCGCTCACGTCATCGCTGCATCTGGGCGGAAACCTGTGGAAGGCTGCGGCGACCGGGGTCATTGTCGCGCTGATCGAGGAGACATACTTCCGCGGCGGCCTGCAAAACGTGTTGCAGCGACGGATGCCGGCTTGGCTGGCGGTTGCGTTGATTAGCGCGTTGTATTCCGTTGTGCACTTCCTGAAACCGTCGGGCGCGCACATTCCTGATGCCGCGGTGACGTGGCGAAGTGGATTTGAGTACCTCGGCGGCGTGGCAGGATGTTCATTTCAGGAGCCCGGCGTCTGGCGCAGCGTGGTGTCGTTGTGGCTGGTTGGCGTCGCGCTCGGCTGGGCGTTCGTTCGGACGCGGGCGTTGTACTTGAGCATCGGCCTTCACGCCGGCTGGGTGTTCGCGATGAAGACAATGGGGGGGCTGGTGGACAAGCCGGTGATTTGGCCTGTCCTGTTGGTGGTGCTGGGAGGAATCGAATGGTGGTCGCGGCGAAAGCAAAAGAACTGATCGGCGCGGCAGTGGACTTGTTGTATCCCCGCAACTGCCAGTTCTGCGCACAGCCGCTGGCACAACACGAGCGCGGCGTCATCTGTGCCGCGTGCTTGGAGACGGTGAAATGGATCGAGCCGCCGTGCTGTTCGCGGTGTGCGCTGCCGTTTGTCGGTGCGGTAGATGGCGAGTTCGAATGTGGCTACTGCAAGGAGTTGAAGTTACATTTCAGTCGCGGCGTCGCGGCTTGCCTCGCGCGCGGCATCGTCTTGGATGCCATCCATCAGTTCAAGTACAACCGAAAAATGTATTTCGGGCCGCACCTTGGCGAGTGGATTGTGACAGCGGGACGCGAGCACATGGACTGGAGCGGCGTGGACGCCATCGTGCCGGTGCCGTTGCATCCGCGCAAGAAACGCGAGCGCGAGTTCAATCAAGCCGAGTATCTCGCCGATGCTGTCGGCAAGGCGTTCGCGAAGCCGGTCTGGAAACGCTGCATCCGCCGTGTGAAGGACACGCCGACACAGACGCGCCTGAGCCGCGAGGAACGTCTGGCGAATCTGCGCGATGCTTTCGAGGCGCGGGACGGCGTCGGATTGAAAGGGAAACGTGTCGTGCTGGTGGATGATGTGTTTACTACTGGCGCAACGCTGGACGCTTGTGCTAGAGTCCTGCGTGTTGCGGGAGCGGCGGACGTCTGGGTGTTGACCGTCGCCCGCGGAGCCTATGTGTAAACATGTTTGAGAAGAAACCAAAACTGACGGCAGCGAAAACCAAGAAGCGCGACATTCCGAGCGGCCTCTGGGTCAAGTGCGACGAGTGCGGCGAGATGATTTTCAGCAAGGAACTGAGCAAGAACCTGAAAGTCTGCCCGAAATGCAATCGCCATTTCCCGATGACCGCCCGCGAACGCATCGCCGCGCTGGCCGACGAGGGCACGTTTCAAGAAACCGACGCCGACATGTCGAGCGTGGACGTGTTGAAGTTCACCGGCATGGCCTCGTACACGGAACGGCTCAAAACCTACCAGCGCCAGACGGAACTCAACGATGCCGTCATCACTGGTCTTTGTAAGATTTGCGGGCACGACGTGTCGCTTGCGGCGATGGATTTCGCCTTTCTCGGCGCCAGCATGGGATCGGTTGTCGGCGAGAAAATCACTTGCACCATCGAAAAGGGCACGGAACTCAAAATCCCTGTCGTCATCGCATCAGCCTCTGGCGGCGCGCGCATGTACGAAGGCATCCTGAGCCTCATGCAAATGGCGAAGACCAGCGCCGCGCTCGCGCAGCACGCCAAAGCCGGCCTGCCCTACATTTCCGTGCTCACGCATCCGACCACCGCTGGCGTCATGGCCAGTTTTGCCTCGCTGGGCGACGTCATCATCGCGGAACCGAAGGCGCTCATTGGTTTTGCCGGGCCGCGCGTCATCAAGGAAACGACGCAACAGGAATTGCCGGACGGATTCCAAACGAGCGAGTTCCTCCTCGAACGCGGCCTGATTGACAGCATCGTCAACCGCAAACAGCTCCGCGACACCATCGGCAAAATGCTCGACTATTTCTCCGGCAACGGCGGACGCAAGTCCAAGGCGGCGTGACCTACCGCGACGCGATCGGGTTCCTGTCGGGCATCCAAGTCTTCGGGCAGCAGCTTGGACTGGAGACGATGGAGGCGTTACTCGGACGCCTCGGCAACCCTCACCGCTCGCTCCGCTTCCTCCACATCGCCGGCACCAACGGGAAGGGGAGCGTCGCCGCCATGTGCCAGTCGGTCCTCACCGCCGCGGGCTACCGCACCGGGCTTTACACCTCGCCGCACCTCGTCACCTTCTGCGAACGCATCCAGATTGACGGCCAACTGATTTCCGAGACCGACGTCGCCCGCCTCGTCAACGACATCCGGCCGCACCTCGCGGCCACGCCGCGCCAGCCGACACTGTTCGAGATCGTAACCGCGGTGGCGTTACTGTACTTCCGCGAACAACGCGCCGACGTGGTGGTCTGGGAAGTCGGCCTCGGCGGACGGCTCGACGCCACCAACGTCGTCACCCCGCTCGCGAGCGTCATCACCAACATCGGCTTCGAGCACATGCAATACCTTGGCGACACCCTTGCCAAGATCGCCGCCGAGAAAGCCGGCATCATCAAGCCCGGCATCCCCGTCGTCACCGCCGCCGGGGGTGAAGCGCTCGACGTCATCCGCCGGGTCGCCGCCGAACGCAACGCCCCGCTGACCGTCGTCACCGGCGGCGTGAACCGTACCCCGTTGATTGGCCCGCACCAAGCGATCAACTGCGCCGTCGCCGAGGCCGCTCTCCGAGCCAGTGGCCTTGCGATCACCGGCGAACAGATGTGGAGTGGACTGTCACGAACGCGCTGGCCCGGCCGCTTCGACATCGTCAGCCGCAACCCGCTCATCGTTCTCGACGGCGCCCACAACCCGCACGGGGCCGCCGCGCTCGCCGCCGCCGTTTCAGCGCAATTCCCCGGACGCAAACTGACACTCATCCTCGGCATCCTCCGCGACAAAGATTATCCAACCGTCTGCCGCACACTTGCCCCGCTGGCGACGCGCATCCTCTGCGTGCCCGTCGCCAACAACCGCACCGCCACCGCCGAGGAAATTGCCCACGCCTGCCAACCGTCGGTCGCCGAACCCTGCCGCGACATCGGCGACGCACTGGCCAAAGCGTCCGGCGAAGACGTTCTCATTGCCGGTTCGCTC
>CAZNOK010000111.1:0-14515 GCA_964574605.1 uncultured Verrucomicrobiota bacterium
TGAAGCTGACTTCGAGGTTGAGGGTCACGCGCAACGGTGTGTCGGGCGCGACCAGCAGGTTCGTCACCTTGAACGGCAACGCCATGATCCGTTTGCCCTTCGCAACGACTCCGGTGCCGCGCGTCTCCAGCAGAACCGTCTTTCGCGCTGGCAACGTCAGCTCCTTCGGAATGCTGATTTCGGCGACGTCACCTTCCCGTTCGAGCTTGTAGTCAACGTCGGAGTGGTTCGCAATCGGGATGTACACGCGCCGTTTGTCCTTGAGCGTGACCTGCGGTTTCTTGATCTGGATGGACTTCTCGAAAACCGGTTTCAGGAACTGTTCCTCCCCAAACAAGCGGTTGCCCAAGTAGCCGGCGGTGCGCCGTTGCTGCAACGCTTCCTTGATGGCATCGGCCGTCCGCTCCTTCGCAAACACCAGCGTCACGGGACGATGGTCGCCCGGGCACAGATAATACTCCTGATCCACGGGCGCGTGGACGTCCGAGTTGCACAGCAGGGTCAGTTTCTTCTCCAACGCCCAACGGTGAACGACCGGGTAATAGTCGGTTTCGTTCACGATCTCGATTCCTTGAAACAGCTTCGCGTCGTGCAACTCGGTGTGTTCAGGATACCAACGCAGGACTTTGTCGTCCTCGAGTTGTTTTTCCCAGCCGGGATGGTTCCAAAACACGAATGCGCCTTGGGCGTGCGCCGCTTTTATGGCGTCACGCCACTCGGTGACCGCCAATGCGTTGGCGTTGGTCACGAAGATGGCGTTGAAGTGTCCCGGCGGCATCTTGCGGGTGATCTCAGAGCCGCGAATGACGATGATGTCGAGATCGTTGCCTTTGCCACGCGCGATTTCGGCGGAACGATTGAAGTCGTTGGTGGCGGTGGTGACATCGGTTTTGTGCGCCTGATACTCGATGTGGTCGGTGATGGCGATGGCGTCCAACCCATGCCGCCACGCTTCCTCCACCCGCACCGTCGGCCACACCAAGCCGTCGGAAAACACCGTGTGCATGTGGAAATCGCATTTCAGCGTCAGGTAACCGGGGATGTCCGGGATGTTGATCTCCGTCCGCGTCTGCGCCTCGGGTCTTCCGGCCAGCGCCAGCGCCGCGCTCAACAACCAAACGACCAAGCACAACCTTCTCATGATGTTTTTCTCCTGTTTGTTCATTTTGTTAGCGACAGCGCCCGTCGAGGCAATCCTGTTTACTTCACGCGCTTGGCGTCGCCCCAGAGTTGTTCGAGGGCGTAACGCTCGCGCAGTTCGGGATGGAAAATGTGGACCATCACGTCGCCGAAATCCAGTACCACCCAGCGGCTAGGCGGCTGGCCGGTGTGATGTTTGGGGCGCAGGCCTTTCTCGCGGGCACGGCGCGACACTTCTTCGGCGATGGCTTTCAACTGCGGCTCGGAGTCGCCCGAGCAGAGAATGAGGTAATCCGTGATGGAGGAAATTTTTCGGACGTCGAGAATCAGGACATCTTCGGCTTTTTTGTCCAGTGCCGCTTCGCGGCAGAGTTTGGCTAACGTGCGTGCTTCGATGATTCAGTCTCCTTTCATTGATATAGCTTTTGGCGCTGAATATAGCGGAGCACCGCCTCCGGCACAAGCCAGCGAACAGACTGGCCGCGCGCCAGCCGTTCCCGGATCTCACGCGACGCGATAGCGCAGGGATGGCCTGCCACGAACCGGCACCGCAACCCGAATCCTTCCGGCACTTCTGGGGTACATCCGGGCCGTGCCACGACGGCAAATACGCACAGCCGGGCCAGCCGACGGATGTCACGCCAGTGCGGCAGTTCCTCCAGCGAATCAGCGCCGATGATGAAATAGAACTCGGCATCGGGATGACGGCGCTGCAATTCCGCGACGGTTTCGACGGAGTACGACGCGCCGCCGCGCCGAACTTCGATGTCGTCGGCCACGAATTGTTCACAGCCACGGATGGCCAGCCGCACCATTTTCAGGCGTTCTGTTCCGGAAATGTTCCGGTCGAGCGACTTGTGCGGCGGCGTGGCGGCGGGGATGAATTTCACGCAGTCCAGCCCCAAGGCCTCCATCGCATCGTGCGCGATGAGCAGGTGCCCGATGTGGATCGGGTTGAACGTGCCGCCGAGCAGGCCAATCCTTGCGTTGCGTTTCATCGGTGCGTCATTATACTGGCTAGCATCGTGAATGCCAGCACCAACCCGGTGTCCCTCGGAAAACGTTTCCGTTACGCTTTGGAAACGGCGGGGTTCCGTCTCTTGATCTGCCTGTTGCCGTGTTTGTCGTTCCGCGGATTGCAGGGGCTGGCGCGCGGTCTTGGGTCGCTCGCCTATCGTGTTGCCGGCAAGCCGCGCCGGATTGCGCTGGCGAACCTCGACGTCGCGTTCGGCCACACGAAGCCGCTTGCCGAGAAGGAACGAATCGCCCGCTGCTCGATGCAGAACCTGGCGACCACAATCCTGACGTTGTTCTGGTCGGCGCGACAGACGCCCAAAGAACTCAATGCCGTCGTCGAACCTGACGCCGAGAACCTGGACTTTGCGCGGCAGGTGGTGGCGCGCGGCAAAGGCGTGGTTTGCGCCACGCTCCACTACGGCAACTGGGAACTGCTCTCGCTGGCCACGGGGAACTACGGGTTTCCCGTTCACATCGTGGCCGAGTTTTCGCGGAACGCGGCCTTGGCGGAACTGATCCACGGGTTGCGTTCCCGCACCGGCAACCGCATCATCGCGCAACGCGGCGCCGCGCCCAAGTTGCTCCGCGCGCTCCGCAAGGGCGAGGTGGTGGTGTTGATCATTGACCAGAACGCGCCGGAGGAAGGCGGTGGCGAGTGGCTGGAATTTTTCGGGCTGCCGGCATTCAACAACGTGATCGCCGCGGCGCTGGCGATACGAACGGGCGCAGCGTTGTGCAGTTGCCACACGGTGCCGATGCCGGATGGACGGATCCGCGTGGTGTACGGCCCCGAGATTCCGTACACGGTGACAGACGACTACGAGGCCGATGTCCGTCGCATCAGCCAGCAATGCCTCGATCACTTCGAGCAGTTGATCCGGCAGCAACCGGGCTTCTGGCTTTGGACATACAAACGATGGAAACACCGCCGCGACCTCGGCGACACACGGTATCCGTTCTACACGAGCGAGGGCGTGCTTCCTTTGCCGTCTCGCGCCAATAAAAAGATGAACGCGCCCCAGAGCAGCAGCGCCGCGACCAGCAACGCGTCAAATGTGCGAACAAACCGCGTCGTGAGCGAGAACACGCTCAGAACAAGCCAACCACCCACTCCCCACTGAAAGAGACGTTGCGTCCGAGTGTCCGCTTTGGTCAACGCCAGCGCTGCTCCCACGGTCAGTGGGATTGCCAGCACTGCGAAGTAATGGTTCCAGGTTAACGGCGAGACGAACAGCATCAGCGGAATAACACCACACAATTGGAGCGCCGTAAGAGGTTGACCGGGCATCCCATTGCCTTTCCGGCACACCCACGCTGTGGCGGCAAGCAGCGCCAGGTTGATCGCGAAAGCTACTCGACCGCCAATGTTTGCGTTCGCGGCGGTGTCCTCACCCCACAAAAACAACCGGGTCACGGACGCTCTTACCGATTGATTGCGGGTGATCTGCCCATCAAACGTGTCCCGGAAAGTCCCCTGTTTCGCTTCGTAACTATACGCATTGAGCACCAGGCGCTCAGTCCATTTGTAGAGGAATCGGGCATTCTCTCGCACACCAAACACAACACTGGGCGCGATCAACAGCAGCACGACAGACCACACCGCCGTCGCGATTACCATGCGAAATCGCCCCTTCAACAGGAAGTATCCCATCAGTAACGCCGGAAACGCCTTGATCGTAATCGCTGCCATCAGGCAGAACCCGGCCAGCCAATCACGCTTTTGCAGGTAGCACGCTACGCTGCCCGTGACAAGAAACATAACCAACAACGATGGCTGTCCGCGAACGATGGCGGACATCGTGATCGGTAACGTCAGCACGATGGCTAGAACCGTCAACCAGTACTCGCTCACGGCGCAGGCCGGTATCGCCTGCCGCGCCAACCGCGCCGCCCATCGCGCGCTTCCCCATACCATCAAGACTGACAAACCATACCAGATCAATGATCCCCAAAACACATTGACCATCGCAAACGGCGCCATGGCGATGGCGACCACCGGCATCGACATGAACAACCAGTTGCGCGCATTGTGCGCGTCGGTGGGATCCGTGCCGTCCCAGACGGCAAGTCCGGCTTCGCGATAAACCGTGAAATCCGTCCGATGTGCCTTCGATCCCCATGTCCGATCACCGAAACGGTGTGGACCCGACCGATATACCGTGTCAGCACCGAGGCCGATCACAAAGGCCACAGCAGCGACTGCCAGAATGCGACGGACGATCTTGTTTTCCATCGCATCGCATCGTGTCGCATGGTGGCGCCGTCGGCAAGCCTAAACTCGCTTTGCAAGCAAGCGGCGCCCTGCTAAGATGTGCGTACTTTGCGGAGATCACCTTCCAGAGTTATCGTCGGCTGCTGCGGGTTCGCCGCGGCGCAGGAGAAATATTTCTCGAAGTTCCCCTGCGTGGAGATTGACACAAGTTTCTACAACCTGCCGAAGCTTGAGACGGCGCAGCGATGGCGCGCGATGGCGCCGGCCGGTTTCCAGTTTGCGTTGAAGGCGTGGCAAGTCATCACGCACCGCGCGGACAGCCCGACCTACAAGCGCACCCGGCTCGATCCGCGCGACCGACCGTATTGCGGACATTTCGGATTCAACCCGACGATCCGCTGGGCATGGGACGAGACGTATGCCGTGGCGAAGGCGCTGGAGGCGTTTCTCGTGCTGTTCCAATGTCCCGCCAGCTTTCGGCCGACCAAGGAGAACGTGGACGGCCTACGGAGGTTTTTCGAGCGGGCGAAACGCGGGAAGTTCCTGATGGGTTGGGAGCCGCGCGGTGTATGGGATGCGGAGTTGATCGCCACGCTGTGCGATGGACTCGATCTGGTGCACGTGGTTGACCCGTTTCAAACGTTACCAGTGGATCACGCGGCAGTTCGCTACTTTCGGCTCCACGGTCTGGCCGGGTATCGCCACCGATTCAGCGAGGAGGAATTACATCGGCTTCGCGAACTCTGCCGAGCGCAACAAACAACCGTGTACTGCCTGTTCAACAATGTCCCGATGGGATCGGATGCGGAGAGGTTCGCGCGGTTGCTGGGGTCTGGCTGATCACGCGACCAGCTTGTTCACCGCGTCAATCAATTCCTGAAGGCTGAACGGCTTCAACACATAGCGGGCTGGCACGGAACTGAGGAAACTGCGTACCCCGCTGTCGTTTGCATACCCCGTGATGAACAAGAACCGGTTGGCGAGTTCCGGATGCAGTTCTGTTGCCCGACGGTAAAAGGCATCGCCCAGCAGCTTCGGCATCATGAGATCGCAAACAATTGCGTCGTAGTGGTGCACTTTCGCCTTGAGGAGGGCTTCCTCGCCATCGTAGGCGACATCTACGAGAAAATTGTCGTCCATCAACGCCGTTCGCAGCGAGTCCACCAACTGACGGTCATCGTCCACCAGCAGGACAGCCCTGAACGGTTTTTGCGAGGAAGAAGTAGTCGCGTTCATTTCGCCCAGACCATACCCCGGTCGTCGGCGTCTGGCAATCCTCAATCTTCGCCAAATACCTCTGAGGGCGATAGCGCCTGCGGGTCGGGAAAGAAGTCCTCGTGGCGCAGCGGCACCTCCTGCCGCCGCATCGGGAAGAACCGTCCGGTCGCCGATGCGCAGACCTCGCCATTGGCAGCGCGCAATTCCGCTGTCGTGAAGCACATTCGTCGGTGGCTCTCCGCGACCCGCGCCACCAGCAGATACCTCTTCCCCACTTCGACCTTCTTCTGGTAACGCACCTCCAGTTGTGTCGAGACGTGGAATCGTCGGCTCGCGTACGAGGCCGCCCAGAACATCGTTTCATCGAGCGCGCTCGCGATCACGCCGCCGTGGATGATGCCGCGATAGCCTTCGTGGCGCGTGTCCGGGTGGAAGTCGGCGCGGATTTCGCCGTCCTCTACGCGGAACTTCAGGCGCAGGCCGTGCGGGTTGTCCGCGCCGCAAACGAAACACCCGTGCGTGTAGGGCAACAGGATCGCGCTCACTTGATCATCGCCCGTATCAGGCGTCCCACCAGATACACGATAAACCAGAACGGCAGCGCAAACACCAAGACCGCGATCAGATACGAGTGATCCCAGTTCAGCAACCGCGCCTGCATCGGATAGAGCAGGATCAGGAAGTAACACGAGAACCGCGTGTGCCCCAACACCTCGCAGAGCGTCTTGTCCTTCTTGCGAAGCCCCAGCACAATCGTGAACAAGCCCAGCGCCACCGTTGTCGCCGTCACCAGCCATGCCACTGTCATCTGTTGCTTCGAGGCCTGCAACATGTATCCCCTCCAGCCGACACCCGACAGGTATGCGCCCCAGTTCAATCCAGCCCAGAGCATGACGAAACCGTTGCCGACCGCGTGGCCGAACGACACGTTCTTCTTGTACAGTTCGCCCAGCACGAGCGTCACGTACAACGGCAGGATTCCCAGCCACACGGCGCCGAAATGGCGGAACGGCTCCGTCACCAGCGTCAGCCAGTTCATCCAATACATTTGCAGCGTAGCCACAAGCAACCTCCTTTGCGACGCTTTTACCACAACGCACCTTGCGCGTCCAGAGCGCGCACAGTATAGTCAACCCCGTGATTTTGAACATCGTCAAATGTGGTCATCCTGTGTTGCGCGAAAAAGGCAAACGCATCGAGCGTGTCACGCCCGAACTGCGCCAGCTCGTGCGCGACATGATTGAAACCATGTACGCCGCCAACGGCGTCGGACTCGCCGCGCAACAGGTCGGACGCGCCTTGATGCTCACCGTCATTGACGTCGCCCACGGCGAACAACCTTCCGAGTTCCGTCTCGACGGCCAGCGTCAGGACATCGCGGCCCACATGCCGCTGGTCTTGCTCAACCCGCGCATCACCGGCTCCGAAGGCGAACAAACCAGCGAGGAAGGCTGTCTCAGCGTCCCGGAAATCACCGCCGCCATCCGCCGGGCCGCCTGCGTCCGCGTCGAGGCGCAGGACCTCGACGCCAAACCGCTCCGCATCGAGGCGACCGGGCTTCTCGCCCGCGCGCTCCAACACGAGATTGATCACCTCAACGGCATCCTGTTCCTCGACCGCATGGACGCAGCGACCCGCACCAGTTTCTCCGGCAAGATCAAAAAACTCCAGAAGAAGACGCAGGCCGCGTTAAAGGCGAAACGATGAATTTCTTCCGTATCATGTTCCGGTGTTGTTCCGGCTTTCAAACATACCGCGAAGTGCGGGACCTACCGGTTCGCAGTTCGTTGTTCTACCTCGCCGGACTTGTGGCGCTGCTGGGGCTAGTGCTCGCGGCGCGCTTCGTGCCGTGGGGCTGGCAATTGAGCGATGCCGTGGGCGACTGGACCGGGGCGAACGTCCCGCCATTTCGCATCCAACAGGGCAAGGCGCTTGCGGACGTCCCGCAACCGTATCGGGCCGGCGACGACGATTTCCTTTTCCTTCTCGACACCACCGGCAAGATCACCGCTGCCGATCCGCAGGCCATGCACGGCGTCTTGGTGACCGGTGACGCCCTTGTGTTCTGGATGAAAGGCGACCGCAGTCCGACCTCTCCTGTGTTTGCCCAGCAGCACAGCCTGCGCGGGTTCCCCAACGCCGAGATCAACGCCGACTACATCCGCAACTTCCTGCGCGCCGGCATCATCATGTGTGTCCCCGTATTCTTGGTGGGCGGCTTTTGCGTCGCCCTCGCGCAGATATTGCTCTTCTCGTTCGCGGCTGCGGTCCTCGAACGCGGCGTTGCCAACGGCCTGCGTTGGTCGCAGCTTTTCAACATCGCCCTCTACGCCATCACGCCCGCTGCCATCATTTTCACCACCTACGCCGCGATGCGCTTGCAGGGACTCGACCTTCAACTCATCTACATCGTCGCCTACGGCATCTTCCTGCTCGGCGCCGCCCGCGCCTGCCGTAAACCCGCCGCGGAAGAAAAAAACGCCGACAACGAATGGCTCTGACGTATGTCGCTGACTGAACCCCAGCGACGCGAGAAACAGTTTGTCGCCGCCACGTCGGTCGCCGCCGCCGTGTTGCTCACGGCCATGAAGATTGTCGTCGGGGTTTTGACCGGTAGCCTGGGTATCCTTGCCGAGGCCGCTCATTCCGGCCTCGACCTCGTTGCCGCGGTCATCACCCTCTTCGCCGTCCGCGCCAGCGACCGGGCGCCCGACGCCGCACATCACTACGGCCACGGCAAGATCGAAAACCTCAGCGCGCTCGCCGAAACGTTTTTACTTTTCCTCACCTGCGGCTGGATCATCTACGAAGCCGTCGAGCGGCTTTTCTTCCGTCCACGACCCGTTGACGCTACTGGCTGGGCCTTCGCCACCATGAGCGTTTCGATCATTGTGGACTTCTCACGATCTCGCGCCCTCGCCCGCGTCGCGAAGAAATACCAAAGCCAGGCGCTCGAAGCTGACGCCTTGCATTTCCAAACCGACATCTGGAGTTCGCTGGTCGTCCTCGGCGGCCTCGGCTTCGTCCGTCTTGGCATCGGCGGCGGACGCGCCGACGCCATCGCCGCGTTGGTCGTTGCCCTCATCGTCATCTACGTCAGCTACCGGCTTGGCCGGCGCACCGTGGATGCCCTTCTCGACACGGCTCCCGCTGGCCTCACCGATCAGATCACCGAGGCGATTACTAACCTCCCTGGCGTCTGCCACATCCTCCGCGCCCGCCTCCGCGGCTCCGGCAGCCACCTGTTCGTCGAATTGCGTGTCGCTGTGCCGTGCCATTACTCGCTTCAGGACACGCACGGCGTCACGCATCGTATCCAAGACGCCGTCCGCGCCATTGCACCGGGTGCGGATGTTGTGGTGGATCCTGTGCCGTCAGCGGAAAAGGAGAACGTTCTCGAACGCATTCGCGCGGTGGCCGACCGCGGCCACTTCGCCATCCACCACATCACGACACACCATACGCAACGTGGCATGTACATGGATCTCGACCTCGAAGTCGAGCCATCGCTGAGTTTCGAGCACGCCCACGCTCACGCCACGGATTTGGAGAAACAACTGCAAGAGGAATTCGGCGAACTGGCCGACATCAACGTCCACATCGAGCCGCGCGACAAGGAAACCTTGGCCGCCGTGGAGTTACCCGCTGAACACGCCCGCCGCTACACCGAACGCCTTGATGCGTTGCGACAGGAATTCCCCGTCGTGCGTGAGATTCAGGATGTCCGCATCCAACGAATGCGCAGCGGCGTGTACCTATCGTTCCACGCGTTGATGGACGCCACCCACTCTGTTACCGAAGTTCATCAAGTGGCCGAGGACTTGGAAATGCGCCTGCGGCACGAGTTCCCCGAACTCTACCGCATCGTCATCCACGCCGAACCGTCCATGGCTCGCTGAAACGTCCGTTTATCCCCCACCCTTGCCGCGGATGCCGGGCTTGGTAAGCGACTGCAGGTCGAAGAGGTTCGTCAACTCCGCCTTGCTTAACCCGCTTTCCTTCTCGGCAACCTCACGCACCGTCTTGCCGGTCGCGTACGCCTTCTTGGCAATGGCCGCAGCCTTGTCGTAGCCGATGACCGGCGCCAACGGCGTTACCATCGCCAGACTTTGCTCGACCAGTGATTCGCAACGCTCCCGGTCTGCTTCGATTCCGGCGACGCATTTGTCGGCGAAGTTTCGTGACGCCTTCGCAAGCAATTCGACGCTCTCAATAAGTTGCGCGCCGATCAACGGCATGGCCACATTCAACTCGAAGAAGCTTTGCAGGCCGCCAAGCGTGATTGTCGTGTCCGCACCGATGACCCAGAGACAGACCTGAATCGTGCTCTCAGCGATGACCGGATTGACCTTGCCGGGCATGATGGAGCTGCCGGGCTGTACGGCCGCTAGTTTTAGCTCGCCGACGCCACAACGCGGGCCGCTGCCGATCAGGCGGATGTCGTTGGCGATCTTGGCGAGACTGACCGCGATAGTCTTGAGACACCCGGACGTCTCGACACACGCATCACGCGCCGCGGCCGCTTCATAGTGGTTACGCGCCTCAGCCAATTTGAGGCCGAGCTTCGCGATGGTCTTCTTGGCGAAGTCGGGATGAGCATTGAGACCGGAACCCACGGCGGTGCCGCCGAGCGGCAATTCACTCAATACTTCAATGGCGCGCCGAGCGCGGACGATACCGTGCTCGACCTGTGAGGCGTATCCGCCGAACTCGTGTCCAAGTCTGACTGGCGTGGCGTCCTGCAGGTGAGTGCGCCCAATCTTGATGATGTCGTCGAACGCTTTCGCCTTCTTCGCCAACGCGGCACGCAACTGTTCCAGGCCGGGCAGCAGTTCGTCTTGGATCGCCGCGATCGTGCTGAGATGAATCGCAGTCGGGAACACGTCGTTGGAAGACTGGCAGAGGTTGATGTGATCGTTTGGATGGACCGGCGATTTGTCGCCACGTTTGCCGCCGAGCAGTTCGTTGGCGCGACTGGCGATGACCTCGTTGGCGTTCATGTTGGTCGAGGTCCCGCTGCCGGTCTGGAAAACGTCCACGGGAAACTGCGCGTCGAGCTTGCCGTCGGCGACTTCGCCTGCGGCAGCGATGATGGCCTCAGCGCGCCTCTTGTCGAGGAGGCCGAGTTCGAGGTTCGTCTGCGCGGCAGCGCGTTTGATGCGGCCAAGCGCGTGGATGAACCGCGGCGGCATCGGCCAGCCGCTGATCGGGAAGTTAGTAACAGCCCGCTGGGTCTGGACGCCGTAATACGCATCCGACGGGACCGGAAGCGAACCGAGAGAATCCTTCTCTGTGCGCGTTGTCATAATTTGGCGGAGTCTAGCGCAACGGGAGAAGATTTGCAGCTTGAATCGCAACCTCGGCGTTACGACTTGAAATCGCGCAGGCAAAACGCCATCGCGCCGACCACCCAAAAGGTGACGCCAAGCGCCGCGAGATAGACGAGCGACTCGCCTATGGTCCACCACGGGATGATGTCCTGATAGATCCGCACCCAACTGGACGTGTGGTACGTGATGAAGTATTTCTGGAACGACTGGAAGAACGGTACGTTCCGCAAGACGAAGTCGGTGAACATCACCGTCAACGTCAGAATCGTTGCGGCAGCCGGTTTCATCTTGAAGCAGGAGAACATGAACGACAATGCTGTGATGATTTGCAGCACCACCGCCAGCAGCACGACCGCGATGGCGTAGCGCGCCAACCCATCCGCCGTTGGAAAGACGCCAAACAAGCCTTCGTGCGGCACATAGACGAACAACTGGCCAAGACGTCCTTGGTAGATCAAGCCGGTAGCGAGACTGGTGATGCCAAGAAAGATCATCAACACGCCGGTGTAGAGCGCGCAGGCCAGCCATTTGACTTGGAGCAACCGCAGCCGCGACACGGGGCGCGACAAGACCATTCGCATCGTGCCATCCTCGATTTCCTTCGCGACCACGTCGCCGCCGACCAGCGCGAGGTAGAGCGCGCCCATCAGGAAAATCGTGAACTCGATGATCAACATCGCCAGCGTCAACCCCGCATAGTAGTCCTCTGGCAAGTAGCCATTCGAACTCAGTAGCTTATCGAACGCCTGTCTCGCCTTCGGCAACTGCAATAGCGCCAAGATCAACACCTGCAACACCACGAATGCGCCGAAGCCGATGTATGTCCGCTTCCGCGCAAACAGTTTCACCAGTTCGTGGTGCAGTTGCCGGCGGAACATCATTGTCACTCGCCTCCCTCACTGCCGGTGTAGGGGCGCACTGCGTGCGCCCCGTCGCGATTCAGTGCCTGCCTGGGGCGCACGCAGTGCGCCCCTACAGTGCTGTGAATGATTTCGAGGTAGAAATCCTCCAGCGTTCGTTCGACCGGATGGACAGCCTCGACACGGTAGCCGTGCGTCGTCAGCCATGCCGCTATCGCGGGCACGTCGGCGTGCGGCGCAAGACGGGCGCGGCCATCGTATTCGAACTCGTCCACCAGTCCGGACGCCAGCAAGGCGCGCTCTGCCTCGCCTTGCCGATCCACGCGGATTCGCAGCCAGTGACGTTCCGCACCGAGCGAACGCCAATCGCCGGCAAACAACAGCCGTCCTTCGCGCATCACGGCAAGTTCGGTGCAGAGTTGCTGGACTTCGCTGAGTAGGTGCGAGGAGAACAGAATCGTCAGGCCCCACTCGCGGTTCAGGCGCAGAATCAAGTTGCGCGTCTCGTGGATGCCTTCGGGGTCTAGTCCCTCGCTCGGCTCATCGAGAATCAACAGTTCCGGGTCCGGCAACAACGCCTGCGCCAACGCGAGCCGTTGCCGCATTCCGTGCGAGTAGGTGCCGACGCTGTCGCCGATGCGCTCCTCCAGCCCGACGAGCTTGACGACCTCGCGCATCCGTTCTTCCTTTGCCGGTGCGGTGTATTCGCAAAAGATTCGCAGGTTACGCCAGCCGCTCAGATACTCGTAAAACGCCGGCGTCTCGAAGATGGCGCCGACGCGCGCCAATGCCGTCGCTCGGTCGGCAAACACGTCGCAGCCGTTGATCCGCAGTTCGCCGGCGTCGGGCATGACTTGCGCCAGCAACATACCGATGGTGGTGCTTTTGCCGGCGCCGTTGTGGCCGAGGAGGCCGAAAATGACGCCGCGCGGCACCGTCAACGTCAGGTCCTCGACGGCGAGGTGCCGTCCGAATCGTTTGGTGACTCCGCGGATCGAGATCATCGGCCCATCTGCATGATGTGTTGGATTTGTTCGACCAACGGTTGCATGTCCAGCTTGGCGTCTTCGTTCGCATTGCTGTAACAACTCTTGATCCCGTCCTCCACCAGTCGCCTTACCGTGTCGTCGGATAACAGCAGTTGCGCCTCGGGACTTTCGATGGCATCGCGAAAACCTTCGAGGTTGATCATCGCGCGGTTGACGATCTGTTTCCGCTTCGTCCGTGGCATCTCGTTGAACGAAGCCATTGTTTGCTTGACGCCTTTGGGCAACGTCTTCTCGATATACAGTCGTTGCTCTACGTCATCCAATTGCACAAACCACCGGCGCTGTTCCAGATTGCTGCGAAACCGCTGGCGCTCGTCAAAGGATAACCGGTTCACCCGGTCAATCGCCTCCGCAATGACCTCCTGACGCTCAGCGGGCGTCAGACCTTCCAAGGGGTGCGTCTTGAGATAGGCGATGGTTTTGTCGGCCGTCACGCGCTGCGTGCGCATTGCCCAGATGACGGAGCCGGCCACAAGCCAGACCACAGCGATTGTCACGACGCCCGACAGCCAGATTTTCCGACGGCGGAACATCGTCAAGGCTCTCCTACGATTCGGAGAGGTCCTCGTCCTCTTGCGTCACGCGCGCCACTTCTTCAAGCGACGTGACGCCGGCTTTGACCTTCGCCCAGCCATCGTCACGCAGCGTTCTCATTCCCTTGGCAACGGCGGCGGCTTTGATCGTGGAGGACGCGGCGCGCTCGATGATGAGCGGGCGCAGGTTCTCGCGCAGCACGAGGATTTCGTAGATGCCGATGCGTCCGCGGAACCCGGTGAACCGGCAATTCTCGCAGCCGCGCCCGCGAAACAACTTCAGCGGGCCGCCATCAGTCGGGAAACCGACTTCCTTCAGCAGTTCGGGGTCCGGCGTGTATTGTTCTTTGCAGTCCGGACAAATGGAACGAACGAGGCGTTGCGCGATGAGCGCCTCGACCGACGAACTCACGAGGAACGGCTCGATTCCCATGTCGAGCAGACGCGTGACCGCGCCGGCGGCGTCGTTGGTGTGCAACGTCGAGAACACCAAGTGGCCCGTCAACGCGGCGCGGATCGCGATCTCGGCAGTCTCCTTGTCGCGAATTTCGCCGACCATGATGACGTCGGGGTCTTGACGCAAAATGTGGCGCAGGCCGCTGGCAAACGTCAGGCCGATCTCCGGCTTGACCTGAATCTGGTTGACGCCCGGCAACTCGTACTCGACCGGGTCTTCGATGGTGATGATGCGCTGGTCAATCGAATTGATTGTGCTGAGGAACGCGTAAAGCGAAGTGGACTTGCCCGAGCCGGTCGGCCCCGTCACCATGATGATGCCGTGCGGCATGTCAACGAGCTTGCGGACGATCTTCTCGTCGTCGGGGCCGAGACCGAGTTTGTCGAGGCCGAGGAACAGACTGCTCCGCGTAAGCAGACGAAGGCTGACGCTCTCGCCGTGCGCCGTCGGCACCGTCGAGACGCGCACGTCAATCTCCGTGCCGCCGCTCCGGACGTTGATGCGGCCGTCCTGCGGCAACCGCCGCTCCGCGATATCCATGTTCGACATGACCTTGATGCGCGAGACAATCGCCGGCTGGAACCGCTTCAACTGTGGCGGCACCGGCGCCTGATGCAGGACGCCGTCCACGCGGTAACGGATGCGCAGGTCGTTCTCCATCGGTTCCAAGTGAATGTCGGTGGCGCGTTCCTTGTAGGC
>CAZNOK010000111.1:14615-16294 GCA_964574605.1 uncultured Verrucomicrobiota bacterium
TGGAAAACGATCTTCGTCGAGATCTTCGCACGGACCGTGGCGTCAACGTCCTGCTCGGTCAATCGCGTGAAGGTCAGTCCCAACGCCGACGCGAGCGTGTCGAGCAGTCTCTCCTCCGGGGCCGCGCCCGATTTCACCCACGACGCGACGAGCGATTGACCCGGTTCCCGTGGCGCCTGCAAGAGCGCGGCGATCTGGCTTTCAGTAAGCTGGCCGCCTGTCGTGAGCAGCCGTCGGAGGTTTTGTGCCGATGCGTTCATTTGTGACTTGTCGGGAACTTACCAGCAGCCGCCAACATTGTGCAACGCCAATTGCAGCCAGACGGAACAAAACCGGCTCGTCGGCCGTAGTCTCACGAAGGCAGGAACATCGCGCCTTGCTGTTGTCGTCTCGTCTCGCTATACTGCGCCGCCATGGGAAATCAAGTCATCTGCACTCTTGGAAAACGGGCAAGGTTATGGTCCCCTTGATGATGACAAGTAGATTGAAACACAATCGGTATAGAAGGTGAGGCTACGATGCAGCAATTAACAAACATTACTGCGATATTGAGTTCGATAACCTCCCTCGTGGCTTTATGGATAGCGTGGGATTGGAGGCGAAAAGCGACGCGGCACATTCTTAAATTAGTTCGTTCCGAATCTCATTATGCACGATCAATCGAGCATCCCGACGGTTTCCGTGAGCTAAGTATTTTCTTCAAGAATCTTGGCCTACCACTTCCTGAGATGTCAGTTGTGCTCGGCTACCAAGGAGAAGATGGGTACGGCTGGTGGTCTGTTCCGCTCAAAGCTATAAACATAGCTAAGAATGTCTCATCACCTGATGCGTCAAACGTTGCAACAGGAACGGTTGTGCAATTCGGGCTTCGCACATACGAAATGTCAAAAGAGGATTCCATTTTCATTCGGTATCTGAAAGATATGCGGAAGCAAAAAGCCCAACTAGGCATTTATTGCTCTGGATATTTCGTCAGGAGAATTAGACTGGAAACTTGGAGAGCGCGATTTGGAAGAGCCGTCCGTAGCCCATTTTTCATGTTCATGAAGTTGTTCCGTTTTGGCGCTTTTGCAAAAAACCAGAAATCATGGAGAGCGCGGGTGCGGTCTAACTTCTCCCTCGATGTATCATGTGCTGTCAACGATTTCATTTTAGGCGCCCAAAAAATGATGCCACACCAGTCCGAGTAGAACTTCATGTTCTTGGACGCGAACCAATGCTCGTGAGCGTCATCATGCTGTACGTGTGATACCCTAGCAGCCGGAACAAAACCGGAATACAATACCACTCATCAGTAGGCGACTTCGTTCCGCAGGGTCAGTTGGCCGTAATGCGAGTTCGGCAATTCCTAAATGGGATACTTACTCATTTCTTTTTCGGCAGCGCGCGCGTGGCGCCGCCGGAAATGCCGCCATCCACTAGCAACGTTTGCGCGGTGATGTATTCGCTGGCGTCGGACGCCAGAAATACGATTGCGCCTTCCAAGTCAATCGGATGGCCGGGCCGCTTCAACGGGATGCGGTCGCAAAGATAATCGAGCCATTCCTTGTTCTCGTACATCACGGCGTTCTGCGACGTCTTGAACCAGCCGGGCGCGAGGCAGTTGACGGTGATGCCGTGGACGCCCCAGTCATCCGCGAGGCTCATCGTTAACTGTTTTACGCCGCCCCTGCTCGCGC
>CAZNOK010000112.1:0-5043 GCA_964574605.1 uncultured Verrucomicrobiota bacterium
GCGGGACGCTGTTCCTCGACGAAATCGGCGAGTTGGAGCCGCAGATGCAGGTGAAACTGCTCCGTGTCCTCGAAGAGCGCGCGTTCGAGCGTGTCGGCGGGCAGAAAACCATCGAGGTGGACGTGCGCCTCATCGCGGCGACGAACAAGGACTTGAGGAAACAGGTCGCCGAAGGGAAGTTCCGCGATGATTTGTTCTACCGGCTCAGCGTCGTGACGATTGCGTTGCCGCCGTTGCGGGAGCGGCGCGACGACATTCCGCTGCTGGTCTCAACGTTCCTGCGCCAGTGCAGCGAGGAGAACGGCAAGAACGTGACCGAGTTGACGCCCGACGCGATGAACGTGCTGATGGCCTACGACTGGCCGGGCAATGTGCGCGAGCTGCGCAACACCATCGAGCAGATGGTGGTGCTGACGCGCGCCGAGAAGCTGACGTTGCGCGACGTGCCGGCGGCGGTGCGCGGCGGGGCGGACCTGACGAAGATCGCCGTGGTGCGGACCGGCATGACTGTCGAGGAAGCAGAGAAGGAATTGATCGTGCAGGCGCTCAAGGAACTGAAGGGCAACCGCACGAAGGCAGCGGAAAAGATCGGCATGAGCCGACGCACGCTGCATCGCAAATTGAAACGATACGGATTGGGTGATTTATGAACGAGAAAGAGACAACTGGTTTTGTTCCGGTGGGTGAGTCGGAGGATTTGAGGGTCCAGAAAGCGATCTGGGCGATTGATCTTGGTGCCGGCAGGTGGTTCATCTTGTGGGGCGCAGCCGTGTTACTGGCAGTGGCGTTGAGCCTGTTGTACACGTCCGACCAGTTCCGCGGCTTGGAGCGAGGCGAAGCGATGGACATGGCGCAACTGGCCCGCAACATCGCCCGTGGCCAGGGTTTCACTACTTATGTCATCCGTCCGCTTAGCCTCTGGCAGCTGGAAACGCACGCCTCCGATCACCAGCCGCGCCTGATGAATCATCCTGATCTCTACAACCCGCCGCTCTATCCGCTGGCGATCGCGACACTGTTCAAAATGATGCCCACCACGCTGTTCGAGTACAAACAGACTGATATGATCTTCAAGCCCGAACGGTGGATTATTCTTCCGTTCAACCAGCTTTGCATGTTGACCAGTGCATTGCTGGTCTATCTTTGGGCGCGCCGACTCTTTGACCGTCGCGTGGCAATCACATCGGCGCTGCTGCTGCTGTTCTCCGATACACTCTGGTTCTTCAGTATTTCCGGGCTGCCGACAAATTTCCTGATGCTGTTGTTCCTTGGCTCGCTGTACTGTCTCTGGTTGGCGGATGAACACTGGCACCCGGAACTGCCGGAATTGCCGGGGGACATGCCGCGGCGCGCGTGGCCCGGCTGGCTGTTGGTGCTGGCCAGCGCGGTGTTGATGGGGCTGTGTTTCCTGACCCGGTACACGACGGCGTTCCTGTTCGTGCCGGTGGCAGTGTACGCGGCGTTTGTCTGCCGCGGGCGCGGCGTGGTTGTCGGGATACTGCTGTACGTGCTGGTGTATGCGGCGATCATCACGCCGTGGCTGGTGCGCAACTGGCTGTTGTGCGGCTCGCCGGTTGGGATCGCCTACTGCGATTTTGCCGCGGGCATCATCCCGGGAATGTACCGGCCCGGTTTTGAGCACGCCTTCGAGATCTCGCCGATGGGCACGCGCCTGATGACGCAGTCGCGCACCCATCTGATCGAGGGACTGAAACAGACCGGCTCGGATTTCCTGGTGTTCTTCTTCCTCGTCGGGCTGCTGTACGGATTCCGCCGGGCGACGGCGATGCGGTTGCGCCGGGTGGTCTGGGGCGGATTGTTTTGCGCGATCCTCGGCTTATCATGCCTTGCGCTGCCCACCGAGGGCGGCGAAGGACCGCGTCGGTTCATTCAAGGCGGCAACCTGTTGGTGTTGTTCCTGCCGTTGGTGGCGGTCTATGGCACGGCGTTTTTCTTTCTGTTGCTGGATCGAATCCCGTTTCCGGCCCGGCTGTTGCGCTGGGGTGCAATTGCGTTGTTTGGCCTGCTGAACGCGGCCCCGCTGCTCTATTCATTGGCACCGCCCCGGCGCGGGCCGTACCCGTATCCGCCTTACTGTGCGTTCTACACGTCGCTGGCGGCCAACTGGTTTGGCGAGGATGAAGTGGGGGCCAGCGACTTGCCGTGGTCAATGGCGTGGGTCGGCAACCTCCGCACCATTTGGTTGCCGGTCACCGCCGATCAGTTGGCAACGATCCACGACCACGTGGCGCCCAAAGGCATATCGTTTATCCTGTTGACACCGCATCTGCTGGATCAGCGTCTGCAGACCGAATTGACCAAGGGCGAGTACAAATCGTGGTTCGCTGTCATCAGTGGACGGGTGCCGGCAAACTTCCCGCTGAAAACCGTGACGCTGTTTGCGCCGGCAGGTGAACAAATTCTGTATGCCGACCGCGCACGTTGGGCTAACAAACAGATCAGCGAAGCGCCCACTGGCAAGAAGAAGGAAGAAAAGAAAGAAGAGAAGTCCGAGAAGAAGTAGGGTGCCTCTCGTGGATTCAACCGCCTCCATCCTCGCGCGTGCCGTGCTGGCATTTGCGCTGGCGGTGGCCGGTGGCGCCGCCAGCACGCGGGCCGGTGTGTCGCACCGAAGATTGTGCACACTGATCAGCGTGGCGGCAGGCACGCTGCTCGGCGTGACGCTGTTCTCGATTCTGCCGGAAAGTTGTCACGCGATGCGCTGGTGGGAACTGTCCGTGGCCACCGCTTCGGGTTATGCCGTGTTCGGGCTGCTGAGCCGGTATGTGTTTCACGTCTGTCCCGCGTGCGCCGCGAGCCACTTTGATGAGGCGACCACGCATCGTTTCGGTGAGATCGCCGGCGCCCTTGTGGTGGCGCTGGCCGTGCACAGCACGATGGACGGTGTGGCGCTGGCCGCCGGACACGAGGCAGGCGGCGAAATGGATCTGTCCATGCTGGCGGCGGTGTGCGCGCACAAAGTGCCCGAAGGGCTGGCGCTCGGCGCGTTGCTGCTCGGTGCGGGATTTCAGCGCGGACGCGCGGTTGCGTGGGTTGCCGCCGTCGAATCCACCACGCTGCTTGGTTGCGCGCTCGGCCTGTGGGGGCTGCGCCACGTCAACGAATGGTGGATTGCCGCCGTGCTCGCCCACGCCGGCGGCGGGTTTGTGTTTCTGGCGGCGCACGCCGTGTTCGGCGAACTCCTCAAGCACGGCAAAGCCGCCGTGTTGGGCGGATTCATCGCGGGCATGGCGGCGATTGCGGTATTGAACCTGCTGGTGCGATGGCTGTGAAACGGCTGCTCATCATCGTGTCACTTGTGATTGTCGCGCTGCTGGCCGCGCTGGCCTGGCTGCGCACGAAAGAAGCGCGCGCGTTTTCACAACTCTACCGCGTCCGCACTTTTGCCGGCACCAACTACGTCATCCAACTGACCTCCACCACGGTCGGGCGCGTCCACACCAACCACATTCTCATCCTCGCCGCGCGGCTGGAGAACCCGAACCCATTCGAGGTGGTGTTGCAGCGCGATTGGTTTGTGTTGATGGATCACGACCGCGACTACTACCAGCCGTCCACCAACGGCACGCAGACCGCCCTCATCCGCCTCCCGCCACACGGCGCGCTGGAGCGGGAACTGCTCTCCTATGTGGTGCCCAGCGACACGTTTGACGGCGCGCTCGCGTTGCTGGCCGGTCATCAACACTTCGTCCTCGTCAAAAACCGCCATCCCTATCAACCCAATCTGCCCGACGGCAAGTTCGTCACGTTCCACCGCCGCGATTGGTAAAGGAGGCCGCCATGTTCAAGAAACTTCGCAACCTGGCCGTTTTCGCCGTGATCGCGGCACTCGCCACGGTCGTGGTGTACCAACATTATTTCCTAGCCGGCCCGCGCCGGATCACGCGCACCGTGGACGCTCCCGCCGTGCTCCAACAGATTCAGGCGCTCCAGGAACTGGCAACCGTTAAATACACGCTCCAGAAAGTCATCGGCCTCGAGGAAGAAAAAGTGCCGTTCGGCTCCGAGAGCGTGATGATGGTCGTCCTCGCCCACGTCAAGGCCGGCGTGGACCTGCGCGCGCTCACCGCGCAAGACGTCCGGCTCGGTCCCGACAAACAAATCACGCTGCGCCTGCCCGTGCCGAAGATTCTGGACGTCTATATTGACGACAAGGCGACGAAAGTCTATCAGCGCTCGAAGACGTGGTGGACGCCGTGGGTGCCGAACAACCCGGCGCTCGAACAACAAGCCCGCCAAGCCGCGCTCGAATCCGTTCAACTGGCTGCCACGCAATCCGACATCCTCAGCAACGCGCAGCAGAACGCCGAGACAGCGTTACGCGCCTTCCTCCAGACAACCGGGTTTCAGACAGTGTCGTTTCTACTTACCCAGTGACCGGACTTCAACTTTGCGGAACTCGACGGGATGACTCTCAGACTGCAACGAGATGTAGCCGCCGCGCAATTTGCGGTCGGCGCCGGACTCGATGAGCTTGCGGGCGTTGGCGTCCTTCTCGTCGAGTTGCGGCTCCGTGTATTCGAAAACCGTCTGGCCCTCGATGATGTGCCGGCTCGAACCGTCGGCGCGAACCTCAATCTCGACCGTCACCCACTGGTCGCCGTGATAGGTCTTGGATTTAGAATTGATGCAGTGACGGGTAATGAGTTGGCCGTCCATGACAATGTGCGTCCCCGGTGTGCAGACATTGGCGGTGCTGCGCTCGCCTTTGCCGCCTCCGCCGAGAAGTTGGACTTCGACGGAGACGGGAAAATCCTGATCCTTGCTCATGGTTTCGGGATGCGGACAATGAATCATCACACCGCTGTTGCGGAACGCCCAGCCAGGCCCTCCCTTGGTTTGCTCGCCAACGAACCGATATTCGACGCGCAAGACGTAATTGGAGAGTGGCGCGCGCCAGAAAAGGTGCCCGAACCGGTTGTCGAACTTCTCATACTTGTCGTAGCAGACTTTCAGAACACCGTTCTCGACACGGAACGTGTCCTTGTAGTTCTCGCCCAGTTCGCTGCCTTTGATCTTCGG
>CAZNOK010000112.1:5053-16131 GCA_964574605.1 uncultured Verrucomicrobiota bacterium
GCCGTTGAACAACGGTGTCCAGTCCGCGGCGGCGACAACGAGCGGAACCAACCAAAGCAGCAGGAAACGTTTCATCGCGCTGAGATGTACTGCGGCACGTCGGTCAACGTCAAGCGCCGACCGCCGACAGTGACTTCGTGCGGTGCGGCGTTCGTGGTCCATGCGGCGTATTTCACACCGGAACTTTTCCGGAACATAAGGATGAAGTCGCTCGACTCAACTCGCTTCTCGAAACGATAGTCGTGCAACTCCGCGACGAGCGTCTGCAATGCCGTGTACGACGGTTTGGTTTCCTTGAGCGAATGACGGGCCACGCCGAAATGATGCTCTGGATTCTTCGGATCGGTGCCGTCGTCGCGCCAGTCATACCAGATCGAAAGCGGCACCCCGGTCATCAGGTTCACGAGGAACTGGCGCGGCAGATATTTCGCCTGCCGCTCGTCGTTGAAATTCTTCCACGCGCAGGAATAACCCCACTCACCGGAGATGATCGGGATGCGTTTGCCTTTCGGCGCGTATTGGTCAATGAGCGCGCGGAGCTTCGCGTACTCCGGTAACACGGTCTCAGGGTCTTTCTGCCGGTACGGATGGACGGTAACGCTGTCCCAATACTCCAGCAAGCCGCCCTGAAAACAGGCTTCGAGGAACTTCATGTCAATCCGCGAAGTCGCGGGGCCGGCGTATTGCTCGCGCGGTGCAACAGCCTTGATGGCTTTGCCGGTGGCGCGGGCGAGCGCGATGTAGTTGGTGACGTTCGGCTCCGGTTTCCAGAATTTGATGTTCGGTTCGTTCCACATCTCCCAGAGAATGTCGCGTCCTTTGAAGTGTTCGACCGCCGCCGTGACCCAGCGGGCAAACGCCGCACGGCCTTCCTCGGTGCAAGGCGCCAAACCGTCATCGTAGTGGCGGTTGCCGTAATCGAGGATGAACAACGCGCAAATACCGTGTTCGTCGAGCGCCGTCATCAATCGGTCATAGGGGCTGAAATCGTATTTCCCTTTCTCGCGCTCCGTGCGTCCCCAGCCGAAATCCATGCGGACCCACTTAAACCCGGCATCGGCAAGCATCTTCATCTCGCCGGGTTTCGGATCGGTGAAGTGGATGTTGACGCCGAAACCATCCGACACCGGCGTTTGGCCGGAACAGACGACGGAGAACAGCAAGAAGATGAGTGTTCGAGCAGCAGGTGAACTTTTCATGGCGGACAGCCAACCACAGCGCGTCGCGGCTGACAAGCCTGACGTGCGACATGCAAATAGATGAACACGCTACTGCTGGTTCATCCACGCTCGCAACGGGTCGAAGAGCATGGACGTGTGCTTCGGTGTGTAGCAGAATCCCACGAAACCCGTGGCACCATGCAGTCGGGCCAACGCAACTTGAACCGCCAGTTCACCAGCATTGTTCATGTCCCCTGCGCCGCTCCGGAGGCCGATCCCTTCGATCAGTGGAAAACCCGCCGGCAGCACCTGACGATGGATCGCCGTCCGCTCGGCGAAAAGCTTGGGATCGAGCGTGTAGTTCATCGGGCACACGAAATCGAGCCAACCTTCCCGACACCAGCGGACCCAGTCCTGTCCCACATTCTCGCGACAGGTGGGCCAGTCGCGAAACACCGCCGCACTGATCTTCACCTGGGGCGCTTCCTGGCGAAGCCGCGTGGACACTCGTTGCACCAAGGCGGATATCCGGCCGCAACGATATTCCGTCCATTCGGTTTTCCGCGATCCCTTGGTGACATCTGCCGGCCAGTGGGCAACCGGTTTTCCGGTGGTCTTTTCAAAACCGGCGCGGCACTGGGCGCAGAAACAACCAAGAGCATTCGGGTAACGGATGAAGTCATATTGAATGCCGTCCACGTCGTAGCGAGTGGCGATCTCCAGCATCAATCGCTCGATGGCCTCGAAATTGATTTCTTGCGACGGACAGAACCAATCAATAGGCTGGCCCTCCGGTCCCTCCTGCAAGCGGCCTTCCACGCGTAATCGCTTCAACGAAGCCGACGACGTGCGGCCTTCCACGATCAAGACGTTGACGTAGGGATGGATTTCGATCCCGTTGGTGTGGGCGTGTTTCACTGACTCGGCCAGCCAATCGCCGTCGGGCGCCAGCGGATCCTGAATGTCCGGCTGAACCTTCGAGGCGTAGAAAGCCGCCGTGCCGCCGGCGATGCGAGGGATCGCCAGGTTGAGGCCCAGTCGCTTGAGTTCCGGCATCACCACCTTGGGATGGCGGTCCATGCCGACGTGCAACCACACGCCGCGCCGTTCGTTGGGAGGCGGTTTGCCGTACACCGAGGTGACGCTCACTTTTTCCTCCAACGTCTTTCCACTGACCGTCGCGCGAACGGTATAATCGCGTCGTCCATCTTTCCCCGGCTCCGAGCGCATGCGAATGACGAATCGCTCAATCGTTCCTGCCACGCCCGTTCCCAAGTCAAGGCGCCCTTTCGGGATCACTTTCGCGCCGTCACACGTCAACTGCATGTCGGCCCCTTTCGCCGCACCGACCCGCGCCTCGAACTCAGCATTCCACCCGGCGGCAACGAGCGCCGCCGGTGGGATGACTGTCATTCGTGGCGTCTTCAGCGCTTCGGACAGGCGCTGATCGTACGGCACCTCCGGCGCAAGCCACGCGAAGAATGCCTTCAGCAACGCCCGTTCGGCCCCCTTGGGTTCGGCGGATTGTCTCCCGTTGGGAATGGCCAGCGCGAGGCCGGTGCTGATCACTTTTCCTCTCCCCATTTTTCCAGCCACCGCCACCGGTTGGCCGGCGTCGTTCTTAAGAATCACAGTTCCCAGACGGCCGACCTTCTCAATGATATGATCCTGATAAGCCGCGTCAAAATCCGCCACGCCCGCCACCGACGGATGTCCTGCTTGGACATGCATCCGGCGGCGGCCATAAACCCGCTCCACGCCCACGCCGACTTCGGACAGGATGTGGTGATGCCAGGTTTGCAATACGCTCCCGCCGTCACGGATGTATTCGACGAGGTTCTTTTGCCAATCAGCGCGCACGAGTCCGGCCTCGTGCGCGTCGGACAGATAAACGACGTCGTACTGGAGCAACGTCAACATATGGACATCAGCGATAGACTCAGCGCGGTAACCCTGACGGTTCAGTCCGCGAATGAGGCCGCTCACACTGGCGCCCTGTCCTGCGACCGCAGCCGTGTCAAATACGCCAATCCGAAGCGCGGCAGGGGCAGCGGCGGCGTTGACAGCGATAGCAGCAAACAGGGAGAGGATGAGTGTTTTCATGGTTTGATTTTGCTGTCGTGGCCGATGAAGACGCTGTTGCCACTGGTGCTGAGGTAGAGCGTCGCCGGGTCGTGTGGGTTGATGGCGATGGCTTTGATGTTGAGCAGCGAGAGACCGGTGTTTTCAGGGTGCCACGTCGCGCCGCCATCGCTGCTCTTCAACAATCCTCTGGCAATCGGCTCGTCGTGATAGGGATGATCAGTTGTGGCCGCATACAGGACACGCGAGTCCGCCGGGCTAACGGCGATGCCGTGAACAAAACGATCTGCGAGGAGGCGTTGCCACGTGTGTCCGCCATCCGTGCTGCGAAACACACCGCCGGGATAGAGGCGACGCGTTGTGTGATCGTAGCGTTCACGGGCTGCGACATACACCGTCGAGAACTGGCGCGGGTCTGCCGCCAGATGCTTGATGTCGCCAAACGTGTTTGGCGAACTGAGCGACACCCACGTCTTGCCGCCATCCTGTGTCCCGCAAATGTTCCGGTCTGCTGCAATAATGATGTGATTGGAGTCCGCCGGGTCGAGCAAGAGGCCGGTGGGTTGTTTCGCGGCGCGAAGCAACTGCCATGTCGCGCCGCCGTCGCGCGACTCGAAGATGCCGTGGCCGTTCACGGCGGCGAGCAGTCGCTGCCGGTCGAGCGCCATTTCCAGTACCTGTCCGTTTGGCAATCCTCCGAGAACGCGCCACGTCTTGCCGTCGTCATCGGAGCGGCAGATGTCGCCTTCGTTGGTCTTCCACCAGCCGGTTGCAGCCCAAAGTGTGTTTGGCGCTTTCGGATCCACGACGACGCCAAAACAATTCCCGCCCATCTTCATGCCCTCCACGCTGCGGCGGAACGTCGCGCCGTGGTCGTCGCTGATCAGCAGACCGATGTCCATGTAACAGAAATAGACGCGCTTCAACCGCACCGGGTCCGGCACCACGCGCCACGCGCACGTCACTTCGAGTCCGGTGCCGGTGATTCGTCCATCGGGCAGTTGTTTGCAATAACGTTGTTGCCACGTTTTGCCGGCATCGTCAGTTAGAAAGACATGACCGCTGGTTCCGAACACGAGTCGGTCAGGCGCGGCTGGCGACAACGCCAGACATTCGACCGCCGGCCCCCACTTCGTGATCCAGCCGTAATCCATGCTCGACTTCTCGCAACGCGTCCAATGCTGTCCGCCGTCGGTCGTCTTGTAAACGCCGGCGCTGACCCAGTCGCGATGGCCGACGTAAACGACATTCGCGTCGCGCGGATCCACGACGATCTCCTTTGGGTTCGAAGAGAGATGACGCGGGTCGCCGCGCTTGCTGACTTGTTTCAACAGGCCGTCGCCATTGACCGCGCGCCACGTTCGGCCGGCGTCGTCGCTACGAAAGACGCCGCCGTTCCACGGCTCCTTGTTCTGCGCCGTGCAGCGCAACGTCACGTAAACCGTCTGCGGCGACGACGCTGCGAAAGCGAGTTCTTCGACGTACCGGTGTGGCAAGCCTTCGCTCGACAACCGCCAACTCGCGCCATCGTCATCGCTGCGGAACACACCGGCGCTCGTCGCGGCGAGAATGACGTTCGCGCTGGTCTCGATGTCGCTGACAATGGCGTCTGCCGGCAACTGGCCGCCGTCCACGCGCCGCCAAGTTACACCGGTGTCGTCGCTGCGATAGATCGCGCCCGCGCCGTCCTTGTCCATGCGCGGTCGCCCGATGCCGGCCAGAACGACATTCGTCCGCACAAAACAGACCGCGCCGATTGGCGCGGTGAAACGATAGCGGTTGACTTCAGGGAAACCGTTCCGAATCCATTGCCATGTCAAGCCGCGGTCGGTCGTGCGATGGATGCCGCTTTGCGTGCCGAGGATGATGATCCGGCTGTCGCGCGGATGAACGGCGATGGATTCGATGAAGTAATCGCGCAGACCGAGGTTGCGGATTTCGTAGGTGCGTCCGGCGTCGGAGGAGAAATAGAATCCGCCGACATCGCAGCCGACGTAGAGCACATCCTTGTCGTGTGGATCGAACGCGATGGACTGAATCCAGCCGCCACCACCCGGTCCCGCCAGTCGCCACGAGATGTCATGTCCATCCGGTAAATCGGCAGCAACAGACAAAACGCCTGCAAAGAGTGCAAGCAAGATGAATGTTGGAGTGGCAAACGAACATTTCATGGCTGACAGCCAACCACAACCCGCCGGTGACGAGAGGGACTGGCATCGCGCTAGACGCAACCTGGGCTGCGAGATGGAATTCCGCCACAAATTCACGACAGCACAAATCACTTTGGCTCCGACCAGCCATCTGATGGACGCGTGAGTGTAATAAGCTGAGTAGAAGTTTCCGTTGCCCAAATGTTGACATCCACTCTTGTAATGTCGTCAACCGTGGTTTTGGGGAAATCAAAGTCCGAATACTGGGTAACTCGCTTCTCACCGCTTTTCCAAGCTTGTGCGAAATAGAGATTCAGGTATGACTCACCTTTGGCATTTGAAAAACGCACTGCAATGACGCAGTTGTGTAAGTCGCGACCAGAGGTGTTAACCAAGGCAAGAAAATGCTTTGTTTGAATTTCGAAAAGGCCCGGTTTGTGTTCTGCAAATGAGCAAGAAATAATGGGTAGATTAGTGATCGATCCGCTAAATTGAGGAGCAAAACCAGCCAGCTTTATTGCGAGGACATGCTTTCGGTAAAATAGGTTCTTTACTTCGTTGAAGGTATTCCATCCGCGTTCGGTTTCCTGCAAGGCCTTTTGGCCGCCAGCGCCTACAAGTTCACGCTGACCGGTGCAAATACCCAATATCGCTTCCGCTAGACCAAAGAAGATCTTCGAACCTTGCGGTGCGTTCCGAGAGGTCGCTTCAGCCCGACGAAGAAGATCCAACCAACCTTGTGCAATCGGCGCTAGTTTGTTGCAGCGGCTTGAAAGATTCTTAATTTTCTGTCCCACAAGTGGGATCGCAGCTTCCACTTCAGCTTCTGATAGCTTGATTGGAGTATTGCCAACAGCAGGAATATCCTCCAAAAGCACCGTACACAGAAAGGCAAAATCATCGACTTTGTCCTCTCTGGTGGCCTGATTCCAAATAGCTAATCCGAGTGCAATGACAACTGTGATGACCACACAAAAGCCGGCCGTAAACAAAATCCGGCGTAACAAACTGGAATTCATACCTAGCCCAGAAGAACATGACCGAGTAGATTTACTGATTATAGGAGGAGGCGTGGAAATCGAACGTCGAGTTGTAGGCAATAATGGAGGCACATTATCTGGTTCCGTCCTTTCACTTGAAGAGTGATTCTTATCTAAATTGGATTTGTCCGTCATCGCCAATCTCCATTTCAATCTAGGGGACCATTCTAACGGAAGTTCCGGCAGCGGCAAGCATCGTCTTTCGACAGGAAACGGTTACACCAAATGCGGACGACTCGGCGAGTCGTCCCTACCGCCTGCGGTACAATCGCCGTGACTGCCTTACTTCAACTGCACCCTGTAGGCGAAGTTTGTTTGGGCAGCGGTAAAGACCAACGCGCGGCCTTCCAACTTGAATGGCACCGGCTGGCCAGTGGTCTCGACGGACTTCACATGCTCAACCGGCAAGCGAACGGTGAAATCCTCGCCATCCGGCAACGGCGTGACGATCAGGTGATCATCGAAGGTTTCGCAACGGAACGCGCCATCGGTCTTAGCGACACCGAAGTCAACCGACGCAGTGTTGGCGAGCCAGCGAGAGGACGCCACAAATTCCTGCGCCGGTTTTTCGAGGCGGATATTATCGCCGCTGACAACCAGTTTGCCGATATGATAACGCCGCTGCGAGTCTTCGTTGCCGAGCAGACGTTGACGGGCGCCACGACTTTTGCCGTCAGTCAAGCCGACGAGGATTTCATACTCGCCGAGCGGCATGTTCGTCGCGACGTTGATTGTCCAGTTCGCGCCGGTCAGGACGTCGCCGCGCCACTGGCTTGTCCCCGGTTTCGGATTGCCGCCGGCGTGGAACTCGGTCATGGCCCGGCGATGCAGCGTCGGACGCGAGAAATGATAGAACACGCCAAAATCTTTCGACACCGGCTGTTGGACGTTCCAGTTGACGAGGAGGCGGAACTTCCGGTCGCCAAGATACTCGACCCGCTCGGCGCGCGGCGCGATGGCGAGCGACGCGTTGGGATTGAAGACGCGGCTGTTGACGTAGAACTTGCCTTTCGCGTGGGACTGCTCGGCGATGGCGCTGCCGAAACGTTCGATGCTCGATTCGATGGCGCCATTCTTCGCGAAGTAACCGTACTGCGGCAACGTGTGGCCGGCCACAGTCCAGTCGGTCTCGCTGCGGTTGACATAGACGCGCGCGCCGGATTTCCACGTGACGACGAGCCGGCGGATGTCGCCGCCGGCATATTCGACGCTGGCAATTTCGTCGCGGGCAATGCTCTCGATGAAATCCTGCGCGAGCCAGTATTTGCGCACTGCGCCGCGACCGAGTCCATTGAGGTCAATCATCAGCGCGTGGCCAGTGAGCAGTTCGGTGGTGATGTAGTCGTCGCTCTCGATGCCGTGTTCCTCGCGGCTGCGGCTGCCTTGATACCGGTTCGAGTAGCCGACGCCATGGAGGCTGAATCGCGTGTGGTGGACAGCGTCATACCATGGCACCCGCGCCCAGTCGCGGCAGACGATGGTGTTGCAGTAGCGCGCCGGTTTGGAGGTGAGTTGCAGGAACTGACAGTCGGCGCCGGCGAGCCAGCCAATGAGATGGTCGCCGCCGGCTTCGCTGACGGCCGGGCCGCAGCGTTTTTCGAGCAAGGCGAACACCTCGCCCCAGCAACGTTGCGTCTCGCGCTTCGGATGGAGTTTGCCGTGGCGGTCGTAGAAATCAAAGCTGCTCATCGAGGTGAAGACATCCACGAACGACGCGGTCGGTTTCAGCGCAGGAATGATGAGGTCGAGGTTGCGTTTGAGAAACGGCATGACGTGGTCGGGACGGAACTGGTAGCTTTGTGCTTCGCGGCTTTCGTTGAGCCAGGCGCGGCGTGGTTTGCCGTCGGTAGTGAACGTGATGTGGTCGTAACTGAAATCGTCAGCGTCGGGATAGAAGTCAATGTAGTTGTCGTGGAGTCCCCACAACGCGCCGCGCGCGGAGCAGACCTGGCCAAGTTCGCGCAGTTCCTCCGTCGTGCCAAGCGACGGCATCGGCGGAAAGATGTCGGGCAGCCGGTAATCGTAGCCCCATCGTTGCCAGACGTGCATCATCACGAGCGAGTTGGTCAGGCCGTAATCGAAACAGCGCGCGAGCTTCGCGGTGTCGTCAGTGTAACGTCCGCCCCAGATGTCGAACACGAAGCGTCCCGCCTTGAGCGCGAAGCCGGGCGAGGCGCGTTTCTCGGAGAGCGGCCGGTATTTCAACGCGGCGTCGAACGCGCCGGCGAAACTCGGCACAAACGTTAGCGTCGCGTCGGGGTGCGTCAGCAGTTGGTAAATGCGCGTCGCTGGATTCACGACAAACGCATCCGGCGGCGTGTCGGTCGCCGTGAGCAAGGAGACGCCGCGCTCGAAATCACACGCGACGTGGCTGGTGGCGAGGTTGTGACCGCCCGGGCCGGCGCGGAACGCCTCCGGCTCGACGATGCAGTAGCCGTGTCCGTAGTACACTCGCAACGCCTTCTGATCGAACGCCGCCGCGCCGAGGCTTGTGATGCGTTCGGGACACTCGACCTTGATCCGCAAGCCGGGGCCATCGGCCCAGATTGTTGCAGTCAAATCTCGTTGCCCCCCGGATGGGCGCACGCTGTGCGCCCCTACCGTGTCCGCGTCCTGTAGCGGCGCACTGCGTGCGCTCCTACACTGGTAACGCAACCGAACGCGGCCGGTGAAACTACGCTCAATCGTTGGGGAACCAGTGACAGGCTGATCGTTCACCGTGATTTGGAATCCGTTGCAGAACACGTTGCGCGTGCCGTCGCCAAAACCGATGACGCCATCGGTGATGCCGTTCGGTCCCGGCACGAACACCGCCCGGCAACCGCCGCCGAGATCGAACACGAACGATTCTTTCCCGCCGGCCAACGCCTTGCGGGCACGAACAAACAACTCTTGTCGTTCCGTGTCCGTCAACACTTTTGGCGGTGGACCGACGAAGATGACAGGGTCGCCCCAGTAACAGGAGTCGCACGACGTATTGTTCTTCGGGCCGGGATGACTTTCGAGCCGCAACAAGATTTCTTTCCCGGCAAACGCGCCGATGTCCACTTCGCCGGGCAACCACGTCTTCGAGTCGGTGTGGCGCTCGAAAAGTTTTACGTCGCCGGAACAAATCCGGAACGTGACGCCGTCGCTTTTGCCTTCCTTCGGGCCGTGGTCGCGGATGGCGTTGTAGAAACTGAGCCGAATCGGCGTGACCGACGGCAGCTTGAGCCGGTATTCGGCGAACACGGTGCCGGCACGAGGACGATACGCCGGGTGCATGTTGAGCGCCTGTCGGGTTTCGCCGCCGCGCGTGACAGATGCACGGCTGAAGTGGGCAGCCGAGGTCGCATCGGAACCGCTCCAGCCCACCGGCAAATAGGCGACCGGCCCGACGATGTACGACCACCCGACGCGATGGCTTCTCAGGTTCACTAACGCCAACGCGCCCGACGCCGGCACGTTGTTCACCACGAACTTCGCTGACTTCGCTTCCACTGGAAACTTCGTCTCGAAAACCTGCACGGCGTGCGCGGTCACGCCTCCGAACCGTGCTTCCACGTGCACCGGATACAACGCCGAGTATGTCCCGCACCCGCAGGCAAACCGGAACTCAGCCGGGGCGTTTCCCTTCGCCGGCACGGTAACGCGGCGTTTCGTCTCGCCGACCGCCCGGCAATCGTCTGCCAGCCCTTTCATCTCCAGCGCCACATCAAGCGATTCGCCGGACGAGTTCGAAAGCGTCACCTTGACAGGTTGTGGCGTATCGAAGCTTGTGACCGTGGCGATGTCGCCGATGGTCAGCGTCAACGGCCCTTCGGTGACGCGATGCCCATTGAACGCAAACGCCGGTGAACAGCAGACCCATACAAGAATGAAGCGGAGTATTTTCACGGCGCAAGATTATCGCAACTGCATCGCTGGTGTAAATCACCTTGTCTGGAGGCATTGTGTGGCGTACTCATCCTGCGTATGTCAACGATGCTTCCCTGGCTCGCGGCGACCCTGTTGGCCGCGCCGCTGCCGCTGCCCTTCAAGCTGGCCGGCATCGTCCAGACCAACACGGCTCCCGCCACTGTCCGATTCGTTGATGCGGGCGACCATTTCCTCGGCGCTGACGGCAAGAAAATTTCGCTGCTGCGCGCTCCCGAAGAGATTGTAGTTCGCTACACGAACGACAAAGCGCCTGCCCGCCCTGCCGGCGTCGTGGCGAAACGTCACGCGCGCTTCCGGGACAAAGGCCGGTTTGAGATCGTGCGCGGGGCGCCATCGCTCGCACGCGAACCGGGCGTGCGATTCGCTTACCCGGTGCTCGTTGACCCGCGGTCGCGGACGCGGATGTTACCGATTGATGAACTGTTGATTCGGCTCGCGGACAAGGTGACGCTCGCCGACGCGCAAGCCGACCTCGCAGCCGCCGGCGTGACCGTCATCAAACCGACGGGACCGCCGCAGACTAACACCTATCTAGCGCGGCTGACGAAACCGAAGAGTGACGATCCGCTCGCGGCGTCGCGCCGGCTCGCGGCACATCCGAAAGTGCGCTGGGCTGCGCCGAATTTCGTTCGCGAACTGCGCTGGCACAAAACGCCGGGCGACCCGCTCTTTCCATTTCAGCAATCGCTCCAGAACACCGGCCAGAACAGTGCCGTGTCCGGCGCGGA
>CAZNOK010000113.1:0-16078 GCA_964574605.1 uncultured Verrucomicrobiota bacterium
CATGACATTCAACTTGATGACCCTCGGCGGCATCGGGGCGGCCATCGGCGTCATCATTGACGATGCGATTGTCGTCGTTGAAGCGATGGTCACAAAGATCACGCAGGGGATCAAGCGTCGGCAAGCTGTTCAAGAGGCCATCGGCGAAATTTTCCTGCCGCTGGTCGGTTCGACGTTGACGCCGACGGTGGTGTTTCTGCCGTTGGCGACGCTGGACGGATTGCCCGGCGTGTTCTTCCGCGCGCTGGCGTTGACGATGGCGGCCACGCTGTTGACCTCGCTCGTGCTGGCCATCACGCTGACGCCGTCACTGGCGTCGTTACTCATCCGCGAGCATGGGCCGGCGAGCGCCGATGGGGGTTTCATCATGCGTCCGTTGACGCGAGGGTTCGAGCGATTCCTGCGGGGAGCCTTGCGGTGGCGGTGGGTGACGTTTGCGGCGTGTGTCGCGATTGCTGTGGCCGGATGGCAGCTTTATGGGAAGTTGCAGACCGGCTTCATGCCGGACATGGACGAGGGCGGTTTTGTCGTGGACGCACTGACGCCGTGGGGAACGAGCCTGGAGGAAACTGACCGCATGATGCGGCAGGCCGAAGCCATCATACTGGCCATACCCGAAGTCGAAGGCTACTCGCGCCGCAGCGGCGCGCGGCTGGCGCTGGCCATTGCCGAGCCGAACAAGAGCGACTTTCTTGTCAAGTTGCGTCCCGACCGCAAACGCAGCACCGAAGAGGTCAAACAAGAATTGCGTCACAAACTCAACGTCGCTCTGCCCGGTGTGGAGTGGGAATTTCCCGGCATCCTCGGCGACTTGATCGGTGACCTCCTGTGGTCACCGAAACCGGTTGAAATCAAGCTGTTTTCGACCGACACGGCTTGGCTGATGAAGAAAGCTCCCCAGGTCAAGGAAGCCATCGAGAAGATCAAAGGCGTCGTGGACACCAACGACGGCTTGAAGATGACCGGGCCGACGATCAGCTTCCGAATCCGCCATCACGACGCGCAACGATTCGGTTTGACGACGGATGCCATTGCCACCGCCGTCAACACGGCGATGCTCGGCGTAGAGTCGTCGTCGGTGTTGGAAGGCGACCGGGTCGTGGCCATTCGTGTCGTGGCCGAGCCGAGCCAGTTGGATCGCGCGGCAGCCTTGCGGGAAATGCTCATCCGCGCGCCGGATGGCCGGATGGTGAAATTGTCGCAGGTCGCGGACATGATCGAAGCGCCCGGCCAACTTGAACTGGCCCGCGAAGATTTGAGGCAACTGGTCGCCGTGACCGCCGGCTTGGAGAACCGCGACATGGGCAGCACAGTCGCGGATATCCGGCAGAAACTTGAAGCCGACAAAACCATCCTGCCCGGCGCCATTGAATACGGTGGTCTCTATCAACAGCAAGAGGAGTCGTTCCACAACCTGATGGTGGTGTTGTTGCTGGCCGTGGCGCTGGTGTTCACGGTGCTGCTGATTGAGTTCCGTTCATTCTACGAACCGATTGCCATCGTCGCCGGGTCGGTGCTGGCGTTGTTTGGGACAATTGCCGCGTTATACCTGACCGATACCACGCTGAACATCGTCAGTTTCCTCGGTGCGATCATCGGCGTCGGCATCGTCGCCAAGAACGGCATTTTGATGTTGGATTTCGTGGATCACCTCTGCGTGCAAGGAATGAAATTGGACGATGCCCTCGTGCAAGGCGGCCACCGACGATTGCGACCGATCCTGATGACCTCGTTGACGACGGTCTTCGGCATGGCGCCGCTTGCGTGGGGAATTGGTCACGGTGCCGACATGCTCAAACCGCTGGCCATTGGCATCATCGGCGCCCTCTGCATCTCCCTGTTGTTTTCGTTAGTGGCCACGCCCACCATTTACTTCATCTTGCGCCGCCTCGGCAGGACTATTGCCGGCTAGACGCGGATCGGAAGGATGATCAGCGGCATGCCGCGCTGGTAGAGGCGTCGCTGGACGGCGAAGGCGGTGTAGTTGTGCAAGAGCCGCGTCCAGATCGTCTCGCGCGGAAAGACCAACTGGCTCGCGAACAGCATGTTGTTCGGGAACTGTTCGCTGACCTTCACCGCGAGGTGCTCGACTTCCTCCGCCACGTCGGTGCCGAGCGCGTGAAAACTGGTCGCGTAGTAGCCGCGTGTCCGCATGTATTCGACGTACTTGTTCAAATCTTCCTGCACCGTTTGTTCCAAGTGTTTGATCTCCTGCACTCCCTTGAACCGTCCCGCGTCCACCATGCCGGTTTGGATGAAGACGAAGTTCTTGAAGTCTCCGCGGAACAACCGCATCACTCCAAACAAACAATGCAGCCCAAGCCCACCATATCCATTCACGAGAATGACGGCGGTCCGTTCCTGCGGCGCCGGCGCGGGCGGCGGTTTTGACGCGGCGTCCGGGGTCAAGTGGGCCGGCTTGGCGGCTTCGACGAGGGAGTCGAGCCGTTTCAACAGCAGCCGCGTGTGCCGGTAGTGCCGGCGAATCGCAAACGCCAGCGCGACAAACCCGCCGGTGATCAGCAGCGTCAGCCAGCCGCCCTCATGGAATTTCAGGCAGACGGTGGTCATCAGAATGAATGCGGCCAGCAACATGCCGAGGCCGTTGACCACGATGTTGTTGCGCCAACGCGGATGCGTCGCGCGTTGGTTCCACCAGTGCTTGACCATGCCGAGCTGCGACAACGAGAAGTCCACAAACACGTTGATCGAATACAGCACCAACAGAAATTGCACCGAGCCGCGCGACACCCACAGCAATATCAGCGACGCCGTGCCCATCAACAGCACGCCGTTCTGCGTTACCAGACGGTCGCTCAAGAGCGCGAAGCGGTTCGGCATCCAACCATCCAGCGCCATGTTCGACAGCACCGCAGGACCGCCGAGGAAACCTGTTTGCGCCGCCACCAGCAAAATCAACGCCTCCGACGCCAGCGCCGCCATCACAAAATACCGTCCGCCGGGCCAGTGGATCGTCAGGCTCTCGAACAGCGTCGCGTTGAGGGTTTTCCCTTCCGCCGGCTGTCCCAGCCCAAACAACAGGTATCCGATGAACAGGCCACCGGCGATGACCGCGAGGCTGACAGCCATGTAGGTCATCGTCCGCTTGCCGGTCTCGACGCGCGGCTCGCGCAGCACCGGCATGCTGTTGCTGACCGCTTCGATGCCAGTGTAGGTGCCTGCGCCCATGCTGTACGCGCGCAACACCAGCACCACGACACCCCACACGCCGAGTTGCCCGACTGCGTTGTTCACGCCGTTGACAGTGTCCTGCGGCAACGACCGGACCACTTCGAAGTGCGAGAAGAACCCCGCCACGATGGCCACCGCGTGCGTCGCAAGGAACAACAAGAACACCGGCACGATCGGCAACACCGACTCCTTCACACCGCGCAGGTTCAGGATGATCATCACAATGACTGCCGCGGATGCCGCCAGCAGCTTGTACTGGTACCACTCGGCCGGCAACAGGCTGAACACCGCGTCTGCGCCGCTGGCAATGGAGACGATGATCGTCAGCACATAATCCACCACCAGCGCGCAACCCGATACCACGCCGACGCCGGGCGCGAGCAGTTTGCTGGCGACAAGATAGCCACCGCCGCCGCTGGGGAATTGTTCGATGAGGTGTTTGTAGCTGGCGCTGATGATGAAAATCGTCCCTGCCGTCATCAACGCGAGAAAAAGCGCAAGGTAATGGTGCTGCCCCAGCACTTTGAATGCCTCCGCCGGGCCGTAGCAGGCCGACGAAATACCGTCCGCACCCAGCCCGACCCACGCCAGAAACGCCACCAGCGAGAGCTTGTGGAACACATGCGGATCGGTCGCGTGCCGCTTGTGGCCGAACAACAGCCGCCGCAGCCGACCGCCCGTTGTAACTTTTGGATCGCCTGTTTCCATGACAAGGGAGCAGACTGTGCCGCAGGTCTGCCCTATGCTCAACAAAAAACTGGATTGTCCCTTGCGCCTTTCCACGCTATCATGCTGGCATCATGCAACTTGAACGATTCTCCTTCGGTGTTGGCGACCGCTTCGGCCAACAAGCTCCCGCCCAACTTTCCGCCTTCCAGCGTATTGCCCGTGAGGGCGTTGCCATCGTCCCCGTTTGGAATAAATCCAATCGCGAACACACACTCATCGGTACCGAACCGATGGACGTCCGCCGCGAAGCCGACGCCGCCGTCAAGGCTGCCGGCTGGAAACGGCCCTACCACGTTGACGCCGACCACATCTCCCTGAAGAACGTTGACCGCTTCCTCGCCGCCAGCGATTTCTTCACGCTCGACGTCGCCGATTACGTCGGCAAACCCGCCGCGCCCGACGCCATCAACGCGTTCGTCGCCCGACACCGCAAACTCACCGACAGCCTCGCCCTGCGCGCCGGTGCTGAGAAATACCTCCTCGCCGCCGCCGAAGCTGGCGCCATCCACCGACACATCGCTGCTGCAAAAAAGGATTTCATCATCGAAGTCTCCGCCGACGAAACCGACAGCGCGCTCACGCCCGTCGAGCTTCTCATCTTCCTCGCCGCGCTCGCCGACGAAAAAGTTCCCGCCCAAACCATCGCGCCCAAGTTCACCGGCCGATTCAACAAAGGCGTGGACTACGCCGGCGACCTCGCCGCGTTCCGCCGCGAGTTCGACCAAGACCTCCGCGTCATCGCTTTTGCCATTGCCGAGTTCGGCTTGCCCGCCAACCTCAAGCTCAGCGTCCACTCCGGCAGCGACAAGTTCATGCTCTACCCGGTGATTCGTGAGTTGATTGCCAAACACAACGCCGGCCTCCACCTCAAGACCGCGGGCACGACGTGGCTCGAAGAACTCGCCGGCCTTGCCGCATCCGGCGGCGACGGCTTGGAGATCGCGAAGGAAGTCTATCGTAAGGCGCTCGAACGCTACGATGAAGTCTGCGCGCCGTATGTGACCGTCATTGACATTGACCGCAAACGCCTGCCCACTGCGTCGGAAGTCAACGGCTGGAGCGCGGAGAAGTTCGCGCGCACGTTGGCACATGACCAGCGTTGTCCCGACTTTAACCCGCATTTCCGCCAACTCGTCCACGTCAGCTTCAAGATCGCCGCCGAGATGGGCGCGCGTTATCTCGCCGCGTTGAAGGCGAACCGCGCCCGCGTCGCCGAGTGCGTCGAAACGAACATTTACGAGCGCCACATGAAACCGCTGTTCCTCGGCTGACGCGATGCCGTTGTGGACGATCATCGTGGTGGCGCTCGGCTTGGCGATGGACGCTGTCGCCGTTTGCATCGTCGCCGCCACGGCGGGTTACGCCTCGAACAAACGCGCCGTGTTCCGGCTCGCATTTCACTTCGGCCTGTTTCAGTTCCTGATGCCGGTGCTCGGTTGGTCGTTCGGTTCGCTGGTCGAGCGATACGTTCAAAACGTGGACCACTGGCTCGCGTTTGGTTTGCTGGCGTTCGTCGGCGGGCGAATGATCTGGCTCTCGTTTCGCCCTGACGAAGAAGCCCAGCGCGCCGACCCATCCCGCGGCCTGACGATGGTAATGTTGTCCATCGCCACCAGTCTCGACGCGCTTGCTGTCGGCCTCAGTCTCGCCCTCGCCGGCATCTCAGTCTGGTATCCGAGTGTCCTCATTGGCTTCATCACAGGGGGAATGTGTCTCGTCGCCATCGCGCTCGGCAATCGTCTCCGCGCCGCCTTCGCCCGCTGGGCCGGAATCGCCGGCGGCGTGGTGTTGATTGTTATTGGCGTGCGGATTTTGCTCGAACATCTACGGTGACTTTCCAGTCACCCTTTCCGCCATCCCATGTTTTTGTCATAATTATGACAAGAATATGGGAAGTATAGTTGCGGGGCGATGAGGCGTGTTTATTGATCGCGCAGCAGGCGCATGGCGTTGAGGATGACGATGATGCTGCTGAATTGGTGGGCGATCGCGCCGCCAATCATGTGGAGATGTCCGCTGGCGGCGCCCGTGATCATCACGACGTTGTAAACGAGCGCAAACCACAATCCCTGCTTGATGATCCGGACGGCGCGCCGGCTGAGGCCGACGGCAAAGGCAATCTTCTCAAGGTCATCCGCCATCAACGCAATGTCGGCGGCTTCGTGCGCGACGTCGGTGCCGGTCACGCCCATCGCAATGCCGACGTCGGCGACCGCGAGGGCGGGGGCGTCGTTGATGCCGTCGCCAACCATCGCCACGCCGCGGCCACCAGCTTTGAGGGCTTCGATGTGTTCGGCTTTTTGTTCGGGCAGAACTTCGGCTTTCACTTCGTCCACGCCGAGCTCGTTACCAATCTGAAGGCCGACGCGACGGTTGTCGCCGGTGAGGAGAACGACTTTCTCGATGCCGAGCGCGCGCAAGTTGGCGATGGCTTGCTTCGCAGTCGCACGGATGGTGTCGGCGATGCAAATGGTGCCGCAGACTTTGCCGTCGTGGGCCACGAGCACGGTGGTGTGCCCGGCATCGTGATGCTCGGTGACGTGCGCTTGATGCGCTTCGGTGACGGCGACGTTCTGTTCGGCGAGCAACGATGCTTGGCCGACGACGAGTTGCTGGCCGTTGTGCTCGGCGGTGACGCCGAGTCCGTGGTGCGATTGGAATTGCGTGGGATCGGGAACTGTTCCGGTTTTGTTCCGGATGGCCGCGGCCAGCGGATGGCTACTCATTTTTTCGGCAACAGCAGCCATCTGGAGCATTTCGGCTTCGGTGTGTTCGTCGCAGAAACTGTGTGTGTGCGTGACTTCCGGCTGGCCGTGGGTGAGCGTGCCGGTTTTGTCGAAGACGATGGTGTGAAGTCGCGCGGCCGCTTCGAGGTGTTCACCGCCTTTGATCAACACGCCGGCTCGCGCGGCGCGGGCGATGGCGGCCATGACAGCCGTCGGGCTGGCGAGAATGAGCGCGCACGGGCAGGTGACGATGAGAACAGTGATGGCGCGGTGAGCGTCGTGAGTCAGCGCGAACACGGTAACGGCAAGCAGCAGCATCACCGGCACAAGCCAACTGGCGAGACGGTCCATGGTGCGTTGAATCGGGGCGTTGCGTTGCTGGGCGGATTCGACCAGCGTGGCGATGCGGGCGAGCGTGGTGTCTTCACCAACGCGCGTGGCTTCGACGACAAGCGCGCCGGTCTCGGCGAGCGTGCCGACGAAAACTTCGTCGCCGGGGTTCTTTTCGACGGGCATGCTTTCGCCGGTGACAGGTGCTTGGTTGACGGCGGCTTCGCCGGAGCGGACGAGGCCGTCCACGGGAATGCGTTCACCGGGGCGCACGACGACGAAACCGCCAACGCAAACGTCGGCGATGGGAATCTCAGTTTCTGTTTCACCGCGTCGGACACGGGCGGTGGGCGGAACAAGTGTTAGCAAACTTCCGAGCGAGCGTCGGGCGCGGTCGGCGGTGAATTCTTCGAGCTGCGCGCCGAGCAGCATGATGAAGGCGACTTCGCCGGCGGCGATGTATTCGCCGATGCTGGCGGCGGCAACAACAGCGACGGCGACGAGAACATCAGCGTCGAGCCGGCGGGCGAAGAGCGATTTGATGGCGCGTCGGAAGATCGGGAACGCGGCGAGAACAGTGGCGACAATGACGAGCGGGTCGAGGTGGAAAGCCCATCCGGCAGCGAGGAGGACGCCGGTGGCGATGGCATAGGCGAGTTGGACGTGGAGCGTGAAGCGTGGAGCGTGGAGCGTGGCGGTGTAACCGGCTTGGCGGACAGCGGCGAAAAGCGCGGCGGTAGTGGGCGCGGGATCGGTGGTGGTGATGAGGGCGCGTTTGGTGAGGAAGTTGACGTCGGCGGTGGCGACGCCGGGAACGGCGGCGAGCGCCTGCTGGACGTGGTGCGCACAGCGGGCGCACGTCATGCCGTTGATGATGAGCGCCATTCGTTTCATCAGAGCAAACTACACGGAGTGGCCAGAGATGTCGAGGGGGGCGCAACCCAAGAATGCTGTGGACGAAAGACGCAAACGCGACCAATATGTGTTCCATGGATCCCTCGGTCGAAAACAATGCCTGGCTGGAGAACGCCGGCGGAGACCGGTTCGAGATTCGCGGGACTTGTTCGGTCGGGCGAAGCAAATCGAATCAGGTCGTTCTTCCCGACAAGCGCGTCTCGCGGTTGCACGCGCTCATCCAGTTGCAGAACGGCAACGAGCATTGGCTCGTTGACTTCGGCAGCACCAACGGCACCTCCCTCAATGGCCGGCGCGTGACGCAGCCGACGGCATTGCGCGACGGCGACCGGATCGAAATTGCGGATGCCTGCCTGATTTTCCGTTGCGCGTCGCAGACGGAGGAACGTTCGTCTGCGGCGTCGGCGGATGTCACCTTCGAGGAGGTCAAGAGCGAGCCGTGCTGGCTGATGGTGGCGGACATCGTGTCGTACACGCAACTGAGCCAGTCGTTGCCGCCGGAGAAATTGCCGGTGCTGACGGGCCGCTGGTTGTCGCAATGCAAACAAGCCGTGGAAGACAACGGCGGCAGCATCAACAAGTTTCTCGGCGACGGTTTCTTGGCATACTGGCGCGACGGGGAAGGTGTTCCCGGCAAAGTGGCGGGCGCGTTGGCGGCGTTGGGGCAACTCCAAGCAATTGGCGAACCGCGATTTCGCGTGGTGGTACACCACGGCGAGGTCTCGGTCGGCGGCGGCGGGGCATTGGTAGAGGAGAGTCTCCTCGGACAGGAGTTGAACTTCGCGTTTCGGATGGAGAAACTTGCCAGCGCGTTGCGCGAGCCGGTGCTGTTCAGCGAAGCGGCCAGCCGGAAGCTTGAGGTGCACGTCGCGACCGCGCCGGTGGGACAGCACGAACTGAAAGGGTTCGACGCCCAGTTCGCATTCTTTGCGCCGAAGCCGGCCTACTAACGACGATCATTCGTAGTAGTGGTAGTTGATGTCTGGAAAGATGTTGTCGCGCCACTCGGTGTCGGCGAGCCAAGCTTCGTCTATTTGGCGGGTCTTGATCTGGTCGTAGAGGCGCGTGAAGCGGAGGAGGTGGTCCTTGGTGCGTTTGACGGCGTAGTTGACAGCGGTGCCGGTTTTCATGATGAACGCCCAGTCGCTGGATTGCGCGAGGAGCAGTTCGCGGGCGGCTTGTTTGAGGGCGCGCTGGACGAGGCCGTTGGCGTGTTTGTGGTGGCGGGCCAGCTCGGTCATGCGTTCGGCGGCGATGTGGAGGTGCGGATAAATCCAGGAGTTCGAGCTGTCGAGCCAGACTTCCCAGTAACCTTTCGCGCCCCAACTCGATGCGCTCGGCGTGATGACCTGCTGGGTCGGGAACTGGCGGAGATATTCGGTCGGCGTAGTCAGCGTGAAGGTCTGCTGGTCGTAGCAGACTTTGCGCATGAAGTAGTTCAGAAACTCCGGGCCTTCAAACCACCAGTGCCCGTACAGCTCGGCGTCGTACGGCGACAGGATCAACGGAGGCCGCGCCATGACGCCGGCGAGATGTTCGACCTGTTTCTCGCGGTTGAACATGAAGTTGCCGGCGTGGCTGGCGGCTTTCTCCAGCGCCCATTGGCGGACGTAAGGTTGCTTGTCCTGCGTCTTGCCGGTGATGCGGAAGTATTTGATGCCGGTGAAACAACGGATGCCGTCGGGATGAATATACGGTTTGATGTAGTCGAACGGCAGATCGAAACCGACATCGCGGTAGAAATCACGATAGTCAACATCGCCGGGGTAACCTTGCTCGGCGCTCCAGACTTGGTGCGAGGACTCGACGTCGCGCGCGAACGCGGCGACGCCGTTATGGGTAAACACGGGGGCGAACACGCCGTATTGCGGACGCGGATGACCGAACATGATGCCGTGCGTGTCGGTCACGAACCACCGGATGCCGGCTTCGGCGAGGAAGTTCTCGATGCCGGGGACGTAGGCGCACTCTGGAAGCCAGATGCCTTTGGGTGGGCGACCGAAACATTGGCAGTAATGGTCGCGCGCGACGAGGATCTGGGCGCGGATGGCTTCGGGGTGCTCGATCATCATCGGCAGGAAGCCATGCGTGGCGCCGCAGGTGATGATCTCCAGCTTGCCCATGTCCTGAAACTGGCGGAACGCAGCGACGAGGTTACGGTTGTAGGCGTCGCAGAACGTGGCGCGGGCATCCTCGAAACGATTGCGGTAGAACCACGCCAGATCGTGGAAGGCGCGGTCGGATTTCGTGCGCTCGGTTTCTTTTTCGGTCAGCTCGATCAGGTGCGTGATGTGCCGGACGTAACGCTCCTGCAAGAGCGGATCCATCAGCATCGCGCACAATGGCGGCGTCAACGACATCGTCAACCGGAACTCGACGCCGTCGCGCACGAGGCCGTCCATCACCTTGAGCAGCGGCAGGTACGTCTCGGTGATGGCCTCGTAGAGCCAGTCTTCTTCGAGGAAATCATCGTACTCGGGATGACGCACAAACGGCAAGTGCGCGTGCAACACGAGCGCGAGATAACCCTTGGGCACGCTGGTGGTCTCCGGTTACACAGACGCCGAACCGAGCGCGCCCGAGCTGACGTTCTCTTGCAACCGGCGCCGCAGCCATTCGCTGAGTTCCAACGAGCCGACTTGCATCCGGCGCAGCAAATCGCCGCCGAGTTCGCGGGCGAGCGCGGCGGCCTGTTCGTTCGTCCACGGGCCGATCTCGACGCCGACTTGGAAGGGGAAGGGCGCGCCTTGTTTTTGGAGCCGATGCAGCGCGTCGGCGAGTTTCTCGCCGCCCGGGCTGTAAGAGCGGACGATGCTCAGCAATTCCTCGAACGGCACGTCCACCGGGATCGTGGCGAATCGCGCCGACGTGTCGGTGGAAACCACCGCCGACGGAGTCGCCGCTTCGCGCGAGGCGCCGATGACCTGGAATTGGGCGTCGCGCCGCCAATAGCCAAGTTGCACGCGGTAGGTCGTCGAAGCGCGGACGCCGGAGATATACCAGTTGCGAGAATCGTGATGCAGTGTCAACTCCTGAAGCGGCGAGGAAACGTTCTTCTCGAAGAGCCGCAGCAGCAGCCGTCCGTCGGAAGCGCGTTTGCGGGCGTCGGCCATTTGTTGGCCCGTGAGATCCCAGTAGGCGTAAAGCCAGTTCGGGTCGCGGGCGACGAGGAACACCTTGCCGGTGCCGTAACTTTCCGGCAACTCGCCGAGCGACTCGTCGGCAAACCTCCGTTTTGGCGCTTTGACCTTTGGTGACACGTCGAACTTGTGCGCCGCGACCGCGGCGGCATCGGCGGAACTGACAGGCTTCTCGTCGGACTTCGTGGCTTTGGATTTGCGGGCGATCTTGGGCGGCGGCGTGACGGCGGGCGTGGCGGTTCCCGGTCGCTTGCGGATGGCGCGGCGACGGATGATGTCGGTCACTTTCTTGACGGCGGCGGTGGCGGCAGCGATGGGGTGACGTTTGGAGTTTGTCTTTTTCTGGTGCAGGGCGCCGGTGATTTTTTCAATCAGCCTGTTTTTCTTCAAAGTGGTGACGCCGCGCAACCCAAGTCGCTGGGCGATCTTGAGGAGTTCGGTTTTGGTTTTGGCAGTCAATATAGTTGTGTTCATCAGGGAATGTCTCCATTATCAGGCGGCGGGCAGCTTAGACCAAGCGGCAGAAATGTAAAGCAGATTGGCCACGGAAACGACTCCATGGCCAAACCGTGTGGGTGCGTTGGCCGCTTAGTCACGCGGTGCTGTCATCGCCGGCGGATAGAGGCTTTGGGTGTTGATCATGAAGTCAATCACCTTCTGGCTGACGCCGGAGTCTTTGAGGTCAATGATCTCAGCGGTGGTCAGCCGATAGACGGTGCGGGAATTACGGATGTGGCTGATCAAGACTTCTTCGCTGATGCCGGCTTTGGTCATGGATTTAATATCAGCGATGCCCACGGGCTGAACCTGCGGAATGGGCGGCACTCGGTATCGCTCCATCTCGCGTTGCTGGGAGTCCATGCCGTGTCCAACGGCTCCGCCGGCAATGGCGCCGAGCACGCCGCCAATGGCTGCCCCTGCGGCAGTATGGTGCCCCGAGTAGTTGCCAATCAGTGCGCCCGCGCCCGCGCCGAGCGCGCCTCCCGTGAGCGCGCCCGTGGCAGTGTGGTCCGTCCGTCCCTCTGGCGTCTGGCAACCGACGAGCGCCGCCACGATGGCGCCGCCCAAGATGCTCAGTGCAAAATTCTTCATGGTTCAAACTCCTTCTGTTCTTTTGGTTCTGCGGTTGAATCTAGCACGACGCGGTTCAACTTGCCAGTCATCAGCCGCCAGACTTCCGTCGTCAGCAGGAGGCTAGAACGTATAGCTCATGTAGATCCGCACTTCATTCACTCCGTACGATTGACCCTGTTGAGGTTCACATTGAGCACGTCGTACTCTTGCTGAACCAGACTGCCCTCGCTTTGCGAATGCATCCAACCGACCATCGGAACGATGGTGACGGCACGGTTCAGCCGGTGCGCAATGTTGTACGCTGTGCCATAAACTGTCTGGTAGTGTGACCGGTCCATGGTGGCGGTGACACCGGGTGAATAGAATACATTAATGCCATGGGTGGTATTTGGATGTAACAGGTGAGCATAGTTGAACCCAATGTTGGCGGTTACCCTGTCCAAACCACTCGCTGCGTTGTTCGTTGAGGTAATACACTGAATTGGGTCAACCTGAGAACGAACGTATCCGACGCTGACACTCCCGAAAACACAGGAGTAATAAGAGCAGAAACCCCGCCCGCTGCTACCACAACAACCGCACGCCGGCCAGCGCGCTCAACCCGAGCACCACCGACTCGAACATGCGCTGATTCACCCGCGCCACGATGGCGCGTCCGACAAACACCCCGCTGATGATCACCGGCGCCAGCACCAGATTGAACCGCAGCGTCTCCGGCGTAATCAGGTCCAGCCCGCGGCTGAACGGCACCTTCAACAAATTCACAATCAAGAAAAACCACGCGCCCGTCCCGATGAACTCCATCTTCGGCAGCCCCACCGCCAACATATACAACACCAGCACTGGCCCCGCCGCGTTCGCCATCATCGTCGTCACCCCGGCCAAAAGCCCCATCAGCGCCACGAACCACCACGTATGCGGCACGTTCGCATCCGCCCGCCGCCGCAGCAAATGCAACCCCACCATCAGCAGCACCGTCATGCCAATCAACCGCCGCGCCAACACCGTGTAGTCCCGCAGCCACCACATCAGACCGCATCCTGCCAGAATGCCGACGACGACCCACGGCATCAGCTTGCCGACGTGCGGCCACACCGCATGACGACGGTAAAGGCCGACCGCAAAGAAATCCGCGCAGATCAACATCGGCAACACGACACCCGACGACGCGAACCCCTGCGGGAACAGGATGGCAAAAATCGCGATCGCAAACACGCCCAGCCCGGCCAGACCGGATTTCGACATCCCGAACAGCAACGCCCCGGCCGCCGCCATCGTCCATTGCCAACCGTTCATCGCGCCTCGTACACCAAGCCGTCGCACGTCAGTTCGTCGCCGGTTTCCGCGAGCAACAGCAATGCACCCCACGGTTCGCAACCGCCCAGCCACGCCACGCCGCGCCACGCCCGCAGGTCGAGCGACATCACCTTGCCATTTTTCATCTGTTGGCGACACGCCGCCAGCACCGGCTCCGCCATCGCCCGCGCCAGCCGGCTCCGCAATTTCTCCAGCGCCCGACGCAACACTTGACGAACCCGCTCACGGGTCAGGCCGCCGCGCGCCTCGCCAATCGCGGCGAGCGTCATCCGTTTCATCGTCGGACGGAACAACGGATCGTCGAGTCCGTAGCGTTGGACGATAACGAACTGCTCCGCCGGGTTGAGAAACTCAGCAAACCAACTGCGCACATCCGTCGTGTCCTGCCCGGTGTGCTCGAAGAACCACGCGATGTTGCGCGCCGCCGATGTGCCACAACGCGGAATCCGCGCGCCGGCGCGCACCCGAAGTTCGCCAATGGTCGCAATGCCGGCAGCTTCGAGCGCTCGGACAACGCGGCGGGCCAGCCCTGCGTCCGCCACCGGCCACCGGTCAATCTGTTCGCGGCTCAGTCCCATCAGGGCTTGTCCGCCGAGGAGGATTTGCCCGCCGTGGCGGGGATACCTTGCTTGATCATTTGAAGGCTCATGTCGGTGATGTCAATGGCCTCGATGCCCGCCGGCGGTCTGTATTGGAACATCGCGTCGTCGAGGTTCTCGTTGAACTTGACGTTGGTGAAATCAATCGTGGCCACTGTCTTTTCGCCGGTTCTGTCGAACTGCTCGATGCGATAGGTGAACCCGTCCTGCTGGCCGATGTGAAGCCGCGTCTTGGCGACGGTGGCGACCTGTTGGGCGAGGACGGGATTGGCGGCCGCTTCCGGTTTCCATTTGCCTTCGAGCACCCACATCGGCTGCGCGCCAATCGTCCCGCCGGACACGAGTGTGTAGGCCATGAACTGCCGGTCGTTTTCCCACTGGCGTGCCGGGTCGGGATTTTGCATCGCGTTCATGTTCAAGCCGCTCTGCGCGGTGAGGTTGGCAGCGATCTGGTTCATGTTTATCTTCGTGATTTTCTTCTGGCCGAGCATGTCCATCTCCTGCCACGTGATGCCGTCGGCGCCCATGATGATGAGCATCTGGCCGAGCGCGCCGACCAAGGGCATCTGCATTTCCGTGCGCGTCGAGCGCGGCGCCTTGAACCATGTCTTGCCCTGCAACGAGAGCGGCACGCCCATCAGATTGACGTTCTGGCGCATGTCGGCCGACCACGTCTTGTGCGCGGCGCTTTTCTCCGCGGCAAACTTCATGACCTCGTCTGCGGTTTTGGGCGCCTCGACGCCGAGCGCTGCGGCCACCGCCAAGGCCATCACCAACATCCAACGCATCTTCATAAAACCTCCGTTTTCTCGCGCACCCTAACACCGCCGCCGCGCCGCCGCAATCCCGTTGTGCTATCTTACTGGCATGACAATCGTCTGGTTCCGACTCGACCTGAGGCTCGCCGACAACCCTGCGCTCATCAATGCGGCGCGACGCGGCGACGTTGTGCCGGTGTTCATCTGGGCGCCCGATGAGGAAGGGGACTGGCCGCCGGGCGCGGCGAGCCGGTGGTGGCTGCACCAGTCGTTGCGCGCGCTCGATGCTTCGTTGCGCGAGCGCGGCTCGCGACTCATCGTCCGACGCGGCCCGTCGCTCGACGCGCTTCGGAAACTCGTCCGCGAAACCGGTGCTGACGCCGTCTTCTGGAATCGCCGGTACGAACCGGCGCTGCGTGAGCGCGACGCGAAGGTGCAGCAAGCGTTGATCGCCGGCGGGTTGCGGGTCGAAACGTTCAACTCGGCGCTGCTGTTCGAGCCGTGGGAAATCAAGACCAAGAGTGGCGGGCCGTACCGGGTCTTCACGCCATTTTACCGGGCGTGCCTCCATTCCGTAGGGGAGCACCGCGTGCGCCCTTCCGCGGGAATGAAAATCAAGGGGGGCGCACGCTGTGCGCCCCTACGTTCGGACCCGTTGCCAGCATCGAAACTCACGCTCGATTCGTCGTGGGAACCGGGTGAGGCGGGCGCGCGGCGTCAACTCGCCAAGTTCGCGAAGCAGGCCCGTGAGTATTCGACGCGACGTGACCGCCCGGACATTGACGGCACGTCGCGCCTGTCGCCGCACTTGCATTTCGGCGAAGTGTCGCCGTGGAAAGTCTGGCGCGCGGTGCCGGTGGAAAGTTTCCGGCGTCAACTTGTCTGGCGGGAGTTCGCGCATCATTTGCTGTGGCATTTTCCGGCAACGACGGATGCGCCGTTGCGGTCGGAGTTTGCGCGGTTGAAGTGGCGGCGCGACGCGGCGGCGTTGCGGAAGTGGCAGCACGGCGAGACCGGGTTCGCGATGGTGGACGCAGGAATGCGTGAGTTGTGGGCGACGGGTTGGATGCACAATCGGGCGCGAATGGTGGCGGGGTCGTTCTTGGTGAAGGACCTGTTGTTGCCGTGGCAGGAAGGCGCACGCTGGTTCTGGGACGCGCTCGTTGACGCCGATCTTGCGAACAACACGCTCGGCTGGCAATGGGTCGCCGGTTGCGGCGCGGACGCGGCGCCGTTCTTCCGGATCTTCAATCCGACGACGCAGTCGGAGAAATTCGACCCGCGCGGCGAGTATGCGC
>CAZNOK010000114.1:0-9414 GCA_964574605.1 uncultured Verrucomicrobiota bacterium
TCTTGACGAACCCCGGTTTCGACGATCCCAGCGGTCGCGGCTGGAACGCGCGCGGCAAACCGATCACGCTCGACCCGCAAGGCGCTTACCAGACGCCTTGCTTGCGGGTCGTCACGCCGAGGGAAGACAAGTATCCCGGCTTTTACTTTGTTTCCTCAGACGTTGTTCCGGCCAGACCCAATCGCACCTACACGTTCAAGGTGTTGGTGAAGACGGCTCACACGGCAGGCGTGGCCCAGCCGAGCGTGCGCCTGTTGAACGCCGAGGGCAAGAGCGCCGGATATATCACGGCGGCCAAGCTCGACCCCGGCACGCGCGACTGGCAGGCGTGTGAAATCTCGTTCACCACCCATCCCAAAGTGGCTGCGATGCAGGTTTATCTCATCCACCGCGACATGGTGGGCGCGGTCTGGTATGACGAATGTCAACTCCTCGAAATACCGCCCAAACCGATGCCGCCCATCGGCAACGGCGCGGCCGTGACGTTCGACGGCGGTCCGGGCGCGTTGCCCATGCGCGTGGAAAAGGTCGAGACACGGGACGGACGGATTCACGTTCAGACGACCGGCGCGGACTTCATCGTTGATCCGCACGAAGGCCGGATCCAAGGTTCGCAACGCATCGAAGCGCAACGGCCGGTCATCGAAATTCGATTCCCTCGCGGTCTCACCGGTCTGCGCGTGGTGCGCCAAGACAAGACCGTCTGCGTGCTCTCGACCGGCAAACTCGACCTCGGCATCCAGTGCGACTCGCTCATCGTGATCGCGGCGTCGGAGCCGCAACCCGTGATCTGCACCAGTCCGATTGCCGGCAAGTGGGCGCGCTACGAGCAGGGCAACGTGCTGGCCATTGACGATCTCGGCGGCGTGGGCATCTATCCGCACGTGATTCCCGGATCGGGCATGGAAGTGACCGTGACGACGCCACCCGATCCCGGCAAAGCCGGCTGGACTTGCACGCACAATGTCGGCGGCAGCGTGCGGTTAGGCGTGTCCATTTTTCCGTCGCGTCCGTACGATTGGGAGAAATCGTTCACGTGGCGGCTTTGCCACACCGGCGGCGTGTGTCCGCCCGACAACGTGCTGGAGAAATGGAGCCAGTTCGCCACGCACGTCTGCCTGCACGCGAGCGCCATGTGGCAAGGACCTCAAGAGTGGTGCGGCCCGTACAAGCACCGCGACGCTGCGGATTTCCGTCGCTGCATCGCCACTGGTCAACGGCTCGGCATGACCGTCATTCCGTATATGAGCCCGTGGTATTACCGTGTCCGCGATGTGGACGTCTTCATGAAGCAATTGACGGAAGAGAAAGCGGAATACGGTTTCGGCGGCATCTACTACGACGGCCTTTGGTACGACGATTGGATCGAGTCATACCGCGTCATGCGCCGGACACGGGAACTGTTCCGCGACGGCTGCGTGTATCTCCACACGACCATCGGGCCGCCGCTGTGGTCGAAGACGATGTGGTGTCCGTTTCTCGACACCTACGCCGACCTCGTGTTGCGCGGCGAAGGCTACGCGGCGGACGGCCCCGCTGATCCGTATATCCGTTACGTCGCCGCGGGGTATCGGACATCAAACGCCATCGGCATGTTGAAAGGCGACAAGTGGAAAGGCGTGGATGCCAAGCGACAACTTGAAATCATGCTTTCCCACAATGGCCGCGCGCGATGGGGAACATATCCCGGCAAGGGCAAGGATGGTCAGTTCATCTTCCCCGGTCAGAAGAGTCCGCTGAAAGACATCTTCACCGACTTCTACTTTCCCGAACTCAAGCGGCTTGAGAGCGAATGGCGCGCAAAACGCTGACCACCGGCGCAGTCGGACTTGTCCGCCGTAGTTCTGACGAAGGCGGAAACACAACGCAGGCTTGTCGAAGCTGTTCCGTTCCGCTACACTGCGGCACATGGCGAAGAAGAAATCCGTTGTCCCCGACAGCAACGAAAGTGGGAGGGGCCTCAGCGCCCCGACAACACCACCATCCCGTCGCGGCACTGAGGCCGCTCCCACATTGAAACCTTCCCCGCTTGTGGACACGCGCGTCATTTACTGCGGCGACAATCTGGAGCAACTCAAGAAACTGCCCGACGCCTGCGTGGACCTCATCTACATTGACCCGCCGTTCAACTCGAACCGCAACTACGAAGTCTTCTGGGGCGAGACCAAGGAGAAACGCTCCTTTGAAGACCGTCACGAAAGCACCGCGGCGTACATTGCCTACATGCGCCCACGCTGTGAACAGATGGCGCGCGTCCTCAAAAAGACCGGCAGCTTCTACTACCACTGCGACTGGCACGCCTCCCACTACGTCAAGGTCATGCTCGACCAGATTTTTGGCGAGAACAACTTCATCAACGAGGTCGTCTGGAAACGGCAGTCTTCACACAGCGACGCGAAACAAGGATCGAAGCATCTTGGGAGGTTGCACGACACGTTGTTCATCTACTCTGGTGGCGGCGAGTACACGTTCAAGCACCTCTACAAGCCTTACGACGAAGATTACGTCGAGCAGTTCTATCGCTATGTCGAAAAAGAAACCGGGCGCCGCTATCGGCTCGGCGATCTTACCGCTCCCGGCGGCGCAGCGCCGTCGAAAGGCAACCCGCACTACGAGTTCCTCGGTGTTACCCGCTACTGGCGCTACAGCAAAGACAACATGGAGAAGCTATACAAGGAAGGGCGCATCGTCCAGACAAAGCCCGGTGCCGTGCCAGCGTACAAACGTTACCTCGACGAAGGCAAAGGTGTGCAGCTTGGCTCCGTTTGGGACGACATCAATCCCATCCACGCCAGCGATTCCGAACGTCTTGGCTATCCGACACAGAAGCCGTTGAAGCTCTTGGAGCGCATTCTCGAAATCAGCAGCAACGAGAACGACATCGTGTTAGATGCGTTCTGCGGCTGCGGCACGGCTCTGGTGGCGGCGCAGAATCTCAAACGCCAATGGATCGGCATTGACGTATCGCCGACGGCCTGTCGGGTGATGGCGAAACGATTGCGCGACGTGTGCGGGTTGAAGGAGGACGAGGCGCTGTGGAAGATCGGGCGCGGTTTCATTGTGCGCGACCTGCCTTGGACGGAAGATAAATTGCGCGAGATTCCGCCGTTCGAGTTTGAGAACTGGGCTGTCATTGCCCTCGGCGGCATCCCGAACAAAGTGCAGGTCGGCGACCAAGGGATTGATGGCCGAATCTTCCCCGTCGCCGCCGCGCCGCAACGCGTCGGCAAAGAGACAGGTCATCTCGACTTCATGGATGTTTGGTATCCGATTCAGGTGAAGCAAAAAGACAAAGTCGGCAGCCCCGACATCCGCGATTTTCAAGGCGTGATGACCACGCACGAACGCACCAAAGGTTTCTTTGTCAGCTTCGACTACAGCGACGACGCGTTGACGGAGATTGACCGTTTCTTCAAGAAGACCGGCAAAGTCATCGTGCCGTTGACCGTGCGCGAGATTCTGGACGAGCAGATTGCGAGGAAACTGGCGTGACGCCATGCAGAAGGCCATCGAACAATTCACCAAGGAGTGCCAGCAACACGCTGCGTTTGTGCCGTTCACAATGGAGGAAGTGCTGGCAAATCCGAAGGGCAGACGACCGAACACAGATAGCTGGATAGCCGCATACAGTGTCTATGAGCGGAACGGGAAGAAGTACCTAGCCGGTTTTGTTGGCAGCCGGTTCAGCAACGGTTTCTACTACGAATTTGATGAAGATGGGAATGAGCTTCGTTCTTGGAGTGAATGGGGTAGTTTGGCAACCCCTAAAGGCGAAAAGGAATGGCGGGAGTGGCTGAAAGAAACGGGGCTATGATTATTCAGCAGACTTTCGACGAAAAGATTGCACGAAAGCTGGCATAGACACCATGAGCGAACCAGAAATGCTGACTCCAATGCAAATTGATTCAGTGTTGCGGTATCTGCCTCTTTTTGAATCGCCAGACTTCTCCCCCGGTGAGGTGATTCTCGAACCCGGTTACCTGCCGTGGTTTAACTACAACCCCATCGTCTTCCAATTCATCAAGACACTCTACGAAGAGAACGTAGTATTCGGTTTCGATTGGCCAGGATGGAAAGATGCCTCCATCTTTGCGAATCATCCAGAGGCAATTCAAGAAGCCACACTCTTGGATTTGCGCAAACTACTAACGCTCCACGTGAGGCAAGACCGATTTTGCGATGGCCATTTGGCGGCGATGTTTCGTGATGGCGACATTCTGGCTATTCTTCGCCGGCTGAAAGCACTCACTGAAACCAAAATGGAGTCCGAAAGGGAGAGTTAGCTGCAAATCTGACGCAAGATGTAAACAACGGAGGAAAACATGAACGAACGATTGATACGTGTCCAAGGGCAGGCCACAGTGCACGCGCCGCCTGATAAAGTCGTGCTAAGTTTTGATGTCAGCGCGACCGATTCGTCCTATGTGCGTGCTGTGCAGGTACTGAACGAGAAAGTGGAACAGTTACGGACCGAGCTTGGGAAGGTTGGCATGGCGCGGAGTGACTTAAAGACCACTGGGTTTGGCGTAGAGACCAAGTATCGCATTGTGAAACGGCAGAATATCTTTGACCACTATGAAGCATCGCATGGTTTAGCCGTGCATCTTCCCATGGATCGGGAACTCCTCAATCGGGTACTGGTCGCCGCTGCCCAAAGTGCCAGTCAACCTGAGTTTCGGCTTTCATTTCGCGTGAAGGATGAAGTTCCCTTGCGTCAACAGGCTTTACAGCAAGCTGTGGCAGCGGCGAAACAAAACGCCGAGATTCTGGCCCGGTCGGCAGGCGTCAGTTTGGGTTCACTCCTGCGTATTGAATACGGTTGGAATGAAGTTCGAATTGAATCCGAGGCCAGCTACAGACTATGCGACCCGTCCGCAGGCCCGGACATAACTCCTAGTGATATTTCAGCCCAAGAGTCCGTAGCGTTGGTGTGGGAGATGGCATAATGAACTATCTGGAGATTCGACACGAACGGAATACAAGGAAGCTTGCGTAGATGGAGACGGCGGAACAGAGCCTTCAGCAATGGATTGTCGTGAGCGTGTACCCAAGCATGTGCCGCGAGATTCGGATGGCTTTGTGTGGCCCGTTTGACGCCAGCCAGAAGGGCCGGTGGCTGTTGCGGTGCGAATCGCCGCTCGATTTTTCCCACGACCTGATCATTGACCATCCGCGCTTTCAGCAACCGGAGCCGGTTTACTGGGAAGTGGAACTGACTCCTGCCGTCGGGCTGGAACTGTTCGAGAACGTCAAGCAGATGGTCCTGCCCGTCTATGCGGAGAGCGATATAGGAAGTTGTGACGGCACTTACATTACGGTCGAGTGTCATGGCCATGGGGGCACCAGCAATTTCGGCTGGACAGAGGACGAGGATCTCGCCTGCTGGAAGCCGTTGCAGGAGTTCGTTAACCGCCTTATTGATCTGGTGAAGGCTCCGTGGAGGGACCCTACACAGACTCCACCTGTGATTGAGTCGCCGCCCGATGATTGGCGTCCGTTGTTTCAGTGCGGTGATCCATGAAGAACCAAGAAATGACTCTACAAGTCTTCAACGAAGGTGAACTGACTTGCGTCCTCGTGTATAAATTGTGTCAACCAATTACTTGGCAGGTGGCGTACAATCAACGCGTGACAAATCATAACATCTGCGAGGTTGAAAGATGAGTGTCCGCAGCAAAGAACAGGCATTGTGTGACAGGTACTTGGAGTCAAATAACAATCAGCTTTGGCGTAACAAGATTGCTGAAGTCACCGATGCTCTCCAACGAAAAGCAATCGCCCCTGAAGATGAGGTGGGCTGGATAATCTGTCCCCTAACCGCAACGGAGATTGTTGCAGCCGTTTCTCACCTTCAGAAGAGGATTCCGCAAGGCGTGTTATTTCGTGTATTTGTCGCCCGCAAGCGCAAAGGAACCAGTTGGCGAACAGATCAGCATTTCGGATTTGGGATGTATGTCAGGAGGTTGCTCGATGAGGGCGGGTTTGGGCCGTTTGAGCGCTTCGATAGTTGCTGGGGAGTCTTGGTGGAGGAAGCGGCTCGTTGCACCGTCGAAACGTACCGCTCTCAATCAGTGAACAAAAGACCGACGTTCACAGTCCGCGAGATTCCGGTCGATCAGATTGCGAGGAAGCTAACGTGACGATGGAAACCTTCGCCTTGATCGCACGCATTGGCGAGCCGAAACAGGCATTCATCGGATGGGTAATCTACTTCTTCGTGATTTTGGTGATTGCAGTGATTATTGCCCAAATCCGCGAGTGGATTCGCCGTGCTTTCCAACCACCGCCGCCACCACCGTTTCATCCACCCCTGATTCAGGTCCCTCCGTGCGACGAGAACACGCTTTTCGCTGTCCCGGTACCGGACGAGAAGCGCAACGAATGTCTCGCGCAAGTGAATCACCTCGCAGCATCTACCCCGCCCGGTTGGCAGTATCGAGTTGTGTCAGCGCTGCTTGATACACAACTGACCGTCCTCCGCAGCCAGTTTGACCGGTTGCTGACGACAGAGCAGCAAAAACACTCTCCGCGCAGGTTGGATTGGCAGCAACGCAATGACTACCATTCCGCACGGGATCAGGAGTTGAGGGAAACGATTACGAAGCTGTCGCGGACGTTCACTCAGGACCTGACGAATGCCTGCGAGTCTTGCGACCTGCCGGCAATATCCAAAGCAGTCAACAAGATTGTCCGTAGGTGCGAGTGGATTTATCAGTGGGGACTAGATCACTATCGCTTCGATGATTATACAACATCCGATGGGCAGCGAGGGCTTGGCCCGCGGGTCGCCGAACACATTTTCCGTCAGGTCGAACTGCTGTCCAACGGCTTGCACCGCGTTCTGGCCGATTCACGATTCGCTGGTCCGGTGCTGTTTCGATCTGAATTCTATATTCCGCAAAAAGAAGAAGTGGATCGTCCAGTGCTCGGCGTTGTTGGAGCACCAAAACAAGACTGACAACCTTGGCGCTTAATAATTCACGGCGGCAGGTGATTGAATCTGCGGCGACCATGAGCTAGATTCGGCCTGCGATGTTAGAGATTTCCATATACGCCCTTGTGCTCTGGATTCTGTGGACGGGTCTGGCAACATGCTGGAGAAACAATCTGACCCGGACAATCATACTAGGGGTTGCGGGCGGAGTGCTGTTTGTATTGTTTTTTGTCACCCTGTTCTCGCAGTTGTTTGGGTGGGTGTCTCGCTAAGTCTGAACGCAGAATGTTCAAGCTCGCTGGGATTCCCGCTTGAAAAGCCAGTCTCATCGCGCGAGTATTCCGACACAGGAACCAACCATGAGCATTGGACGACGAAGCTTTTTTCAAGGATTGACCGCGTTGCTTGCCGCACGGGTTCTGCCGAAGAAGGTGACTGCGGAAACAAGCCAACCCATCGAGCCCTTCGTTGATTTGCCGCCCGAAGACGAGCTTTGGCTGGAGGAATGGCGAACCGCACCGCGTATTCCGATCTGCGATTCGGAAGACCCGAAAGAACGTCGCCTGCTGCGCGCGTTGCGGTTGCAGGAATCGGTGGAGTTCACCTACTACGGCGGCACCTTGCCCACGCCGATGCGCCGCGTGCGACCCGCGATGTTGTATCACGTGGAAGGTTATCCCACGCCCTATCTCACTGCCTACTGCGAGATTCAAAAAGAGAACCGGACATTCCGATTGGATCGCATCCAGTTCTGAGATCTCTTTCCTCCGGAACACAACCGGAGCTTTGTCGCGGTGTTTAATTCTGGTATAACGCCGTCATGCAACGGAGCATTCCACGACGAGATTTCCTGAAAGCCGCGCCACTGGCTGTGGTGGGCGCTCTCAACATCAACGCGCGCGCCGCCGAGCCGGCACCGGGCACGATTCGCGAACCGGCGCGGGACGTGCCCATCTCGCATGAGTGCGATGTCTGCGTGGTCGGCGGCAGTTGCACGGGCACGTTCGCGGCGGTGGCCGCGGCGCGGCTGGGAGCAAAAGTCGCGCTGATCGAGTCGAGCGGATTCTTCGGCGGCGTCGCGACCGCCGGCTTGGTGAACATTTGGCATTCGCTGAACGATCGTTCTATCGAGCAACAAATCATCGCCGGGTTGACCACGGAGACTATCGGGCGACTTCAAAAGCGCGACGCCGTGCGAAAGATGGGTCCAGGCCATTACGTGCTCAACACCGAGATACTGAAACTGGAACTCGACAAGCTGGTTGTCGAGGCGAAGATCCGTCCGTTCCTGCACACGCTGTTCGTCGCGACGGTGGCCGAAGGCGGCCGGATGTCGGCGGCGATCATCGAGGACAAAACCGGTCGACGCGCCATCCGCGCCAAACTGTTCGTGGATGCGACCGGCGACGCCGACGTGGCGCATCGCATGGGCTTGGAGACCTACCGGCGCGAACACGTCCAGCCGCCGACCACCTGTTGCATCCTGCGCGGCTTGAAAGCCATCAAGAAAGCGCATCCTGATTTCAACATCCACAAGGTCGTCTTCGACAAGAAATACCCGCAGGCGATCCGCGACGGCTACGCGTGGTCCGCCGCGGTGCCCGGCGATTGCGGATGTCCGCCCGAAGGCCCGGTGCCCGGCGCGGACGACCTGTTGATGCTGGCCGGGACGCGTGTCCACGGCGCCGATTGCAGCGACGCGGACCAACTCACGCGCGCCGAGTTGGAAGGACGACGTCAGGTGGACTCGATTTGCGAGTTGCTGAGCCAACATTTTCTCGGCGGCAAAGGCGTGCCGTTGGTGGCGTTGCCCGCGAAGATCGGTATCCGCGAATCGCGTCACATTCGCGCGCTCCACGAACTGACCGTGGACGAATTGCTCACCGGCAAACGTTTCCCCGACGCCATCGCCAACGGCACCTATCGCATTGACGTTCACAGCGCGTCCGGTGCGGGAATACTGTTTCGCGATCTGAACAAAGATGTTCCGTTCTACCAAATTCCCTACACCTCGCTCGTGCCGCGCGCCGCGAAGAACGTGCTGGTCGCCGGCCGTTCGCTGGATGCCGACGAACAGGCGTTCGGCGGCGTCCGCGTGATGGTGAACTGCAACCAGATGGGCGAAGCCGCCGGCACCGCCGCGTGGCTCGCGCTCGATTCGGGAGCCGACGTGGCCGCGATTGACACCGCCCGTTTGCGTGCGACGCTCAAGAGACAAGGCGCTGCCGTCATTTAATCATGAAACACATCCTCACAGTTCTCCCCGCCCTCCTAACTGGGCTTGTCGCTTCCAGCACGGCGGAACTTTCGCTGCAACGTCAACGAGGTCGGACTGTGTTTCAAGGCGAGTCTTTTCGAGTGGCCGTTGACGCAGCCCGCGGCGGGGAAATCGCCGGGCTGGAATTGTTCGACGGCGCACAGTGGAACCGCATTTGGGGCGCAGATGGCCAGACGTTCCCACAAGTCACCTTCAACGACGG
>CAZNOK010000114.1:9514-15982 GCA_964574605.1 uncultured Verrucomicrobiota bacterium
TCCCCCGCTACCGCGAGATGGCTTTTGCCGACCGGATCAAGGCGTTCAAATCGGCGCGGGTGGCGCTGGGCGCGCATCCTGAGCTGAGTTTTACCAGTGAGCTGCAAGCGATGGTGGAACAGTGTCGCGCGATCAGCGGCCAAACTGGCTTTCAGCACGAGAAAGGACGGTTCGTCTGGAATCTGGCGGACGGCAACACCGAACTCGCCGCGCCGTTCCGCTATGAGAATCGGATTGCCTTGGCGCTCGGCTCCGGTGCCGCCGGCAAACCGCGATGCAACGTGATCGGCCAGCGGGTATTCCACTGGATCAATTACCTCTACAAAGACAAGCGTCAGGAGTGGTATCCGTCCAACGAACTGATTGACAAGATGGCCGCGCGCCACTGCACGCTGCTCATCCTTCACCAGCATTGGATGCTCGAAGGCGGTAGCAACGGCCGGCCCCACGCCGACTATCGCGTGCCGCGCGATGAGGATGCCCTTCGTCGCGCTATTGAGTACGCTCATCGAAAAGGGATGCGGTTCGGGGTTTACATGCGCGGGATCGAGCGGTACGGCTTGGCTGCGCAATTCTTCAAGAAATACCTCAAACGAAACTGGGACGGTTTGTATGTGGACTGGCACGGCCCACAGTGCGTCGCCTACCACGAATCCAAGAATCCTCCCGATGCCAAATTGGGTGACTCGCACTTTTCCGATGACGGCACCACGTTGCCGTGTCGCGACTATTTTTTGTTCACGCGCAGGCTCCGGGAACTGGTTGGGCCGGGCGGATTCCTGATTGGACATCAGGGTATCGGTTGCGCCGGCATCCTGCCCAATCTGATGTTCGACGGGTATCTGCCCGGCGAGTATCGAGGCGACCACGACATGTTTTCCGACCGCGACACGGCGGTTTTCCGCGGGATGATGGGCGGCGGCACTTGTTGTATGCCGTGGTGCTTGGACTCTCCCGCCTTCATCACTTCGGAAGGCGCGGCCAAGATGGCGGCGTGGGGATTTTATCCGCACGTGGCATTGGGAATCGAGCGCGCAAGCAGCAAGAACCTTTTCCCACTAGACCCCGATGCCCCCATTCATCAATTTGTCGCGCCGTACTGGCGCGTGCTCTCAACGATCAACATGGAAGAAGCCACCGCATTCAACCTTCCAAGCCGGGCCCCGCAAGCGGCGGTTTGGTCCAACGTCAACTTTCAAGGCCCGATTTACCGCACCGGGAAAGCGCCGCGCTACGAATACTTGGTGCTCGCAGTGAATCTCGGCTCCACAGCGACGCGCGCGACGGTTACCCTCAAACCTCGTGTGTTGGGAATGCGCGGCCGCTACAAAGTCGAGCGATTGGACAGCGTCTCCGGCGCCTTGTCGCCCCACGGCGAAACCACCGGCAAACTCACAACAAGCGTCCTGCCCCCGTGGGGCATTGAAGGATTCCGTCTCTCACCGCGTTGAAATTGAAAGCGTGAAACTGATCCTCACTGTTTTTCTGTGCGTGTTGCTGGGTGCGCTGCGCGCCGCCGAGAAACCCGCCGTCATTGCCGGCTTCAACTGGGACCGGGTGCCACTCTACATCCACTTCGGCCAGCGCACCGGCAACCTGACTGATGAGCAGATTGCTTTTCTTGCAAGCCACAGCCGGTTGATCGCGCTGGAGAAAAGCCACGGCGTCGCGGTCCACGGCAGCACCGAGAAAGGCATCGCCGACACCGCCCGCCGGCTCAAGCAGCGCAATCCCGATGTGAAGGTGTTGTTCTACTTCAATGCGTTCGTCAACTGGCCGGGCTACGACGCGTTCAAGACGTACCGTTCCGAGTGGACGTTGCGCGCCCGCGACGGCAAGGTGGTGACGCACCCATCCGGCACACCGCGTCCCGATCCTTCCAACGCAGAGTTTCGCGAGTGGTGGTCCGAAGTCATCGCGGCAGCGCATCGCGCTGCGCCGCTGGATGGTTTTTTCGTGGACGCGTTGCCGCAGGCGCTCACCCCGGCGCTGGCGCGGCAGGTCGAGGACGCCAAGGCAAAGGCGATTGTCCGCGGCCTGCGCGAGATGATCGCGCTCACGAAACGCAAGATCGGTCCGGGATGTGTCGTCGTCGCCAACGGAATACGAACGACGAGTTTCCGCGAGATTCTCGATTGGGAGGGGATTGACTTTGTGATGATCGAGCACTTTGCCGGTTTCAATTGCGACTCGCCTGATGACATCAAGGCCGATCTCGATTCGATGGCGCTCGCGGCAGCCAAGGGCAAAGCCGTCATCATCAAAGGCTGGCCGCAGTTCAACTGGCTCGACAAGGAAATGATGAAGCGGCCTTATGATGAACTCCTGAAACTCGCCCGCGAGCAAATCACGTTTCCGCTGGCGTGTTTTCTGGTCGGCGCGCGACCCGGTTCGCGTTTTTGTTATTCGTGGGGTTACACGGACCGCATGGGAATGCTGGATTCGTATCCCGAACTCGACCGTCCGCTCGGCCCGCCCAAGGGCGATGCCATCTGGAAGGGATTGACGGCGACCCGCGAATTTGCCCACGCTTCTGTGTCGGTCAATCTCTCCACCAAACTGGCGCGCATAGATTGGCGGCAAGCGCCATGAAACAGACCTTTGCGCTCCTAACCGCGCTGCTGCTGCCGCTGGTCTTGTTTGCCGATGAATTGGAAAGGCTCTTTCAGTCGCCACCGCAATCTGCCAAGCCCGGCGTGATGTGGATGTGGATGGGTTGCAACATCAGCACGCAAAGTATCACGCGCGACTTGGAGGCGCTCCGCGACGCGGGTTTCGGTCGCATTCTCATGTTCAGCCTGTCCGATACCACAACGCCGTGGGCGAACGAGATCGGCAACAGCCCAACGCCGGAAATCATCGCCTGGACGGAGCCGTGGTGGAAACTGGTTCGTCACGCGGTCAAGGAATCAAAGCGGCTCGAAATGGATTTCGGGATGTTCAACGGCCCCTCGTATGAAACCAGCGGCGGCCGGTGGGTGAAGGTTGAGCATTCGATGCAGGAAATCTGTTTCTCGAAAACACCCCGGCGCGGTCCCGGTAAAATGAAATTGGATTTACCCCGACCGACAGTTGATCCTCGCGCGGTGCAGTTGTTTCCGATGTTCAACCCGAACACCGGTAACGTCGAGAAACTGGAGATTCCCGAACGCAGGACGTTCTACCGCGACATCGCCGTGTTGGCCTTGCCGGCAACCGGCACCGTGGCGAAAGACCGGGTGTTTGATTTGACGGGGAAGACCGAGTGGGACGCGCCGGCAGGCGATTGGGTCGTGTATCGGTTTGGGCACACAACCATGGGAACGTTGATTCAACCCGCCCAGTGGAAGGCGACAGGATTCGAGTGCGACAAGATGAGCGCGGAAGCGGTGACGTTGCACATGAAGCATGTCATCGGCGAAATCAAGAAGCATCTGGGAAATCTGGTTGGGGACGCGTTCACGTTCGTTCACCTCGACAGCTACGAAGCGGGCAAGCCATCGTGGACGCCGCGCATGAGGGAAGAGTTCACCGCCCGTCGCGGCTACGACTTGACGCCGTTTCTGACCACGTTCGACGGACGCATTGTCGGCAGCCCGCAAGAGACGGAAAAATTTCGAGAGGACTTCGAGGATACGATCAAGGACCTCTATCGAGACATCCATTTTGCGCTGACATCGAAGTTGTTGCGGGAAGCCGGGCTGATTTTCTCCTGTGAACCATACGGCGGGCCGTGGCGGCCCGACGATGTGCTTCCGCATGCGCATCGCGTCATGACGGAGTTTTGGACTCGTTCGGGAAAGCTGTTTTCCCGTCACCTTGATGAAACGGTGGCCGCCGCGCGAAAGTCGGGACAGAACATCATCGAGGCTGAAGCCTTCACCGGTCACCCACGCGAGAGCCAGTGGACAGAGACTCCCGCATGGCTGAAGCCAATCGGTGATACCGCCTACTGCGCCGGCGTGAACCGGTTCATCCTCCACCGTTACGTCCCGCAACCGTGGGACGACCGCTACAAGCCGGGCAACACGATGGGCCTGTGGGGCACTCATTTCGACCGCACGCAGACTTGGTGGGAGCCGGGCAAGGCGATGGTCAAATACTGGCAGCGTTGTCAGGCGCTGTTGCAATGGGGCCGCCTTGCCGCGCCAGAAGGCGACTTTGCCGCGCTCAGTCTGCAAGGCGGCGTGACCGTCAACGCCATCCACCGGCGACAGGACGGCGCCGATGTTTATTTCTTGGCGAACACCGCCCGGTCTGCCGGCTCGGCGAAGTGCCGGTTCCGAGTTGGCGGACGGCAGCCCGAACTCTGGGACCCGGTGACCGGCAACACCCGCGATCTTGCGCAGTTTGAACAGGTGGACGGCGCAACGATGATCCCGTTGGAGTTTGCGGCGGCGCAGAGTTTTTTCATCGTCTTTCGCAAACCGGCAACCACGTCGAAAACCGGGATGAACTTCCCGGTCCTGCGCCCGGTCAGGGAACTCGACGGGCCGTGGACAGTGAGGTTTGACCCGGATTGGGGCGGCCCAAAGAAACCGGTCACGTTCGCCAAACTCGAAGATTGGACCCGGCGTCCCGAACCCGGCATCAGGTATTTCAGCGGCACCGCTGTTTATACAAAGGAGTTTGACTGCAACGAAACGCAATCGAAGATCGTCCTCGACCTCGGCGTCGTGAACCACGTAGCGCAAGTTCATCTCAACCACGCCGACCTCGGTGTGGTCTGGACGGGGCCGTGGACGGTGGAACTGCCGCACGGGTTGCTCCGGGCAAAAGGCAATCGCCTTGAAATCAAGGTCACCAATGTCTGGGCCAACCGGTTGATCGGCGACGAGCAGGAACCGCCGGATTGTGAATGGTTGCCGGGCCACATGCCGCGATTTGAGGCCGGAGCCTTTCTCAAAGAGTTTCCGGACTGGTTTCTCAAGAAGCAACCCCGACCGTCGCGGGGGCGCTACTGTTTCACGACATGGAACTACTTCACGAAGGATTCTCCGCTCGTCCCCTCCGGACTGCTTGGTCCGGTGCGGTTGATGATCGAGGACGTCGCAACAACAAGAAAGGCAACATCCCCACAACCATGAAACGCATCCTCACACTGCTCACTGCCCTACTGCTGATGCCGTTGGCCGCGCCTTCGCAGATTACTTCCATCGAAAAGGTCACGTTGCGTCGCGGACGCGATGGCAGCGGGCCGACGTGGTTTCATCCGCGCGCCTGCGTGATGCCGGGCAAAGACGGCCCGATGGTGTTGATGACACTCCAGACGATCACAGGCTCGGACTACTTCGGCCCGGTGCACTGGATGACTTCGCGCGACCTCGGTAAAACGTGGACAGAACCGAAGCCGTTGCCGGCGCTTGGTCGGGTGAAGTTGCCGAATGGCGTCGAGGAAGGCGTGTGCGATGTGGTGCCGGAATGGCATCCCAAGACGAAAACGGTTTTGGCGCTCGGCCACAACGTCTTTTATTCCGGGCCGAAATTCTCCAGAGACCAGCCGCCACGCTGGCCGATGTATGCGGTCTGGCGCGATGGCAAGTGGGGGCCGCGCCGCAAACTGGAGTGGAACGACCCGCGCGGCGCGTATATCTACTCCAACAACTGCGGCCAGCGTGTCCTGCTCCCGAACGGAGACATCCTGCTGGCGTTCACCCACGGCGACACGAAAACGAAACCGCGTTCCGTCGCCAGTGTCGTTTGCGCTTTCGACGGCGAGACGTTGTCGGTGAAACAAGTCGGCGAGGCCATCACGCACGACAAAGGCCGCGGCTTGCTCGAACCGTCGCTGGTTCGTTTCGGCAAGAAGTTCTTTCTCACGTTGCGCGCCGAGGATGAGCGCGGCTACGTCTGCGCGAGCAACGACGGCTTGAAGTGGACGCCGAAACAACCGTGGATGTGGGACGACGGCGAGCCGCTGGTGATGTCCACGACCCAACAGCATTGGTTGCCGCACTCGGACGCGCTCTGGCTCGTCTATACGCGCAAGGACGTCAGCAACGTCAACGTCATCCGCTGGCGGTCGCCGCTTTGGATGGCGCAGGTTGACACCAAGACACTGCGTCTTCGCCGCAACACCGAGCGCATCGTGTTGCCGCTGGTCGGCGACGGCGTCAAAGACCCCGACCGCGTCGCCATCATGGGCAACTTCCATCCGCTCAACGTCAGCCCAACGGAGTCGTGGGTGACGGTCGGCGAATGGCAACCGAAGAACGGAATCAAGGGCGATCTCTTGCTTGCCCGCATCCGCTGGACCAAAGCGAACAAACTGGCACCATGAGTAACATCACAACTCTCATCCTTGCCGCACTCCTTGCTCCATCGGCCCCGCCGCGATATGTCGGGCCGCCGCTCCCGGAACAAGCAGTCACCAACCGTGCCTACCAAGGTATCCCCAGCATGGCCGTCGCTCCGAGCGGACGGCTGTGGGCCAACTGGTATGCCGGCGTGACGCCGGGCGAAGACCAAAACAATTACGTCGTGCTCAGC
>CAZNOK010000115.1:0-15971 GCA_964574605.1 uncultured Verrucomicrobiota bacterium
GACCAACAACACCCGCTTACCGGTGTCGGCCAACCCAATAGCAGTCGCGCAGGCCATCGAAGTCTTGCCCACGCCGCCTTTGCCCGTGAAGAACAGAAATCGGGTCGCCGAATTTCCCAGGATGTTGCGGGCGCTCATGATTTGCCTCCCAAACCGACCATGTCGGCCAGTTCAGCTTTTCCGGGGTAGCGGCCATGACTGGCGACCTCGCCGTCCACCAAGATCAGCGGCAGGCAACCGGTGCCGATGTCGTTCACAGTTTTCACCACGGTTTGATTGCTGATGAACGTCTCGTATTGCTGGGCCGGGTTGTAGCGTTGGACCTCGATGCCGTGCGCGCTCAACGACACCAGCGTCGCGTTGAACTCCACGAGTTTCTTGTCCACGTTCGGCCCGCACACGCCGCTGGAACAGCACATCGGCGGGTCGAAGACTTCGATTTTCTTTTTCATGATCTTGCTCTCCCTGACTCAAAATGTCGCCAACAGATAAAATCCCGCACATACCAACAGCGCACCGGCGACGTTGCGGATCACGATCTCCGCTTTCTGCGCTTTGATGGACGCTTTCCCGAACGACACGCCGAACAGGATGGCGCCGAGCGGCAGGCTGAAACCCACACCGAAAGCCGCCATGAGCGCCATGCCCCACACGATCTGCCCCATCAACACACTGGCACCGATGACAATGAAAATGCCCGGATTACACGGCAATGAACAAGCCGCAACGCCGCCGCCCAAGAAGACTCCGCCCAGCGCCGCACCCATCTTGCCTCCCGAAATGGAAGGTTCGCTATCCTTCTGATCACGGCTCGGCAGCTTGAAGGGAAGCCATTTCAAAGCTGCCAGACCCAAAAGAATTGCGACGACACCCGCAAACAATTTCCAGTAGCGTCCGAGAAACGCCTGCGCCGTCTGGCCAATCAGCCCCGCCACAAATCCGAGAAGAATCAATGCCAACGTGGTCCCAATCATGAACCAGACTGCGGATGTAAATGCCATTCGGCGATTCACATCTTGGCGTGTCCCGGAATAGGCCACCAGCATGCCCATTGCCGGCAAAGTGCAACACGCGCTTGCCACGGCGCTCACCAAACCCAACAGGAACGCCAACGGTAATGCCATCGGCCCCGTGCTGGCCGCTTGGAGCGTGTCAGTAACCCATTTCAGCATGTCCGCCATGTCTATTTCCTAATTGCAGCCGCGCGGTCCGCAGCCGCCCGCGCCGCAACCGCCGGCGCTCGATGCGCGCACAAACGCCTGAATCAGTTTCGTCTCCGTGATTTCACCGGTCACGGGCGCCATGCCTCCGCCCTTGACCATCGCCAGCACGCCGGGCAGCGACAACTGCGCCGCGATTGGCTCGTAATCGGGCGCGGTCGTTTTCAGCGTGAACACGCCGATCTTGTTGCGGGCCTGAGATTCGATCTTTCGAGCCGCGTCCCGAATTTGCAACGTCGCCGCTTTGGAATCCGTTTTGCCCTTGCCCGGCAAGAACACGAAAACACCGTCCACATCCTTCGCCACCACGTTCAGTTCGGACAACCCGCCGATCTCTTTGACGGCAACCACCTCCGGTGTGGCCGGGGCAGGTTCGGCTGGCTTTTCGGCAGAGACTGCCGTCGCAAATCCGGCCGCAGGCGTTTGAGCCGATGCCCCATTGCTCTTGATGACGGCGCGGGCCACGAGCGTCCCGGCCGCGATCAGGACGATGACACCCAGCACCCAACGCATTTTACCCGGGGTCCCGGTGGTGTGGCAGCCGCATCCGGGACCACAGGCCGCGGTCTGTTGTTTCAGTAATTCCATATTGTCAGTCGGTTTACGGTCTTCATTCGGCGGATTCATTGGTGATTTCTCCTCTGGTTTATGGTTCTCAAGTGCAGCAGCCTTTGGCGCCCGGTCCGCAACAGGCTGCCGCTGCCTGCGGTGGCGCATCGAACGCACTCTTCGCAAACGCTTGCATGGCGGACATCGAGCCCTTTTCAATCATGTGGCCGACCTCCATCGCTCCGGAAACGAGGTGAGTGTCAATCCCCAACTCTTTGGCCTTGGCGATATGGTACGTCAAACACGGCTGGCAATGCGCCGCGATAGACGCTCCGATGGCGATCAGTTCCCTCATTTGTTCATCCATTTGGTTCTTCATTTTTTTCTCATGGTTTCTTTTTGGTTGGTTCATGTGCAACACCTCGGCGACTTCGCGTTCCGCCGCCGCGACAAATCCGTCTTCAAAATCTCGATCTCCTGAAAACATCCGCGCACGCACCGCAGCAATGCCGCATGAACGGGGTCGCGCGCCTCGGTGAGCGCATAGATCACCCACTTGCCTTCCTTGCGTTCCTGGATCAAACCCATCCGCCGCAAATACGCCAGATGCCGCGAAATCTTCGGCTGCGGCACATCCAGCACCATCTGGAATTCGCACACGCACTGTTCGCCTTGCGCCAGCAGATTCAAAATCCGCAGCCGCGTCTCGTCGGCGAACGCTTTGAACAGTTGATCGGGTTTATTCATTCGGAAGCCCTTTTGGCTGGCCATGAATCTCTTGGCGCACCGGTGGATCGCTGTTTTGTTTACGCTGCACCGCTTTCGCCAACGCGAAACCGCCGGCCACGATGGCGGCTGCCATCAACAGGCTGCTGACAATCCGGATGATTCGTTCACGTTGGTTCATTTCGCTTCTCGCTAGGTTTCCTCGCCGACACATCGAGGCTGGTGATGTAATCACTCGGTTTCCCGCCGCGGGGCAGGTGACGGACAATCTTCTTATACAACGGATCGTTGAAACCGGTCATCGCGTTGACGTACTCCGGCTTCGAGGTCAACCGCACCTCGACCAACCCGGCCGCGCGCGCCATCCGTCGCGTCTCCTTCGCCAGCACCGCTCCCGCGATGCAGCCGACCAACGCCTCCACCATCCCCGCCACCTTTGGCGGCAACGGTCGCAGCAGCGCGAGGTCCGACACCGCCACGCGTCCGCCCGGCTTCAGCACGCGGGCAATCTCACGCCAGACCTGCGGCTTGTCCGGCGACAGATTGATGACGCAATTGGAAATCACCACGTCCACCGAGTTGTCCGCCACTGGCAGGTGTTCGATCTCGCCGAGCCGGAACTCGACGTTGCTCAAGCCTGAAGACGGGATGTTGTGTCGCGCCTTCGCAAGCATGTCCGGTGTCATATCTACGCCGATGACGCGCCCCTTTGGCCCGACCTTCCGCCCGGCGATGAACACATCGAACCCACCGCCGCTGCCAAGATCGAGCACGACCTCGCCCGGCCGCAACGACGCCAACGCCGTCGGGTTGCCGCACGACAACCCCATGTTCGCCCCTTCCGGCAACGCCTCCAGTTGTTCCGTGCTGTAGCCGATCTGCTGGACGAGTTGTTCGCCCGAACAACCGCATCCCGGCCCACAGCAGGAACCGCCAGTACGCGCAATCTGGCTGTAACCTTCTCGCACGTTTTGGCGGACCGTTTCAGCATCAATGGCTATTCGTTTCTTCATGGTCGCAGCAGTTGTTTCAATTCCGCCACGGTCGGCACCTTGCCCGACACAACGATCTTGCCGTCCACCAGCACGGCCGGCGTCATCATCACACCGAGCTTGGCGAACTCGCTGATGCTTCGCACTTTCTCGATGTCCGCCGCCAGATCGAGTTCAGCGCAGGCATTGAACACGTTCTTCTCGGTGGCTTGGCACCGGGGACACCCCGGCCCGACAACTTGGATTTTCATGGGTGTTTTTCTCTAGAAGGTGTTTGGAAAACAGTTCTGTAGCCGTGAGCCTGCTCGCGGTAATCCGAAAACCCTCTGCCCCCGCGAGCAAGCTCGCGGCTACAATCGGACGCCGGTAATGACTTTCCAAACATGACTCTTATGCGCCTTTCGCCGCCAACCGCAACACCACTTCGGTCACGTGCGCACCGAGTTTCTTGGCCGTGTCGAGACCGAGTTCGTCGGCGCTGATGTCGTCCTTGGTGGACTGCACCGTCGCGCCCTGATACGCGGGCGAGTTGCCGCCAACGGGGATCATGCCGAAACAGAGCATGGTCGTCTGGATTTGCTCGATCACCAGTTCCTGGCCGCCGTTGCGGAAACTGCCCAGCGCGACCACACCGACCGGTTTGTCGGCCAGCGTGCGCGGCTCGCGCAACGGCGCGCACCGCTCAATGAACGCTTTGCAGAGCGAACTGATGCCGCGAAAGTAGGACGGCGACCCGATGATGAGTCCGCCGACCGCCGGGTCTTTCAGCTTCGGAAGGATCGCGTCGAAATCGTCCGCTGGCGGTTTCGCCGAGTGCCCGGCGATGCTGAGTCCGCCGAGGTCAATCAGTTCGACTTCGATGCGCGGGTTGACGCCCTTGGCCGCGTCGAGCGCGGCCTGCACGGCTTTCGCGGTCGTCATTCCCTTGCGCGGACTGCACGCGATGCCGAGGATTTTCAGCGGTTTGTCCGCTGCGGTTGCGTTGGAACCAACGGCTGACACAAGCGCCGCCGCCCCGGCGGTGCCGAGGAAATTTCTGCGAGTGATCTGTTTGCTCATACGACACTCCTTTCGGGTTGTTGGTTGGGTTTGTTCAATTGCGACGGGCTGAGCCGGCCGTCTTCCATTTCGTAAATTTGGTCGAACACGTCCAATGCGCGGTGGTCGTGGGTGACGACGATGGCGCCGGCGCCGCGTTCGTGGGCAACTTTGCGGAACAGTTCCATCACCTGCCGGCCACGCGTGCCGTCGAGCGCAGCGGTCGGTTCGTCAGCGAGGATCAGGCTTGGTTCATTGGCCAGCGCGCGGGCTACGGCCACGCGCTGTTGCTCGCCGCCGGAGAGCGCGTCGGGCAGGTGATCGGCGCGGTCGGCCACGCCGAGGTAGTCGAGCAATTCCAGCGCCCGCGACCGGGCCGCGCGGGACGAGGCGTCGTTGATCTCCATGGCCAACTGGACGTTCTCGACGGTAGTGAGAAACGGAATCAGGTTCGCTTTCTGGAACACAAATCCGAGATGTTTCCGCCGGAACGCGCGCAGGTCCACGAATGCGCGGTCGGCCTCCATCACTGGTTGCCCGCCAATGACGATTCGACCTGCAGTCGGCGGATTGATCAGGCCAACGGCGGTCAGCAAGGTGGACTTGCCCGCGCCGCTTGGGCCGACCAGCGCGACGACTTCGCCGCGGTTCACGCGCAACGAGACATCTTTCATCGCGACGACCTCGGTGTTGTCGTGGCCATAGACCTTCGTCAGACTGAACGTCTCGATGGCGGGCGTGGCGGCGGTGGTGCTCATCAAGACAATACCTTGTTCGGTTCGACGCTCATGGCTTTCCAGATGCCGAGCAGACTGGACAACACCGAGATGGCCAGCACCACACCGGCGAGCAACAGCAGGTCAGGCATCTCGATCACCACCCGCCTCGGAAATTGTGGAAACGCAAACGTGCCGATCCAGTACGCCAAGCCATAGCCGAGCGCGCCCATCAACAGCGCCTGTTGCAAAATCAGGCCGACGATGACGCCGTTGCGCGCACCGATGAGCTTGAGCATCGCGATGTCGTGGATTTTGTCGAGCGTCAATGTGTAGATGATCAGCGCCATGATGATGGTGGAAATGATGATCAGCAACACGCGGAACAGGCCAAGCTGCCGCCGTGCCTTGTCCACCATACCCGCGATGAGCATGTCGATTTGCTGGTGCGTAGTATAGACGGACACGTCAGGCCACGTGGCAATCGTTGCCAACGCTACTGATGTGTTCGCGCCGGGCTGTAGCCTGACAAGCACCGCGCTGACCTGTGGTCGCGCCAAAGCCGGCAGGCCGCTCGCCGGGCCGCCGGCACGATTGCGCAACAAGGGCTGCACGCGACCGAGATCGGAGACGGCGAGCCGGGCCTGTCGGGCTGCGCGTTCCAACCGGGTCGCTTCGGCGGGCACGTCAAACTGGATTGCCGCCGCGTCGCTGGCGGTGAAGAATCCCAAGCCATCGCCGCCTCCGCCGACCAAACCTTTTGTGAGGCCCACAACTTCGTAAACCTCCTTGCCGAGCTTGACCCTTTCGCCGAGCGCCAACCCCAACGACCGGTCCGCAATCATCTCGTAGTGCGCCTGCCGCAAGGGCCGCCCGGCCACGAGCGGAATCCAGTCGCCCCGGTCCTCCGGCCACGCCAGGCCGGTCACCACCAACCGCAATTTCCGTCCGCGCACTTCGCGCTGAACGGTGTATGAGACGAACCGCCGCGCGCTGGCCACGCCGGGCACGGCGCGCACGCGGTCTTCGAGGTTGGCGGAAATCCGCGACAATTCCGCGAACGGTCCGCGCGTGCTGCCTTGCACGACCCACAAGTCCGCGCCGACCGTGTTCACCAACAGCGTCGCTTCATGAATCAGCCCTTTGTAAATGCCGCCCATTCCCATCACGATCATCAGCAACAACCCGATGCCGATGGTCGTCAGGACAAACCGGCCCAAGTTGTGCCGAATGTCTTTGGTAGCAAGATTCATTTCGCACTGATGCGTTGGCCGTCGGCCAATTCCAGTTTCGGGTCGAGTGGTTGAACCACCTGGTCGCCTGCCGCAAGACCGCGCGTGACTTCCACGGTTCCAAGCCCGCGCAGTCCCAACGTGATCGCGCGCCAGCGGGCCGCGCCATGGTCGTTAACGAACACGCCGGGCTGGCCGCCGCGCCATTGGACAAATCGTTGCGGCAGCACCAACGCCGTTGCCGCTCGCCCGGTTTCGATGAACACTTCGGCACGCTGGCCGATGGTCCAGTTCGCCGGCAATTCCCGCACCTGCACGTCCACAACAAACTCGCGCGTCTCGCGGTCGGTCTCGCGCCCCAGCCGCGCCACCGTGCCGGGATAACTCCGCGCCGGTTCCGACCGGAACACGACCCGCGCCGGTTGGCCGGGCCGCAAGCCGGTCGCCGCGGTCTCGTCCACCCATGCCGAAACCCAGATTTCGTTGGTCGAGATCAGTTGCAAAATCGAACTGCCCGGCACCACCACGCCGCCGGGATCGAGATCGCGCCGCGTGACGAGGCCGTCGTACGGACTGACGATTTTCGTGTAACTAAGCCGCTCCTGTTGATGCGCGAGCGTCTTCTCCGCCATGATCACTTGGCTCTCAGCTTCCACGATGGCGGCTTGCGCGCGTTGGAGGTCCGCCTCGGCGACCCGCAACCGTTCGTTGGCTTTGTCGAGATCGGCTTGTGAACTGACGTTGTTCGCGGCCAAGCTGGCGGCCCGTTTTTGGTCCAGCCGCGCTTGTTGTTCAATCGCCTTGGCGCGCGATTCATCCACGCGAACACGCGCCGCAGTCGCTTTGGCCGCCGCCAAGGTCGCTTCGGCGACGGCAACTTGTCGTTTCAGTTCGCCGTCATCAAGTTGCGCCAGCAGTTGACCGTTGGTCACGAAGTCGTTTTGGTCCACGAGCACCGCCGCGAGCCGTTCCTGAATGCGCGGGCTGATGGTGGTCTTGATGTGCGTGTTCAGCACGCCCGTGCCCATCACTTCTGCCACCAGCGGTCCGGTCTGAACGATGTGCCCCGTTACCGGCACCGGCGCAAACTTCAGCCGGTAAACGACGACCGCAGCGATGACCACCAGCACCGCCCATTTGATTCCGGTCCGCACGATTCGGGAAACTTTCGTATTGATTTTCATAGTCACGGCGCAGAGTACACCAACCACACCCCGCCTAACAGCACCAACACGCCGCAGACGGTTTTGACGATGGTAACGCCTTTCGATTGCTCGTTCCAATTCAGAAACCGCTGCACCACTTCCGTAAATGTTCCCGCCAGCACGATCACGGCGCAATGCCCGATGCCATACGCCAGCAATAACGACGCGCCGTAGAGCGGGTTCGTCTTTGCCAGCTTGAACGTCACCGCCAACATCGGGGCCATGTAGGCAAACGTGCACGGACCGAGCGCGATGCCGAACACCAAACCGAGGATGAACGCCGCCAGCAATCCGCGCTGTTTCATGTTCACCTGACCGGGACCCGACCACGGCATCGGAATCACGCCGACCAGATGCAAGCCCACGACAAAAAAGATCGCCGCCACGAAATAATTTCCCCAGCGTCCCACGTCGCCCATCATTCGCCCCGCCATCGCCGTGATAACGCCAATGGCGGCGATGGTGATGAGGATGCCGACCGCGAACAATGTGGCCGTCCAGAATGCCCGTCGCACAGTAACTGTGCCCTGACCGCTGATGAACCCGACAATCAGCGGGATGCTGGCTAGATGACAAGGACTGAGCACGATGCTCAACACGCCCCACACCGCCGCCGCGCCGAGCGCAATCACCGGCGCGCCTTCAACGGCCCGACTTAAATTGGTGAAAAGCTGTTCCATCTCATTTGCACTCGCCGAGCTTGCACGCCTTGGCGATTTGCTCCGGAGAGAGTTTCATCTTGTCAGCAAGCGATTGGGCGATGCTGATCTGGCGGCCGGTCATCGCGGGCCTGGCGTCGAGCCACTTCTTCAAGTTCTCTTGATTCACGAAGAAGCCCTGTTTGAAACAACCGGCGGACACCCATTTGCCATCGGGTGTTTTTTTCTGGCCGAACCACGCGATGGCTGTCGGCGGTTCGAGCGAGGCGATCTTGCCGTCCAACGTCTTGACGCGAATCAATTCGCCGCTGAACCCGTCCTTGGCCTCGACTTCGATGTCCTGTTTCAACCGCGCCGCCACACCCATCGAGCAATGTGTGCAGCAACCGTAACTGTGGGTCGTCCCGAATTTCACGCCGCAGGCATCTTCAGGATACACGGCGCGGTCACAGAACGCGCAGCGCGTCGCCAGTTCTTTCGACCGCAACACATCCCACGCGAGCACATTGCCGGCACTTGCCCGCTGTTCCTTCATGGCGTCGCTCTTGTCGGCAAACGCCTTGATCGTGGGACGTCCCTTGGCGTCCAGCCCGTACAGGTAGGTCGCGGTCGTGGCCGGCGCGAGGTTGCCAGTCGCCCAATCGGTGACGCTGACCTTGGCTGCTTCCGCTGCCGCATCCGCGCCGACGAGACTGGAGAAGTAGATAAAGTAGCAGTGGGGCGAACAGAGAATGCGCTGCTCAGTCTGGCCTTTGACCACCGTGCGCGTCTTCGGGTTCACATCGCCGTCGCACATGAAACAGACTTGGTCGCGCGGACGTGTGTCGGGCGCAACCGGTTCCTCGCGGACAATCCCGGCGGTTGCCTTGCCGGCACCGACATCCACGCCGAATTCCTTCCATTTGGCGAGGATGTCTTCCTTGCCGAAGAAGCCCGTGTGGCGGAAGAGTTCCTTGCCGGTGGCGTCGAAGAAGATTTGCGTCGGAATCATCTCAATGCCGTACTGCTCGGCCTTGGCGGCATTCTGCGGTTGCCACACATCAATGAACTCCGTGACAAATTTGTCGGCGTATTCCTTCTTCAACTCCTCCAGAATCGGCGCCATCATCTTGCACGGAATACACTTCCCCGCGCCGAGATCGAGCAGCTTGGGCAACGACTGTCCCGCCGCTGTTGTGACGGGCGATGTCGAGGCTGGTTTGTTTCGGTTCTTGAGCGCGATGGCCGCAACAACCAGCCCGGCCAACACAACAACGACAAGAATCTTAATGGGTGTTTTCATTGGATCAGCTTCTTGATTTCGTCAGGCGACAACACCTTGCCGGCAGACTTCACGACGCCGTCCACCGCAAGGCAGGGCGTCATCATCACGCCGAACTTCATCATCTCCGTGATATCAGTGACTTTCACCAACTCATATTCGAGGCCGAGCGCCTTCGCCGCCGCCTCCGTGTTCGCCGCGAGCGCCCGGCACTTCGGACAACCGGGGCCAAGGATTTGCAGCTTTTTCATGGTAGTCCTTTCAAGTGGTACAAAGCACTTGCTTACACCGGGCAACCACCTTGGCCACGTCGGCTTCAGCGACCGGCACGCCTTTCTTCTTCTCGATGCCGAGATCGGTCACGCGGACATACTGCACGTTCTTCAATCCATGCCGCTCGAAAATCTTGCGGGCGCAATCAATCGGGCAACCATCAATCACCAGATTCAGGTCGGCGTCCTTGGCCTGCTGGATCATGTTCGGCAAATCCGCGCCCAACCCAGCCAGACAAAACATCATGCCCGCCTTCTCGCGCATCAACTGCCGCGCCGCGCGATCCGACATCTCGGCCACGTTCGCCCCGCCCGAACAGGCGTAGAGCAACACGTTCTTGCTTTTCGTACCGCTACAACAACAACTTGTTTGACCAGCCATAACTCAATTTCCTTTCAGTTTAGGGCCGAACATCATGTCCGGCCGAAATCGCTAAAACAACGCGCCGAAGATCATGCCCACAATCGTGGACATCACAACCGTCAACAGGCAAAACACAAACGTCTTCAGTGGCCCGACGATCTTGTTGATGACGAGAATGCTCGGCAACGACAACGCCGGCCCGGCCAGCAGCAACGCCAGCGCGGGACCTTTGCCCATGCCGAGCCGCGTCAGCATTTCGACGATGGGAATCTCCGTCAGCGTCGCGAAATACCAGATCATCCCGATGAACGAGGCAACGAAATTCGAGCCGAGGCTGTTGCCGCCGACCCACGCCGCCACCTGCTTTTCCGGGATCAACGCGCCAATCAAGCCGGTCACGAACACGCCGCCGAACAATAACGGGATGATCATCATGCCGAAGTCCCATGTGGCTGTCATCCACTCCTTCCGTTCCTCCCGGTTGAACCACCGCCACGACATCAACGCCACCACCAGCCCCACCGCACCCGCCAGATACCATTTCATGCCGTGCATCGTCATTACCCAGCCCGCCTTCGGCGTCATCGTCACGATCTCCGTGCGGTTCAACCGGCGAATCTCCGTCGCCAGCCGTCCCGTGGCATCGTATTCCTGCACGTCCAGCGCCTCGGGGCGCGAGTAACGGATGTTGGCCTCGATCCGCGTCCCGTCCTTCAACGCAATCGTCACGTCGTTGGTATTGTACCAGTCGCTGAACACCAGAAACAAAATCATCGCGGCAAAGAACAGTGCCGTCTTCCAGAGCGGACGCGGACTCGCCGGCGCTTCCGGCATCTGCATCAGGCGTTCCTGACGTTGTCCCTCGCTCCGACGGAAAATCACGTGCATCAACAACCCGATAATAACGGCGAACGCAATTGCCCCGATTGCCCGCGCCACGCCGAGGTCGGTTCCCAAAACACGTGCCGACAGGAACACTGCCAGCACATTGATCGCCGGCCCCGAATACAGAAACGCGCTCGCCGGCCCCAGCCCGGCGCCCATCGTGTAGATACCGGCAAACATCGGCAGCACGCTGCACGAACAGACCGCCAGAATCATTCCCGCCACCGACGCCACACCGTAAGCCATCACACGATTCGAGCGCGGCCCGAGGTAACGCATCACCGATGCCTGCGACAGAAACGTCGAAATACCACCCGCGATGAACATGGCCGGGATCACACATGCCAACGTGTGATTCACCGCATACCATTGCAGCAGCCGGAACGCTTCTTGGATTGCGTTGGAAACCTTCGGGTGATCAAACGGCACGAAATAGGCGAGCAAAAACACCCCCGCCAAGGCTGCAAATTTCTTCCAGTCTTTCATTGCTTCATTCTCCAGTCTCAAGAAATCGTCGAATCCGCGTCCCGATTTCGTCCCGCACCCGGCGGAAGACGGCGATTTGTTCCGGTTTTGTTCCGGCTGGATCGTCGAAACCCCAGTGGACCTGTCGTTTTGCGCCTGCATACATCGGACATGACTCGCGGGCGTTGTCGCAGACCGTCACCAGCAGGTCAATCGTCTGCCCGGCAAACTCGTCAATGGACTTCGAGCGATGCTGGGAGATGTCCACGCCGACCTCGGCCATCGCCTCGATAGCCAGCGGATGAACGTAGCCGGTCGGTTTGGCCCCGGCGCTGAACGCCTCGAACCGGTCACCGGCGAGGTGGCGCAGCCAGCCTTCGGCCATGTGGCTGCGGCAGGAATTGCCAGTGCAGAGGAAGAGGACTCGCGTTTTCACGGCGCCTAACATATTCGCCTACGCGAATATGTCAAGACTTCTGTTCAAACACCAGCGCGCCGGTCGGGCAGTGCTTGACGCACTCGGCGCCGACCTTCTGCAAGCCTTCGGCCAGCGTTCCGTTCAACGGCACGCTGACCTTCACCTCGAAGCCGCGTCCGATGAACGTCAGGCCGAGTGGCTCCTTTGCCTGCTCGCCAATCGCGACGCAGATGCCGCACGAGATGCACTTGCCCGGCTCGAAGATCACGCCGCCGGGCTGGCGAATGACCTCGAACGAGCGACGACGTTCACCGGCGAACGCTTTCGGGTCGGCGTTGTACATCGCCGAATACAACCGCAACCGGCAATCCGCAGCGGCCCGGCAGTCGCAGTGACAACAGCGCCCGGCAGCCTTCTCCGCCTCGCTGACCAGTTCGCGCACGCTGAGTTCCGAGTTCGCGCCTCTGCCAAGCTGGCGATATTCGTCGGGCTGGAGCTTCGGAATCGTCGTGGTGAATTCCTTCGACGGAATCTGGTAGGCACGTCCTCCAAGGAATGCGTCCACGCTTTCGGCGAGCAGATGGCCGTCGCCGACGGAGCGCGCCGGGTCCCAGCCGCTGCGAATACAACTGCCACCGGCGAAAACACCGGAGACTTCTGTCTGAAAATTCTTCGCGCTGACCTTGATCATCTTCTCGGTCGCGGCGACGCCGAGTTCGGCGTGGTTGGTCTTCGCGGTCGGACCGACGGCGAGGATGACGGCGCCGAAATCACGGCACAAGTCGCCAAGCTTCACGTCGCGACCGAGCCGCGTGTTGCCGCGGAACTCCAGGCCGATGGCGCCGATGGTGGCGATGTCGGCGTCGAGCACTTCGCGCGGCAAGTCGCTTGTGGGAGCGACATTCTTGTCGCGACCGGGTTTGGAAGATCGCGGCACGAATGCCGCTCCTACAACACAAAGACCGAGCATTTGTCCACCGGGTTCGGCGGCAGCGTCGAAGACAGTGACTTTGTGGCCGCGCCTGAGAAGGAAGAACGCAGCGCTCAATCCGGTCGGGCCGGCGCCGACGATGGCGACGCGTTTGCCGGTCGGCGACGCGCAGACGGGAACAAAGCGGCCGGTGCTGTTGGCGTCGAGGTTGGCAACTTCGCGTTCGATCAATTGGATCGCGACCGCGCCATCGTATTGGCGTCGCCGACAACCCATTTCGCATGGTGCCCGGCAAATCCGTCCAAGCACGCCGGGGAAGACGACGTTTTCTTTCACGCGAGCGATGGCGTCCTTCATCTTGCCGGCGGCGACAAGTCGGATGACTTCGGGGATTTCCATGCGCGCGGGACAAACGCGTTGGCAGACGGAGATGCAGTCGCCGAGGTGGTCGCTCAACAGCAATTCGAGCGCGGCTTTGCGGGCGGCTTTCACGTCGGGCGTCTCGCTCAACACGACCATGCCTTCGGTGACTTTCGTCGAGCAGGACGGCATGAGCCGCTTGTCGTTGCCGATCCGCACCACGCAAGTCATGCACGACGCCCGGTTTTCCTTCACGCCGGCGAGGAAACAAAGCGTCGGGATGTTCAAACCGAGAGAGCGCGCCGCGTCGAGGATCGTGCTGCCTTCGGCGACGGTGACGGGCTTGCCATCTATGGTGAGCGTAATCATTGGTGCACGAGGGCGATGTGGGCGAGCGGTTCCTTGTGGAGGTGACCGGCGGTTTTCTGGCCGCCGCTTTCGATGTGGATGGCCTCGACGGGACAATCGGTGCGGCAGACATCGCAACGCGTGCATTTATCAACGTCAATGTGGTGCTTGTGGTACGGCGTGATCGGAATGGCGTTGGCGGGACAATGCTGGGCGCAGATGGTGCAGCCGATGCAATTGTCCTGCACGACGTATTGGATGAGCGCTTTACAACGGCCGGCGGGGCAACGTCCTTTGAGGTGTGCTTCGTATTCGTCGCGGAAATAGCGGAGCGTCGTCAACACGGGGTTTGGTGCCGTGCGACCGAGACCGCAGATGCTGCCGGTGCCGGTCAACGCGGCGATGCGTTCGAGTTCGTCGAGGTCGCGCGGGGTGCCTTTGCCATTGCAGAGGCGGTCGAGGATTTCCCACATCCGCGTCGTGCCGATCCGGCAGAATGTGCATTCGCCGCAGGACTCGGCCTTGAGGAACGACATGAAATACCGCGCGACATCCACCATGCAATCGTCCTCGTCGAGGACAACGAGACCGCCCGAGCCCATGATCGCGCCTGCCGCCGTCAACGCTTCGTAATCCACCGGTGTGTCGGCGTGCGTCGCGGGAATGCAGCCGCCCGACGGGCCGCCGATCTGGACAGCCTTGAGGCGTTTGCCTTCCGGCACGCCGCCGCCGATTTCGTCAACGATCTCGCGGATGGTGATGCCCATCGGCACCTCGATGAGGCCGGCGCGAGCGATTTTGCCGGCGAGCGCGAAGACTTTTGTGCCTTTGCTCTTCTCGGTGCCGAGCGCGGCAAAAGCTCCGGCTTTGTTCCGGATGATCCACGGCAACATCGAGAGCGTCTCGACGTTGTTGATGAGCGTGGGGCGCCCCCAAAGTCCCTTGTCGGCGGGGAACGGCGGCTTCAGCCGCGGGATGCCGCGGTTGCCCTCGACGGACTCGATGAGCGCGGTTTCTTCGCCACACACAAACGCGCCGGCGCCCTCGAAAATACGCAGACGAAACTGCTGTTGGTAGGGGCGACCCGCCGGGTCGCCCGCTGGTGGAATCGCAGACTGCGGACGAGCCGGCGGTTCGTCCCTACCAAGGAACGCGCGCTCTTCGAGCACGCGGATGGCCTCGCGCAGACGGCTGACGGCACGCGGATACTCGGCGCGAACGTAGATGACGCCCTCTTTCGCGCCGACGGCGTGTCCGGCGATGAGCATTCCCTCGATGAGCCGGTATGGGAACGATTCCATCAACATCCGGTCCATGAACGCGCCGGGGTCGCCTTCGTCGCCGTTGGCGATGACGTATTTGACTCCGTCGGGCGACGGCGCGTTGCGGACGCGTTGCCATTTCACGCCGGTCGGGAAACCGGCGCCGCCGCGACCGCGCAGGCCGCTCGCGGCGATCTCGGCGATCAAGTCCTCGGGCTTCCACCCGCGCACGGTGTTCAACGCCTTGAAGCCGCCGTGAGCGAGATACTCGTCGAGATCGAGCGGGTCCATCTCGCCGAAACCTTCGGTCGCGACGCGGACTTGCCGGCCCATGAACAACTCGACCGGACGGCTTTCGATGTTCAGCGTGTGTTCACTGACTTTTTCGAGGCCACCGTTGGAGGTGACGAGTTCCTCCAGCGTCCTGTCCACCCAGCGCACGATTCGGCGGCCGAGATTTGCGGGCCGGAAATGCCGGCGCACGATGCCTTCAGCTTGCTCGGGGCCGACCTTGGCGTAGAACGCCGACGGTTTGCTCGGCAAGCGGACCTCGACAATCGGCGTTTGGTGGCACATGCCGACGCACCCGACGCGTTTCACCGGCACGTCGAGGCCGAAATCCTTCACCATGTCGCGGAGCAGATGGAAAAGCTCGTCGCTGCCCTTCGCCATGCAACAGGAACCGAGTCCGACGCGAATCTCCGGCGCGCCGGTGCTGTCGCGGTGGCAGAGCACGGCGTCAACGTCGTTGATGGTCTCGTGGCGTGTGGCGCGAAAATCTTCGAGCATCATCGCGACAGTGTCGGGCGCGAGATGACCGTAGGTTGTATGGTCAATCTGCACGACCGGCGCCAGCATGCAACAGCCAAGGCATGCCACCTTCCGCACGGTGAACAGGCGATCCGCGTCAGTGTCTTCCTCCGGCGCGAGGCCCAGCGTCCGACGGAATGAGTCGTACACCGATTCCGCCCCCTTCACATGACAGGCCGTGCCCACGCAAACGCTGATGCAGTGGGCGCCGGCGGGTTTCAACCGGAACGCCGCGTAGAAAGTGGCCAGACCGTAGAT
>CAZNOK010000116.1:0-15889 GCA_964574605.1 uncultured Verrucomicrobiota bacterium
GGGGACATTCTCACTGTGGTAAGGAAGGGGACATTCTCATCGAGGTTTGACAGTCCCTTTTCGGGCAACAGCGCAAATAACGCCGGCTGCGATGGATCGAGCGTGAACGAGAACCGGTCGGCGAATCCGAGATACTGCCGCGTCCGCAAATCGTAGATGTGTGCCACCGCCTTCAGCCGCGCTTCCGTCGCGGCTCGCGCGACGTTGTCCCCGCCTCGAACCTTCAAGTCTTCGCCCATTTCCTGCAAATCAACACGCTCGAACGCTAACAGACGGGCGTTGCCGCGACGGTAGCGATAAACCGCCGCCTGCGGCGTGACGCGGACTTCGGGTTGAAGATGGGCGACTGCTTCCGTCCAGTCCTTCACCAGCGTCACGTTGGCGAATGGTGAACTGCTCCGCTTCGTTCCGTGTTCGTCGAAGATGCCCGGCGTCGTGTCGGCGAACGCGCGTGCCGCTGTTATCGGTTTGTCGGACATGGCGACCGAACCGACCATCAGAAATGTGTCGGACGGTTGCGGCGCCAGCGCGAATCGTGGGCTGAATCCCGCGGCGCGAAGTTGCTGGAGGCAACGAACGCGTGCCTTCGCGAGCTTGTTGTGTTGCGCCTCGTAGCTGGAGAACCGCCGAATCCAACTCGGTCCGTCCTCGACCGACTCCATGAGCCAGTCCACTTGAATGCTCAGTTGCGAGTAGTGAATGACGACCGGGTCGAACTCGCGTTGCGCCCGGAGGAGCAGTCGCGCCACCGGCAATGTCAGTTCCTTGAACACCGTCGCGAGCGCTTTGCCCTTCGGCGTCAACGCGAGGTCGGCGCTCTTCCAGTCAATGCAATCTTCGCTCCACCAAACGATGCAGCCCGCGTCGCCTTCCAACAGCAGATGCCAGAGCCGGCGTTTGGCTTTGTCGGTGTTCGACTCACTGATGGTTGAGTAGAATGGCTTGCCCGGCATGAACGAGCCGAAGATGGCGCGTGCGCCAGCGATGTCGTAAGGCTCAACCCAGTCGAGCGATTGCGACAGTCGCCAGAGGTCATAGCCGCCGAAAGCATGCGGCATCTGCGTCCCCTCGATGCCAACCAGCGCGCGCGGATCAACCTCGTGCGCCGCGCGCCGCATCTCATCGAGCGCGCTCGCCATCGAGACATCCATGTAGGTGCGGAAATCGCACCACGGCGCAAAGTTCCTGCATCTCAATGTGGGAGGGGTCTCAGTGCCCCGACCGCTGCCCGTCGCCGCGCTGAGGCGGCTCCCACTTTCACGGCCGGCCATGCGCGCTTTGATCTCGTCGGTGCTGAACGGCATCACGGTGTCCCACGAAGCGAAGTTCGTCTCCCACTGACGATTCAGCGCGGCGAGGTCACGGTATTGCGTCTTGAGCCACTCGCGGAACTTGGCGAGCGTGATCGGCGAGAAGTCGTAGTCGAACGGGTTTGCCGACATCGTCACGGAAAGTTCGTCGCGGATGTCGTAGAGCAGGGGCCGATACGGCGCGTTCTTGCGAACGGCGTTGCGCATTTGGTCGCAAGCCCATTTCCGCCAAACGGGATCGTCGAGACAATACTCACGGACAAACGCTGACTTCTCGCGCGTCTTCTTCCAGCGGTCAACGAACCCGCTCCAGTCCCGCACCTGCGAGTTCCATTTCAGGCAGAGGCCGCGGTTGACGATGTTCTCGACGTAATACGGAAACTTCGCATCCACCCAGCGTTGCGGATCACCGTCGCCATAAACCATACCGGTATTGACGTTCATTTCGCGAAGCCGCTGGACGAACAAGGGGAACTTGTCGGAGTGTTTTGACGCCGAGTCGCCAACCCACATGATGACGTGATAGTCAGCCGCAACACTGAGGGTGAAGATGAAGGGCAAGAGCCGTTTCGTCCGGCGGCAATAAACAGCGTAGTCGGGAAAACGTACATTGAGCAGGATTTCCTCGAATGTAAGCTTGGCCAGCAGCGCCGCCAGCAGCGCCAGCCACAACACGGCCCGCTCCCACGTGAACCGCTCCAGTACGAGCGCGCCCATCACCAGCAAGACGCCGGTGTACATCGGATGGCGAATCCAGCGGTACGGCCCGCGTGTCACCAGTTGCGCGCCCGCAGCGACTTCGGGACTGATTTGCAGTTGGCGCAATCGCATCGAAACCACCGCCCACAGCAGCAATGCACCGCCCGCAATCTCCAGCGCTAGCCAAGTCCGCGCAATCCACGGTCCTGTCAGCAGCAGCGCAGCGATGATGGCCGACTGGAGCGCCACCAAGAGGCGCGCCTTCATTGAGTCAGGTCCTCGATGGCGTCGAGACAAAAGTCGAGTTCGCGTTGCGAGATCGTCAACGGCGGCGTCAAGCCGAGCACCTCGCCGCGTTCGCCTTCGGGAATCGCGATGATGCCACGCTGGAGCAACTGCTCGCACAACGCCGTGGCATCACCGACTTCCCACCCGAGCATCAATCCCTTGCCGCGTGCCGGCAGGCGCTGCTGAACATGCGCGCCCAACTTCGCCGTGCGCTCGCAGAGACGTAGTCGTTTCATCTCCGCGATGCTTGCCAGCGCGGCAGCGCAGGCCAGCGGGTTGCCGAGGAACGTGCTCGTGTGAATCGCCTCGCCCTTCGACTCCGGCCAACTGTCCATCACCGACGCCCTGCCAATGCACGCGCTGATCGGCAGGCCGCCGCCGAGCGCCTTGCCGACGCAGATCAAGTCCGGCACGACTCCCCAGTGCTCGCACGCAAACCAGCGTCCCGTTCGGCAGAAGCCGGTGTAAACCTCGTCGAGGATTAAGAGCATCCCATGCTCGTCGCAGAATCGTCGCAGCTTCGGCAGAAAATCATCCGGCGGCACGACGATGCCGCCACGGCCTTGAATCGGTTCGACGAGCACCGCTCCGCAGTACGGAACCGGCTCGGGGATTACCCCGAACGGCACGCGCGAGACGAAGCTGCCAAGCTGCTCGAGGAATGGTGCGCGGAAGAATTCGCGGGAAGTTGCGGCGAGCGCGCCGTAGGTCAGGCCGTGATACGCGCCGCCGAAGGCGATGATGCCGGGTTTGCCGGTGTGGATGGCGGCAGTTTTCAACGCAGCCTCGACAGCCTCCGCACCGGTGTTGGCGAACAGGACGCGAGCGTTCTTCCGGAAGGTGAGTTTTACCAGTTCGCGAGCGAGTTGGAGCTTGAGTTCGTTCGGGTGAACGTCGCCCATCGCATGGAGGAGTGTTCCGGTTTTGTTCCGGATGGCCGCGGCGACGTGCGGGTTGGTGTGCCCAACGCTGGCGACACCAAACGCAGCGGTCAGGTCGAGGTAGCGGTTGCCGTCGGCGTCCCAGACGTTGGCGCCGCGGGCGCGTTGCCAGAAAATCGGCCAGCGCTCGGAGACGAAGGTGACGTTACGGCTCTCGACGCGGCGAAGCTCACGGGCGAGAGTGCGCGAGCGCGGGCCGGGGATGCGGGTGCGGAACAGGGGAAGCGACATCAGACACCTCGCGCGTCGGGTCCCCAGATGTGCTTGTGCCACTGCGTTTGGAGGCGAACCGGCAAACGATCAGCGAGAATCCACTCGGCGATCGTCTTCAACGGAAGCCTGTCCCATACTGGCGAGAAAAGCACGTGGCCTCGTTCGGGAAGATGCTGTTTGGCCCAGTCGTAATCGGCCCGGTCCGCAATGACGAATTTGACTTCGTCCTTCGCGGTGATGAGGCGAAGGTTGGCGTAACGGTTCTTGTCGCACTCGCCGCTGCTGGGGCACTTGAGATCCATGATCTTGATCACGCGCGGGTCAACGTCGGCAATGTCTTCGGCGCCGCTGGTTTCAAGCAGCACCGTCACGCCGAGATCGCATAGCCGCCGGAGCAGGGGAAGGACGTTGGGCTGGAGCAACGGTTCGCCACCGGTGATTTCAACCAGAGGGCATGCGTAGGATTGGACTTTGGAGATGATCGCGTCGAGGCTCATCGCGACGCCTTCGGTGAAGGCGTAATCAGTGTCGCACCACGCACAACGCAGCCTGCATCCCGTAAGCCGCACAAAGACGCACGGCAGCCCGGCGTAGGTGGACTCGCCTTGGATGCTGTGGAAAATCTCGTTGACGATCAGGGTTTCAGGCACGGGGCAAAACTAGCAAAACCCGTCAGCCTTGACAACGGCGAGTGTGCAGTGTTAGCTAGACACCGTCTCATTTTCCTCGTGAATGATCCTTATTTGACTCAATACCTGTTCGTCGCCGTGTTCTTTGCGGTGGCAGTCGTTTTCCCGCTGGTGCCATTGGCACTGGTGCGACTGCTCGCGCCGCGGAAACCGTCGCCGACCAAGAACGCGACCTACGAATGCGCGCTTGCCAGCAAAGGCGACGCGTGGGTGCAGTTCCGCGCCGGCTATTACCTGTACGCGCTGGTCTATGTGATCTTTGCCGTCGAAACCATCTTCCTATACCCGTGGGCCGTGGCGTTTGGCGGACTGAGTTTCGGCGCGTTCGTCGCGATGATGGTGTTTGTGTTGTTGCTCCTCGAAGGTCTCTTGTACGCGTGGGCCAAAGGCGCGTTGGATTGGAAATAACCATGGCTGTTGACCCGAAACTCCAGAGCGACCTTCAGAAACAAGGCGTCTTCGTGATGCCGGTCGAGTTCCTGTATAACTGGAGCCGGAAATCCTCGATCTGGCCGGTCCAGTTTGGTCTCGCCTGCTGCGCCATCGAGATGATTGCTGCCGCGGCGGCGCGGCACGACATCGCAAGGTTCGGCGCGGAAGTCTTTCGCGCGTCGCCGCGCCAAGCAGACTTGATGATCGTTTCCGGCACGGTGACCAAGAAGATGGCGCCGCAGGTTGTGCGTCTCTACAACCAGATGCCGGAACCGAAATACGTCATCGCGATGGGCGCGTGCGCCATCTCCGGCGGCCCGTTCAAGGACGGCTACAACGTCCTCAAAGGCGTTGACCGCTACATTCCCGTGGACATCTACATCCCCGGCTGTCCGCCGCGGCCGGAGGCGCTGCTGCACGCGCTGATGACATTGCAGGAGAAAATTTCCAAGCAGCACCTGAACGAGGCGCGTTGGTACAAGAAGGAGACGCCCGCCGAGTTTCCAGTTCCGCAATACGGCGCTCATGATCTTGAGCCGCCCGCCAATCCAAAGGTCTGGGAGCCGCCGAAGAAATGATCCCGACCGTCGAACAAGTCCGTGAGATGCTCGCCACCAAGGCGGCGTCATTGACCGTGGAGCGCGAGCAACTCCTTGCTGTCGCGAACTTCCTGAAGACCGAGCCGCAGCTTCAATTTGATTTCTGCTCGTGCGTGACGGCAGTGGATTATATCAAGCAGGACTGCATCGAGGTCGTCTATCATCTTTACTCGGTGGCGTTGAAGCATGGCCCGCTCGCTCTGAAGGTCCGCGCCCCGCGTGCGCTGGAACAATGCCGGGTACCGTCGTTGACGCCAGTGTGGCGCGGGTGCGAGTTTCAGGAGCGCGAAGCATTTGATTTGTTCGGCGTGAAGTTCGACGGCCATCCCGACCTGCGGCGCATCTTGATGTGGGACGAGTTTGTGGATCATCCGATGCGGAAGGATTACGTGCCGCCGATGGATTACGAGTGGGAGCCGACGCCGCACGGCGAGACGTTGGCGCGTGCAAAAGCGCAAGGCGGCGTTGTGCCGGCGAGCGTGCTGGAGGCCAAGAAGTGAGCGCGACGGGAATCATCGAGACGCAGACGCTCGAAGTCTCGCTCGGCCCGCAACACCCGAGCACGCACGGCGTGTTCCGGATGGACGTCGTTCTCGACGGCGAGCGCGTCGTGAAACTGAAACCGGTGATGGGCTACTTGCACCGGAACCACGAGCAACTTGCCGAGAAGATGGCGTGGCTTGGCTCGATGCCGTACACCGACCGTCTCGATTATTTCTGCTCGATGACAAACAACTGGGCGTACGCGCTCGCGGTCGAAAAGCTGGCGGGTATCAAGGTGCCGGAGCGCGCCGAATACATCCGCGTCATCATGGCGGAGTTGACGCGTCTGTTGAACCACTCCTGCGCAGTCGGGTTCCTCTTCAGCGATTGTGGCGCGTGGTTCACGCCGATTTTGTACGCGCTGCGTGAACGCGAACGCATCCTCGATTTCTTCGAGACAGTCAGCGGCGCGCGGATGATGTGCAATTACATGCGCTTCGGTGGCGTCCGTGTTGATCTCAACGACGAATCGCTCACGATGGCGCGCGATCTTGTTGTTCGCTGGCCGGCGTTCCTCGATGAGTTCGAGAAACTGTTGCTCGCGAACGAAGTTTTCCTCGCGCGCACCCAGCGTGTCGGCATCCTGCCACGCGAGCTTGCGATCAACGCCAGCATCAGCGGTCCGATGGCGCGCGCCAGCGGCGTCGAGTACGACATCCGCAAGGTGGACAAATACGGCGTCTATGACCGTTTCGATTTCCGCGTGCCGGTGGGCGAGAAGGGTGACACCTTCGACCGTTTCATGATCCGCATCCTCGAAATGCGCGAGTCGGTGAAGATTCTCGAACAAGCCTTGCGCAACATTCCCGCTGGCCCGTTCATCGCGCCCGAAGTGAAACTCCGCAACTTCAGAGTCCCCGCCGGCGACGGTTACGGTCGCATCGAGGCGCCGAAGGGCGAACTCGGTTTCTATCTTGTCAGCGAAGGCGGCGCGAAACCGTATCGCTATCACGTCCGGCCGCCGAGCTTCATCAACCTTACCGTTCTCGAAGATATGTGTCTCGGCCACAAGGTTGCCGACGCGGTTATCATTCTCGGCAGTGTGGACATTGTGCTTGGCGAGGTGGACCGATGAAGACAATTCGCGCTGGGGCGCACGCAGTGCGCCCCTACCAAGAGGAGTGGCTCGTAGGGGCGCACTGCGTGCGCCCCGCGGGAGGTCAGCACAGATGAGCAGATTCCTTGGCAAAGGTCTCATTGATGGCCTCATCGTCACGACGAAGAATTTTGTCGGCAGCTATTTCGACGGCGGCCGCAAGGACCGGATGTTCACGTACCAATATCCCGAAGAGCGGATGAAATTGCCGGAGAACTCGCGCAGTTTTCCGTTCCTCGTGTACGACGGCGCGCCGGAGAACATGCGTTGCACGGCTTGCAAGATTTGCGAAATGGAGTGCCCGGCACAGTGCATTTACATCGTCATGGAACGCGACGCCAACGGCAAACCGCGCCAACGTCCAAAGGTGTTCGACATTGACACGAGCGTCTGCATGCAATGCGGTATCTGCGCGGAGGTCTGTCCGTTCGACTCGATCAAGATGGACTGCGACTTCGAGCGGAGCAAACACGGTCGGTTCGAGGATCTCCTCGCGCATCTGCCCGAACTTCTGAAGTCCAACGAGTATTACCATCAGATCAAACCCGCCGAGGCAACTCGCGTTGATGCGACACGCAGACCGACGAAGAAACCGACAGATGGAACAGCAACGGAACGCAAGTAACGCATGGACGCCATCTACCAACTCATCCAGCAATACTGCCCGGCGATGCCGGACTTGCTGGCATTGGCGTTGGCGGTGGTGCTGCCGATTGTGATCGTGCTTGGCGTGTTCCTGACGGTGTTCGCATTGCTGACATGGGTCGAGCGAAAGGCGCTGGGACGGATTCAAAACCGTCGCGGGCCGAACCGCGTCGGGCCGGTGGGATTGTTCCAGCCGATTGCGGACGCGCTGAAGCTGTTGACGAAAGAAGACATCGTTCCGAACGCAGCAGACAAGGTCGTGCATTTTCTCGCGCCGGTGCTGGTGGTGGTGCCGGCGTTCATGGTGTTGGCGGTGGTGCCGGTGGCGAAAGGATTTGTGCCGGCGGACTTGAACATCGGCGTGCTGTTCGCGCTGGCTGTGAGCACGGCGAGCGTGCTGGCGCTTTTCATGGCCGGATGGGCGTCGCACAACAAGTTCTCGCTGCTCGGCGCCATGCGTGGTGTGGCGCAAGTCGTGAGTTACGAAGTGCCGATGGTCATGGCGGCAGTCGTGGTATTGATGGCGGCCGGAACGTTGTCGAGCGTCGGTATCGTCGAGGCGCAACGCGGATTCTGTGGATGGTTTGTTTGTAAGCCATGGGGACTCGTCGGTTTCATTATTTTCCAAATGTGTGCGATGGCCGAGGTGGCGCGGACGCCGTTCGATTTGCCGGAAGCGGAATCGGAGATTGTCGCCGGCTATCACACGGAGTACAGCGGCTTCAAGTTCGCGTTGTTCCAGATGGGCGAGTACGTGGCGGCGCTCACGATGGGCGGCATCACGGTGACGATGTTCCTCGGCGGTTATCTTGGGCCGGGCAGCGACCTGCCGAAGGTCGGCTGGGTGGTGTCGGCGTGCTGGTTCTTCGCTAAGCTCGGCATCATCATTATCATCAACATCTGGGCGCGCGGCACCTGGCCGCGTGTGCGTGTGGACCAACTGCTCGGGTTCGCGTGGAAACTTTTGTTGCCGTTGTCGTTGGTGAACATCGTGGCGATGGCAGTCTGGCATTTCGCGCCGAACAAGATAGTGGGCTGGGGCGCGTCGGCAGCGGTTTTGGCAGTGGCGATTATTGCGCTGGTGCGATTGAACGCGGGCGCCGCGTTCGAGAAACGGAGCTACCGGTTCATCTCATGAACGCGATCTTCCTGACATTGTCGGCCATCACGGTGCTCGGCGCGTTGCTTGCGGTGACGCTGCGCAATCTTGTGCATTGCCTGCTGGCGCTCGTGCTATTCTTCATTGGAATTGCTGGGCACTTCTTCTTGATGCGTGCGGACTTTTTGGGCGCGGTGCAGATTCTGATCTACATCGGCGCGGTGGCGGTGCTGATTCTGTTCGCGATCATGCTCACCCGGAACATTTCCGGAACAGAAGGCGGACGCGGTTCGCTGGGCGGTGCTTGGTGGCTCGGCGCGGGGATTGCCGCGACGTTGGCGGGGGCTGTGTGCGTGTTTGTGCGTCGGAGCGATTTGGTGACGAAGTTTCCGTACGGCGCGACGGAGGAAGGCGTCGTAAAGGAGATCGGCAAGCTGCTGGTGAGCGATTGGGTGGTACCGCTGGAGATCATGGCGGTGCTGTTGACGGCGGCGTTGATCGGCGCGGTCGTGATTGCGCTGGAGGAGAAGAAATGAGCGTGCCGCTCGGATATTATCTGGTGCTTGGCGCGGTCCTGTTCGCCATCGGGCTGTGCGGCGCGTTGACGCGCAAGAACGCCATCTCGGTGTTGATGAGCATCGAAATCATGTTCAACGCGGCGATCCTGAATTTCGTGGTGTTCTGGTACTACCTGCACAATGGCGCGTTGACCGGCCAGATGTTCGCGCTGTTTGCCATCGCCGTTGCAGCCGCTGAATCGGCGGTAGGCTTGGCGTTGGTGATTGCTGTCTATCGTCATTACAAGGGTGTGAACGTGGATGAAATGCGGAGCTTGAAGGGATGAACGAACTGGTCAAACAACAATGGCTGATTCCGTTTTTCCCGCTCGTGGCGGCGGCGGTGCAGTCGTTGTTGCCGCGCGGTGCGCGCAAGTTGTCGGCAGGCATCTGCCTGACGGCGATGGGCGCATCCTGCCTGCTGGCATTGCGCGCGTTTATTGGCACGCTGGGACATCACGAGACTGGGCGCGCGGTCTGGAACTTCACATGGTTCGACTACGGCACGACGCAGTTGCAGCTTGGATTTATTCTTGATCCGTTGACGGCAGCGATGGCGTTGATGGTGGCGTTTGTCGGCTTCTGGATATTCGTCAACGCCACCGGCTACATGCACGAGGACGAGAATTTCACGCGGTTCTTCTGTTTCATGTCGTTGTTCGCGGCGGCGATGCTGGGCTTGGTCGTGGCGAACAATCTGTTGCTGCTGTTCATCTGCTGGGAGCTTGTCGGTTTGTGCAGCTATCTGCTGATCGGGTTCTGGTATTTCAAGCCGAGCGCGGCGGCGGCGATGAAGAAGGCGTTCATCACGACACGCATCGGCGACATCGGCTTCTTCCTCGGCCTCCTGATGCTCTACTGGCAGGCTGGCACGCTGAACCTGTACGACAGCGGCAACGGCGCGCTGGAACAAGCGGGCAAACTCGCCGGCATGCCCGGTTGGTTCGGATGGAGCATGGCAACGACGATTGCGGTGCTGTTGTTCCTCGGCGCGATGGGCAAGAGTGCGCAATTCCCGCTGCACGTGTGGTTGCCCGATGCGATGGAAGGCCCAACGCCGGTTTCGGCGCTGATTCACGCGGCGACGATGGTGGCGGCCGGCGTGTTCATGGTTGGGCGGATGTTTACGTTGTTTGCTGCCGATGCGTCGGGGCTGGCGTTGAACATCGTGATGTGGGTTGGCTGTTTCACGGCGTTGTTCTCGGCGACGATTGCGGTGGCTCAATTCGACATCAAGCGCGTGCTGGCGTACTCGACATGCTCGCAACTCGGTTTCATGATGATGGCGCTCGGCGCGGGCGGACTGGTGCCCGGACAGTTTCACCTGCTGGCGCACGCATTCTTCAAGGCGCTGTTGTTCCTCGGTTCGGGCTGCGTGATCATCGGGACGCATCACGAACAAGACATGCGGCGGATGGGCGGCTTGAAGAAATACATGCCGATCACGTTCTGGTGTTATCTCATCGGGATGCTGGCGCTGGCAGGCGTGCCGCCCTTTGCGGGGTTTTTCTCGAAGGACGAAGTGCTGCTGGTGACGTTCCAGCGAAGCAAACTGGCATGGGGACTGGCGACGTTCGCGGCGTTCCTGACTGCGTTTTACATGACGCGCCAGATGTTCATGGTCTTCGCCGGTAAATGGCGCGGCCACCACGAACCGCACGAGGTGCGGTGGAATATGTGGTTGCCCGTCGCGGTGCTGAGCGCGTTCGCCATCGGATTGGGTTTCTTTGGCGGGAAGTATGGTCACTTTCTCGGTTTGCACGAAGAAGGACATGACGGCAAATGGCTGGTGATGGGGTTGTCGGTCGCGGTTGGCGCGGCGGGCATTCTGCTCGGCTGGCTCGTGTACGGTCGCAAGGCGATGGAGCACGCGGAGGAACCGGACCCGCTGGCTGCGAAGCTCGGCGTGCTGTTCACGTGGCTGAACCGGAAATGGTACGTGGACGAGTTCTACGACGCGACGGTCATCCGGGCGACGATGCTGCTCGGCGAATTATGGCGCGCGTTCGACAAGCGAGTGATTGACGGCATCCTTCACGGCATCGCGTGGACGGCGTGGGGTGTCTCGCAAGTGGTGCGTTGGGTCGGCGACGAGTTCCTCATCAACGGCGGGTTCGACGCCGGGTGCGAGAGTGTGCGGTTGTCAGGACGCGAGCTTGCGAAATTGCAAGGCGGACGCATTCAGGGTTACTTACGTGTCCTGTGTCTGGGCGCGGTGATTCTCTTGGTGATCTGGTACCTGAAGTGAACGCCGGCCTCCCATACCTTTCGCTGATCACGTTCCTGCCGCTGGCGGGATCGCTGGTGGTGTTGTTGCTGCCGAAGGCGCACGAACGCGCAATGAAGATTACGGCGATTGGCGCAAGTGTGGCATCGCTGTTGTTGACGTTCTGTGCTTGGACGCGATTCGTCCCGAACGCGGGCATGATGTACGTCGAGCGACACCCGTGGATTTCGGCGTTGCACGTGGACTATCACCTCGGCGTGGACGGCTTGAGCATCGCGCTGGTGTTGTTGACGGCTATCATCACGCCGCTGGCAATGCTGGCGCACTGGAAACTGAAGGAGAACGTGAAGCTGTTCTTCTTCCTGTTCCTGCTTCTGCAGACCGGCATGTTCGGCGTGTTCACCGCGCTGAACTTCTTCCACTGGTTCATCTATTGGGAACTCGGCCTGATCCCGATGTTCTTTCTCATCAAGATGTGGGGACACGAGAACCGGACCTACGCCTCGTTCAAGTTCTTCCTTTACACGCTCGCTGGAAGCATCGGGATGCTGGTGGCGTTCGGTTTTCTCTGGATGGCAACGGGCACGTTCGACTTCATCGAATTGCGCGCGCTGGCTGCCAACGGCGAACTCGGCAAGAAGTTGGCGGAGTTTGCAATGCGCTGGCACTGGAATCCGGCAACGTTTACCTCAGTCTTGTTCTGGGCGACGTTCGTAGGTTTCGCCATCAAGGTGCCGATCTGGCCGTTCCACACATGGCTGCCCGACGCACACACACAGGCTCCGACGGGCGGCTCGATGGTGCTGGCGGCGATTTTGCTGAAGATGGGTGTCTATGGTTTCCTGCGGGTGTTGCTGCCGATTTTCCCCGCACAGGTAGCAGCGCATGTGGATGCTCTGTTGTTGCTGGCGCTTGCCAGCATCGTGCTCGGTGCGTTCGCGGCGCTGGCGCAGACCGATTTCAAACGGCTCGTGGCTTACTCTTCCGTGAATCACATGGGCTACGCGATGCTGGGAATCTTTGCCGTAGCCGTGTCCGGCGACCTCAACGACCGGGCGGCAGCGCTCAACGGCGCGGTGCTCCAGATGTTCAACCACGGCATCAGTTCGGCGGCGCTGTTCTTCATGGTTGGCGTCATTTACGACCGCCCCCACACGCGCGCGCTGGCCGACTATGGTGGGCTGCGAAAGATCATGCCGCTGTACGCCGGCGTGCTTGGCATCTCGATGTTCTCGTCGCTTGGGTTGCCGGGATTGAACGGTTTCGTCAGCGAATTCCTCATCTTCAAGGGGGCGTTTCCCATCGTGACGATGGTGACGGTGGCGGCAACCGTCGGCCTCGTGGTGACGGCGGTGTTCCTGCTCCAGATGATGCAGAAGGTTTGTTTCGGCCCGCTCAACGAGAAATGGCAATCGGTGCCCGACATGACGGCACGCGAGCTGTTCATCGGCGGGGCGCTGATGCTGTTCATGTTACTGATTGGCGTTTATCCGTTGCCGTTCATCGGCGCGGCCAACGACGCGGTGATGGGACTGGTGAAACTGTTCTGACATGCGCACTGACTGGACAATTTATGTGAGCTTCCTCGGCGCGGGGCTGATTATGCTCCTGCCTCGGAACGCGAAGAACCTGATCCGCTGGGTCGCACTGCTGACCGGCGTAACCGGGCTGGGAATCGCGTTGCAGAACTACATCGCCTACAACGGCTGGATTGCCGCAAACCAACCGCTCAAGGACGGCTTCTGGCACTTGGCGAACGCCGCTTGGATTCCGTCGCTCGGCGCGCGCTATCATCTCGCAGTGGACGGCCTGAACTTCCCGCTGGTCTTGCTCAACGGCATCGTTTGTGTGACCGGCATTCTTTTCAGTTGGAACATCGAGGAACGGGTGAAGGAGTTCTTCGCGTTCTTCCTGACGCTGATCGCCGGCGTCTATGGCGTGTTCATGGCGATGGATTTGTTCCTGTTGTTCGTGTTCTACGAACTGGCCATCGTGCCGAAATATTTCATCATCGCCATCTGGGGTTCGACGCGGAAGGAATACGGAGCGATGAAGCTGGTGCTGTATTCGTTTGTCGGCAGCGCGGCGGTCTTCATCGGTATCCTCGCGGCATTCTTCGCGGGTGGTGGACAGACGTTTGACATGCTGGAGTTGGCGCGCAATCCAATCGCGCGCGAGGCGCAAGTCTGGGTGTTCCCGTTGATCTTTGGCGGGTTCGCCGTGCTGGCCGGCATGTGGCCGTTCCATACGTGGGCGCCGACCGGTCACGTCGCGGCGCCGACGGCGGCTTCGATGTTGCTGGCGGGCGTCGTGATGAAGCTCGGCAGCTACGGTTGCCTGCGCGCGGCGATGTTGCTGTTCCCGTCGGGCCTTGTCCACTGGCACTGGTGCATCGCGTGGCTCGGCGTCATTGGCATCCTCTACGGCGCGGCGGTGGCGCTCGTGCAAAAGGATTTCAAGTTCATCATCGGCTACTCCAGCGTCAGCCACATGGGATTTGTGCTGCTCGGATTGGCGACGTTGAATCGCGATGGCATGTCCGGCGCGGTGCTGCAGATGTTCTCGCACGGCATCGTAGCGAGCCTGTTGTTCGCGGTTGTCGGGCGGATGGTCTATGACCGGACGCACACGCGCCAACTTGATGAACTCGGCGGGCTGTCGAAGACGCTGCCATTCGCGTGCGTGACGTTCGTCATTGCCGGCGCGGCTTCGATGGGGATGCCGGGGTTCAGTGGGTTCGTGGCGGAGATTCAGGTGTTGATTGGCGCGTTCAAGATGAGTCCGTGGCTGGCTGCTGCTGCGGCGTTGAGCATTGCGGTGACGGCGGCGTACATCCTGAACGCGCTGCACAAAGTGTTCTACAACGACGAGCAGGCGCCGGCAGCGACGCACCGGTTGCCACGGATCACGGTGCCGGAAGTCGTGGCGGCGGTAATGCTGATGGTGGCGCTCGTTGTCATCGGTCTGTATCCGTCGGCGATGCTCGACATGATTCAGGCGAACGTGGACATCTTCCTGAAAGGGATGCCATGAGCGTCGGCTACTTCCAGATATTCCGGGCGTTGAGCAGCGAAACGACGCTGGTGCTCGTGGCGTTGGGTGTGTTGACGCTCGATCTGGTGGCTGGGCGCAAACGTGAGATGGCGAAGCGTCGTGAGATCGCCGGCGCGGCGGCGTTGTTTGGGCTGGCGGTGTCGGCGTTGCCGTTGATTTGGCAGATGGGATTGGCGGATGTGCCACTGCCCGGCGCGACACTCGTCGTGAATCCGCTGACGATCATCTTCAAGTTCGCGCTGATCGCGCTGGCGGCGTTGACGGTGTTGATCTCGGTGGACCACGACATCGGCGCGCATGTCGGCGAGTATTTCGCGATGCTGTTGTTCGGTGCGATTGGGATGTTGTTGCTGGTCAGCTCGGAGGAGTTGCTGACGATCTTCGTGGCGCTGGAACTCACCAGCATCAGCCTGTACATCCTGACGGCGTTCCACAAGAATTCGCTGCGCTCGCAGGAGGCGGCGCTGAAATACTTCCTGTTCGGCGCGATTTCGTCGGCATTCCTGCTGTTTGGCCTCAGCTACGTTTATGGCCTGACCGGGGCGACGAACCTGCGCGACATCGGCATGGCGCTGGCCGGGAAGGGCGCGGATCCGTTGCTGGCAGTCGGGTTGTTGTGCGTGCTTGTGGGACTCGGCTTCAAAGTCGCGATGGTGCCGTTCCACTTGTGGGCGCCCGACGCCTACGAAGGCGCGCCGACGCCGGTGACGGCGTTCATCGCGACGGGATCAAAGGTGGCAAGTTTCTTCGTGCTGGTGAAAGTGTTGATGGTCGGTTTTGCCGGTGCCGTCGGCTCGGCGTCTTGGTGCGGCTGGCAATCGGGTTGGGCGATGGTGCTTGGTGTGACGGCGGCGGCGAGCATGTTGCTCGGCAATTTCGCGGCCATCGTCCAGCACAACGTCAAACGGCTCTTGGCCTACTCCAGCATCGCGCACGCGGGCTACATTCTCATTGGTTTTGTCGCTGCCACCGCCACAGGCGCGACGGCGGTGTTGTTCTACGTGATTGTGTATGCGCTGACCAACCTCGGCGCGTTCGGCGTTGTCGCGGCGCTCGCACCGCGCGCGGGTGGCAACGAGATGAAGCGTTTCAGCGGCATGGCGAAGCGTGCCCCGTTCTTGTCGCTGCTGATGCTCGTGTTCATCCTTTCGCTCGCGGGCATACCGCCACTGGGCGGGTTCTTCGGCAAGTTCTACCTGTTCGCCGCGGCGGTCGAGTGCGACTCGCAACACTTTGGCCTGCTCTGGCTGGTGGCGCTCGGCATTGTGATGAGCGTCGTGTCGCTCTACTACTACTTGGTCCTGATGAAATACATCTACGTCCTGCCGGCGAAGGATGACTCGCGAATCAAGACGCCGGGATACGTGAACGCGGCGTTGGCGCTTTGCGCGGTGGGCGTGGTCGTTCTGGGCGTCTTCCCAGAGCGAATTCTTGCGCTTCTCAAAACGCTGGTCATTCGGTTATAGTCCGCTGCCATGCACATAGACGGGTCAACCA
>CAZNOK010000117.1:0-15796 GCA_964574605.1 uncultured Verrucomicrobiota bacterium
CATCTACGCCTACAACCAGCACAGTCCGCCGCCGACGATTCACGTTCATCCGCAAGTGGTGGTGAGCGTGGCCACCTCGTTCATCCGGGGCGGATTCACCGTGGAGAAATTGGTCGAAGGCTGGCAGGCGAAGGGCGCGACCATCGGCATCCGCGAATATCACGATGTCTTCACTTGGAGCCACGACCTGCCGCGGCGGGCGCGCGGCGGCGATCTCGCTTATCTCGCGAAGACGATTCCGTATTTCTACGAACACGGCGCGCGGTTCATGAACTCGGAGAACGCAGACTCTTGGGGCGCGAATGGTCTGGGTTACTGGATTACGCCGCGGCTGCTCTGGGACACCGGTCTCGCGGCAAAGATTGAAACGCTGGTGGAAGACTTTCTCGATCACGCCTTCCCAAAGGCCCAAGCGCCGATGCGCGAGTTCTATCAATTGCTGAGCTTGGACAAATCCACGCGCCCCGCGGAGGATGTCGTGGCGCGAATGTATCGCAGCTTGCAGGCGGCCTACCGGCTCACCGACGACGCGAAAGTCCGCGCGCGGCTTGATGATCTTGTGCTCTACACGCGCTACGTCGAGTTGCACTCGCAATACGAACTGCTCAAGGGAGCGGCGCGTCAGGAGAAGTTTGAAGCCATTTGGCGACACGCCTCCCGAATGAAGGATCGTCACATGCTCAGCACCCAAAATGTGTGTGCCGTTGGCCCTCACCGGGGCTTTCGCGACTCCACAGTAAAAGCGCCACAAGAAAAAGTTTCCTCGGCACCTTTCAACGCACAAGAGATCGAGGCCATCCTGCGAGCCGGCATTGAAGCCAATCAACCTGTTGTGCTGCCATTTCAGGCCGTGGAGTTCAGCAAGAACTTGGTTCCCGCCACGCCGCTCGCCTTGCCGTCGGTGCCGCCGGGCAAGTGTTCCGACCAGACACGCGGCTTGGCCAAGGTGTACACGTGGCTGCCGGCGGCGAAACAATCCATCGAACTCCAAGTGACCGGCGGTCTCATCCCGCATTATCGCGACCGCGGCAATGTTTCCTTCCGCTTCTACGCCGAACAAGAAGCCACACAGGAAGCCGTGGCACAGGATGCCTCCGTGCCGCCTGATGGCAAGCCACGACAAGTCGTCTTGAAATCACCCTACGCAGGACTTCACTGGCTGGAGTGGACGGATGGTTCTGATCTCACTCAAGTTGTCCCGCCGCCGTCGTTGCCGTGGACGATTCGCATGACATTGGAGGACAAGACGAGCCTGCAAGGACGTTGGAGCCTCTACTTTTATGTCCCGCGCGGCACAAAAGTCATCGGCGGTTACGCTGCCAGTCGGGATGGCCGGGTCGTCAATCCGCAAGGCAAGCCCGCATTCAACTTCAACGGCCTTCGCGCCGCCGGCTACTTCAGCGTGCCCGTTCCCGCCGGCCAAGACGGCACGCTCTGGAAAATGGAAGACGTCAGCGGCGCGCGTGTGTTGTTGACTGTTCCGTCGTGCTTTGCGAAGACCGCCGAAACGTTGTTGTTGCCCAAGGAAGTCGTCGGTAAATGAAACCACTCATTTTCATCGTTGTCTCGCTCGTCTTGCTGTCGGCTCTCGATGCCGCCGAGCCGCGCGAGGCTGACATTGCCATCAACCAAATCGGCTACCGCACCAAGGACGAAAAAGATTTGCGCGTGGCAAAGTCGGTTGCCGGATTCCAGATTCTCGACGGGAAGAATGCGGTCGTCTTCGAGGGCAGGATAATCGGCCCCCGTTTCGATCAATACGCAGGTTGTGATGTCTGGAAAGGCGTCTTCACCGAGTTGAAGAAACCGGGCACTTACGTCATTCGGCTTCCCGATGGCACGCGCTCGTGGCCGCTTCAGATCGGCGACGACGTTTACTCTCCGCTCTTGCAGACGGCTCTTCGCGGTCTTTACATGAGCCGGTGCGGTTACGCCGTGAGAGATGAAGCGTTCGGCCATCCGCCCTGTCATCTGCGTGATGGCGCGTTCATGGTTGTGGACGACAAACAAATTCCCGATGGCCGCGATGCCACGGGCGGCTGGCACAACGGCGCCGATTACCAACGCTCGACCATGTCGAGCGCGCAGGCGGTGAGCCGGTTGTTGTGGCCGGTTGAGTTGTTTCCCGGCGCGTTCGACAAGGTTCCGTCGCGATTGCAGCCAGAAGAACGTCGCGGCAACTGGCCGGACCTGCTGACCGAGGCGCGTTGGGGATTGGAGTGGCTTTTCAAAATGCAAAACCCCGATGGCGGCGTTTGCAACGGAATGGGGTTCAAGCTCGGAATCAAGGCGATGCCGCACGAAGACCCCACCGTGCGTTTCATTGGCGCGGTGCATTCGTCAAACACCGCCAAGAACGGCGCCGTCTTCGCGAAGGCAGCGCGCGTTTTCAAGACCCTCGATCCGAAGTTTGCGCAGTCCTGCCTTGATCGCGCGCGGTTGTGTTGGAACTGGTTGCAGGCTCATCCGGGGATTGTCGCGCCGAAGACCGTTGGCAGTTACGTGAAGCGTCAGGACGAGTTCGACCGGCTTTGGCTGGCGGTCGAACTGTTCCGCACCACTGGTGAACGTGTTTTTCATGACGACTTCCTCAAACGATTCGAGCAACTGCCGACTCCGTATCCAGCCGCGCCCGTCAACACGCAAACCATTCGTGACTACAACCTGCATGAGGCGCTCATCAGCTATTGCTTCATCAAGCAGAATGCCGACAAGAACGTGCAGGCCAAGATCCTCGCCGGCTTGCGCGCCGATTGCGACCGCTTGGTAGCCGTCTCGCAGGCCGAGGGCTACGGCTCGGTCCTCACCGCCGAGAACTGGAAACACCGGCACACAAGCGGCAACGCCTTGCAGATGGGATGGGAACTGGCGATGGCGTTCGAGTTGACTGGCGACGCTCGCTATCGCGAGACGGCGCTCCGACAATTGCATTTCGTACTGGGCGCAAATCCACTCGGCAAAGTCCTTGCCACCGGCGTCGGCTCAAATCCCGTGCGCAACCCGCACTACGGTCCCTTCTTCACTCGCACGGAACTTCCAGCGCCGCCCGGCCTGCTCGTCAAGGGACCAACGCACGACAAACAGTTTCTTGAGAAAACCTACCGGGGTCGCACCCCGCCGCCACCGGAGAAAGCCTATGTGGATGTCACTGGCGCGCATTGGTGCAACGAACCCGATATTGAAGTGCAGGGGCACCTCATTGGCATCGCCGCGTATTTCCATTGCACCGCAGGAGTTGATCCATGAAAATCACAGCCTTCTTCCTCGTAACCTCGCTCAGCTTGTCCGTCGCCGCTGCCGCGCCGCCGAACTTCATCTTCATCCTCACCGATGACCAAGGCTGGCCAATGATGTCGGAGCGGATGCACCCCGACGTGACGGAGTCGGCCGTCAGTTATTTCCACACGCCCGCGATGAACCGGCTCGCGCGCGAGGGAATGCGGTTCACGAGCGGCTATTCGCCGGCGCCGTTGTGCACGCCGACGCGACGCAGCGTGCAGAACGGCATGACCACCGCCCGCCAGCGCGGCAGCGAGTTCAAGAGCTCGTGGGTGCCCGCCGACCACCTCACGTTGCCGCGCGCGCTCAAGCAGGCCAATCCCGCCTACGTCTGCGCGCACTTCGGCAAATGGGGCGAGGACATGATCTCGACGCCCGACCAATGCGGTTACGACGCCAGCGACGGCATGACCGGCAACGTCACCGGCGGCATGGGAACCAACAACCAAGACCGCTTTTCGTTCCTCCTCAAGGACGACCCCAAGCTGAGCTTCAGCCTGTCCCGTCGCGCGGCGGACTTCATGGCGCAACAGGTCAAGAGCCAGCGCCCGTTTTACGTGCAGGTCAGCTACTACGCCGTGCACCGGCAAATCCAAGCATTGCCCGCAACGAATGAGAAATATCTCCAAAAAGGCAAACCGTCCCGGCGTTTCCCGCCGGTGTTCGCTGCCATGCTGGAAGACCTGAACACGGGCATGACACAATTGCTCGATGAAGTGGACCGTCTCGGCATTGCCGGCCGCACCTACGTCGTGTTCAGCGCCGACAACGGCGGCAATGCGTTCTATGCCGACACCGACGAATCGCTTCCCACGAACAATCATCCGCTGCGTCTGGGCAAACAGTATCTCTATGAAGGCGGCATCCGCGTCCCGTTCATCGTCCGCGGCCCCGGCGTCAAGCCCGGCTCGGTCAGCCATGTGCCCGTTGCACAATACGATCTTCTTCCGACGTTCTACGATCTCGGTGGCGGACGCACACCGTTGCCGGCGGACGTGGACGGCGGCAGTTTCCGTGCAGTGCTCGAAAACAACGGTCACGGCGCGGTGAAGCGCGCGCTCCCCGGCCTCGTTTTTCACCGGCCATTTTGGGGTCCGTTGTCGCACTCCGCGTTGCGCATCGGCGATATGAAGCTGGTGGTGCACTGGAAGACCGGCGACAAGGAGTTGTTCGACCTCTCGAAGGACCTTGGCGAGTCAAAGGACCTCGCCACCACTATGCCCGAGGAAACGACGAAGATGTTCGACGTGCTCTCGAACTACCTGAAGTCCGTGAATGCCGAGTCCTACGCAGAGCGTCCGCAGCCGAAAGGAAAGGCAAAGAGAAAAGCGAAGAAATGACGCACAAGATTCTTTTTGCGATCGCGTTCAGTCTTGGACTTTTGGCTGCGAACTCATCGGCGAAGCAGTTTCGTCTCTGGGCTATCGGCGACGCGCATGTGGGCACCGACATCGCGCGAAAACGTGAATCGCTCGGCGAGGCCATCCGCCAATCCGAGAATGCCTTCGACTGGGACATCGCCATCAACGTCGGCGATTTTTCCGGCAATCAGGAACCGCCCGACGACAAGGAGGGCCGCGAAGTCGTGCGCCAGTACGGCGCCGCCACCAAACATCGGCGCGAGGATTTCTACGACCTTGCCGGCAATCACGATGCCACTCCGAAGCAGTGGTGGTTCCGTAAATGGCTCGATCCGACCGGCGAGAACGCGCAGTTCTCCGGCGTGGACCCGAAACGACGGCGCTTTCCGATCACCGGCACTTGGGAGCGTTACGAGTTCCGCGTCGGCAACGTGCTTTTCCTTGTGATGAGCGACCGCAACGACCTGCCAGTGCCTGTCGGACGCGGCAAACGTGGCGGCTACCCGGCGGGCGCGGTGACTGGCGAGACTTTCAACTGGTGGCGCGAGCGCGTCGAGGCGAACCGCGACTCCATCATCGTCTCTGCGCATCACCACATGTTGCGCAAGACCACGGTCGGTTCGGGCGATTTCGAGGGCGGCACGTTGAATCCCGACGGCACCTACACGAGCCGCTACCATGGTTATCAAAAGGATGGCGGCAGTCCGGAAGGCTCGTCGTATCTTTACTATGTGGACGACAAACCGAAGGCGATGGCCTTCGAGAAATATCTCGAAGCGCATCCCGGCGCGATTGACCTCTGGATCGGCGGCCATACTCACACGAATCCCGATGACAATTTCAACGGGCGGACTCACATCGAGCGGAAGTGGGGCGTCAATTTCATCAACTGTTGCGCCCTCACGCGTTTCCATGCTGCTCGGCGCGCGTGTCCGATGAGCCGGTTGGTGACGTTCACCGAAGGCAGCGACGAAGTGCGTGTACAGTGTTACCTCCACACGAACAACCACGCGCCCCAAGGCTGGTATCCGAAAGCGGAACGCACCGTCCGTCTTGGCAAAGCATTTCGGATGAATTAAAACGAGAACATGAAAACAGCCCTCACCCTTTTCGTATCGTCATTTGTTCTTCTGCAATCATCATACGCCGTCGCGCCGCGCAATGTCGTGCTGTTCATTGCTGACGACATGGGACAGGACGCCGGTTGTTACGGGAATGCGGAGGTGAAGACGCCCGCGCTCGATCAGCTTGCGCGCGAAGGCGCGCGCTATCGTTATGCTTTCTGCACAACGGCCAGTTGCAGCGCCAGCCGCTCGGTGATTCTCAGTGGCCTGCAGAATCACGCCACTGGCCATTACGGCCACGCGCACGCGGAACACCACTTCGGCACGTTCAGCAGTGTGCAGAGTCTGCCGGTCATCCTCACGCGCCACGGTTATCGCACGGCGCGCATCGGTAAGTATCACCTCGCACCCGAGGCGGTCTATCATTTCGATGTGGCCCTGCCGGGTAACGGCTGGAATCCCGTTGGCTTGGCCAACGAAGCCAAGGCATTCATCGCTGAGAAGGGGACGCCGTTTTTCCTCTACTTTTGCACGTTTACGCCGCATCGGTCCGGTGGCGTTCTCAAGGACCATCCGCTTAAACCAAATCCGTTTGGCAATCACATCGCCTATCCGGAAATCAATGACGTGAAATACGATGAGGCGAAACTCACCGTCCCAGCGCACTTGCCCGATTCACCGGCGTGCCGGGCTGAGCTGGCGCAGTATTATCAGGCCATCTCGCGCACCGATGCGGGCTTGGCGCGTCTTGTCGAAATCCTCAAGGAGACCGGCCAGTACGACAACACGGTCATCCTCTTCGGATCCGACAACGGCAAACCGTGGCCCGGCGCCAAGACCACACTGTATGAGCCGGGCATGCGTCTGCCACTGGTCGTCCGCAGTCCCGACCAGACCAAACGCGGCGTGGTCAGCGACGCGATGATTTCCTGGGTGGACTTCACGCCCACCATTCTTGACATCGCCGGCGTGAAGGAAGTGATGGCGCCGCCGTTGCTGAAAGGCGACCCGGAGACCGGCTCCGGCATCGCCCGGCCAGCCAAAAAGAAACCACTGGTGAAATACGAGTTCCACGGGCGCTCCTTCCTGCCCACGCTCAACGGCGACACACCGCCCGGTTGGGATGTGGTTTATGCCTCGCACCAGTTCCACGAGATCCAGATGTATTACCCGATGCGCGTCATCCGCACCGATCGCTACAAGCTGATTCTGAACATCGCGCACCAGCTCCCCTATCCGTTTGCGAGCGACCTGTACGCCTCGGCGACTTGGCAAGCCGCTCTCAAGAGCGGCGACAGCCTCTACGGCAAACGCCGCATGGCCGACTACGCCTATCGTCCCCGCTACGAACTCTACGATTTGCAGAACGATCCCGAGGAACTGGTCAACCTCGCCGACCGGCAGCAGTGCAGACAGGTCCTTGATGATTTGGCGGAGCGCTTGAAAGCGTATCAGAAGCGGACCCGCGACCCGTGGTTTTCGAAATACGAATACGAATGAAGTAAAGCAACTACGGCAACGTCTGTTACGCGAATGAAAAACACATTCTTTCTCCTCGTGGCTGCCATGGTCGCGGCCGCCGTCACGTCCGCCTCCGCTGCGGTCAAACCCCACTGCACATTTACCGACAACGCCGTGCTTCAGCGCGGCGTGCCGTTGCCTGTCACCGGCACGGCTGCTGACGGTGAAAGCGTCACCGTCACATTCCAGAACCAGAAGGTCTCGACCGTCGCCAAGGACGGCCACTGGAAAGTCACGCTGCGCCCTCTCGAAGCCGGCGGCCCATTCGCGATGACCATCGGCACGACCGTTCTGAAGAACATCCTCGTCGGCGACGTGTGGGTCTGCTCCGGCCAGTCCAACATGGGTTTCACGCTCGAACGCGCCCACGATGCCGACCAAGTGATCCCGAAGGCGAACCATCCCAAGATTCGACTCTACACTGTTCCGCGCGTGATCGCGTTTGCGCCGCAACCAACCTGCGAAGGCAAATGGGTCGAGTGCACACCCGAAACCGCCAAGACGTTTACCGCTGTCGGTTATTTCTTCGGACGCGACATCCACGCCGCCACCGGCGTTCCCATCGGTCTGATCAACACCTCGTGGGGCGGCACGCCCGCTCAGGCGTGGACGAGCCTGCAAGGATTGCAGAGCGAACCGACACTCGATGCGTACGTGAAGAGCTTCCAGGCCACCGCCGCCAACCTCGACGAACTCGAAAAGAAATTCCAAAACGAAACGCTTCCAAAATGGAAGAAAGCCCACGAGGCCGCGCTGGCAAAGCACCGTAAGGCTGTCGCCGACGCCAAAACCGCCGGCAAGCAACCGCCAACACTGCCGAAATGGCGTCAGCCGCGTTCACCGAAGGAAAACCCCGGCGCGCCGACCGTGCTCTACAACGCCATGATCCAGCCGCTTCTGCCGTTCGCGATCAAGGGCGCCATCTGGTATCAAGGCGAAGCCAATGCCGGCAACCCAAAGCAGTATCAGGTTCTCTTCCCCGCGATGATCAAAGACTGGCGGCGCGCGTGGAGTTGCGGCGAGTTTCCGTTCCTTTTCGTCCAACTCGCCAACTATATGAAACGCGAAACCGAACCGACCCAGTCCGAAGGCGGCTGGCCCGGCCTTCGCGAAGCGCAGGCGATGACGCTCAAACTCCCCAACACCGGCCAAGCCGTCACGATTGACATCGGCGACGCCGGCGACATCCATCCCCGCAATAAAGCCGACGTCGGCAAACGCCTCGCGCTCGCCGCGCAGAAGATGACCTACGGCAAGAACATCGTCTTCTCCGGCCCGACCTACAGTTCGATGAAGATCGAGCGCGACAAAATCCGCCTTCAATTCAAGAACACAGGTTCCGGTTTTGTTCCGGTAGACCGGCTCACTGGCTTCTCCATCGCCGGGGCCGACAAGAAGTTCGTCTGGGCCAACGCAAAGATTGACGGCAACAGCATTGTCGTTGGGAGCGACGCCGTGAAGAATCCAGTTGCCGTCCGCTACGCTTGGGCCAATAATCCCGAATGCAACCTCTGCAACAAAGAAGGCATTCCCGCGTCGCCGTTCCGCACCGACGACTGGGTCACCGAACCAACAAAGGAGAAAAAATGAAATCCGCCCTCGCCGCCGCATTGATGCTCGCCGCCGGCTGTTGCAGTTGCACACAACAATCCGGCCCGGAGAAACTCGGCCTCAAGCTCGCCCTCCAGTGCTACAGCTTCCGCGCGCTGTCGTTCATGGAGACCGTTGACAAGGCCGCCGCGCTCGGCATCAAGTATCTCGAAATCTATCCCGGCCAGAAACTCGAACCCGGCTCGAAGGAAACCACCACCTGCAACATGTCCGACGAGACCGCCGCCAGAATCCTGAAGAAACTCAAGGACGCTGGCGGCCTCCGTCTCGTCGCCTACGGCGTCGCCCCCGTGCCGACCGACGAAGCCGGCGCGCGCAAGCAGTTCGAGTGGGCCAAGAAAATGGGCATCGAAGTGCTCGTCACCGAGACCGTGCCGAATGAAGTTCACGACAAGCTCACCAAGGAATTCGGCATCCGCTTCGCGCTCCACAATCACCCGAAGAGCTGGCCGCCCGACAAAGTCCTCGAAGCCTGCAAATCCTTCAACAAACTCATCGGCTCCTGCGACGACACCGGCCACCAATACCGCGCCGACCGCGACCCGATCGCCACCATGAAACAACTCGAAGGTCGCATCGAGAGCCTCCACTTCAAAGACCTCAACACCGAGAAGCACGACGTTCCCTTCGGCGAAGGCGTCTGCAACGCCAAGGGAATGCTCGCCGAGTTGAAGCGCCAGGGATTCAAAGGCTACCTCTCCATCGAGTATGAGCGTGGCACCGTCGAGGAGTTGATGGTGAACGTCGGCAAGTGCGTCGAGTTCTTCGACAAGACCTGCGCCGAACTCGCCAAGTAACATGAGACGTTTCGCGTTGTTGTTGTGCCTCGTCGCCGCGCCGTTGTGCGCCGAGAACTGGCCGCAGTGGCGCGGCCCGTTCTTCAACGGCTCGACCACCGAGACCGGCCTGCCGACAACCAGCGAGCGCATCGCATGGGTCGCGCCACTGCCCGGTTTCAGCGGCGCGACGCCGGCCGTCTGGGGCGACAACGTTTTCGTCTCCAGCCCCGATGACGCGAAAAACCTGAACCTCCTCTGCCTCGACCGTCGCACCGGCAAAATCCGCTGGCAAAAGAAAATCGGCGATGGCGATTTTGCCAAAGGCCACAACAACATGGCGTCGCCATCGCCCGTCACCGACGGCCAACGCGTCTGGATCATGTATGGCACCGGCATCGTTGCCGCGCTCGACATGAACGGCAAGGTCGTCTGGAAACGCGACCTTGCGAAAGACTACGGCAAGTTTGCGATCATGTGGTTGTACGGCGGCAGCCCGTTGCTCTACAAAGGTGGCCTCTACATCCCAGTCCTCCAGCATAATCCGCCGAACTACAAACACGCTCTCGACGGTAAACCTTCCCACGAATCCTTTCTGCTCTGCCTCGATCCCCTCACCGGTAAAGACCGCTGGCGTCAACTCCGTAACACCGACGCCATTGACGAATCCATGGAGGCCTACACCACGCCGATTCCAAACGGCGACGAGATCCTCGCCATCGGCGCTGACTACCTCACCGCCAACAATGCCGCCACCGGCGTCGAACTCTGGCGTTGCGCCGGCTTGAACCCCAAACACAGCAATGTGTTCCGGATGGTTCCATCCCCCGTCGTCGCTGACGGCGCCATCATCATCTGCCGCCCCCGGCGCAACGCGTTGATCGCGTTCCGCGACGGCAAACTTGCGTGGGAACTCGACAGCATCATGCCCGACGTCTGCACGCCGTTGTTCTACCGAGGCAGACTCTTCGTGCTCGACGGCGACCGTCAGACTTTTGCCCAAGTGAACCACCAAACCGGCGCGATCCGCTGGCAAGGCAAACTCGAAGTCTCTGGCGACCTCTTCCGCGCCTCGCCGACCGGCGCTGACGGCAAGATCTACTGCATCAGTGAAAAAGGAACCGTCTTCGTTCTCGAAGCTGGCGACGCCTTCAAAATTCTCTCGACCTTCAAGATTGCCGAACCGCCCTGTCGTTCCAGCATGGTTGCCGCGCAAGGCCAACTCTTCATCCGCACCGGCAAGAACCTCTACTGCCTCGCCAAGAAATGACCCCCGCCGAAAAACTCGCCAAGCTCCGCCGCGAGATCGAGGAACGGCAAAAGGGCTATCGCGAACGGGCGCTTCGTTTGTTCCCGCACGTCTGCGCCAGTTGCGGACGCGAGTTCTCCGGCAAGCGCCTGCCGGAGTTGACGGTCCATCACAAGGACCACAACCACGAGAACAATCCGCCCGACGGCAGCAATTGGGAACTGCTCTGCATCTACTGTCACGACCACGAGCACGAGAAGTACAAGCTCGCCGGGTATTTCGAGTCCGAGGCACGCGAAGTAAGCGAACCGGCGCGGATGGCCGACCCGTTCGCGAAGCTCGACAACCTGCTGAAGCCGAAGAAGTAGCTTTTCGCGCCAGAATTGATAGACTGACAGGTATGAAGGCTGTCACCACGGAACAAATCCGGGCACTGGATCGGCGCACGATGGAAGCGGGCACGCCGGGCAAGGTGTTGATGGACCGGGCGGGATTGGCAGTCGCGTGCAAAGCGGCGTCGCCAGGTAAACGCGTGCTGCTGCTGGCGGGCAAAGGCAACAACGGCGGCGACGCGATCGTGGCGGCGCGTCATCTCGCGGCGATGGGCTGCGAGCCAACATTGGCGCTCTTCTGCCGGCGCAACGAACTCAGCGGCGATCCGCTCGCGCATTTCCAGCAACTCGGCAACGTGCCTGTGTTGGAACTTCCAAAACTCGATCAACTGTCGGCGGAAGTCATTGTGGATGGACTGCTCGGCACCGGGTTGACGGGCGACGTTCGAGAACCGGTGGCGTCTGCGATCCGTTGGGTCAATGAACAACCGGCAAAGGTGATTGCGATTGACTTGCCGTCGGGACTCGATAGCGATACGGGCGAGGTGCACGGCGTTTGTGTACGCGCGGACGTGACGGTGACGATGGGCCTGCCGAAGATCGGTCTGCTCCGTCCGACGGCGACGGATTGGGTCGGCGCGATTGAAGTCGCCGACATCGGGTTCCCGCCGGAATTGGTCACGGAGATCCCATCGGACGTGGAGTTGTTGACGGCAACGGACGTATGCGCATTGTTGCCTCAGCGCCGTCGGACAACGCACAAAGGCGACTACGGTCATCTGCTGGTGATCGCGGGGAGCGAAGGCTACACGGGCGCGCCGGTGTTGTGCGCGCACGCGGCAGCGCGGTCGGGCGTGGGATTGGTGACGCTGGCCGTGCCGCGCGATGTCTATCCGATTGTGGCGGCGAATTGTCCGCCGGAAGTGATGCCGCGACCGTTGGACCGGCTTGGGTCGCTGGCCGATTACGACGCGGTGGCGCTGGGACCGGGACTGGGCCAAGCGCCCGAAACGCAACGGTCAGTGCTGGACTGGATTTCGAGTTGTCCGCATCCGACGGTGGTGGACGCCGACGGGTTGAATGCATTGGCGCGGAATATTTCGTTGTTGAACACGGTGGGTGTGCCGCTGGTGTTGACGCCGCATCCGGGCGAGATGTCCCGGCTCTGCAGTATGCCAGTGCGCGATGTGCAGGCACATCGTTGGGAAGTGGCGCGACAGTTTGTGCGCGAACACGACGTGGTGCTGGCGTTGAAAGGCGCGGGCACAATCGTGACGGATTCGTCAAACCGCTTGTGGGTGAACCTGACGGGTAATCCCGGCATGGCGAAGGGCGGAATCGGCGACGCGTTGACAGGAATCATCGGCGCGTTGCTGGCGCAAGGTTTGCCGGCGCTGGACGCGGCGCGGGCCGGCGTGTTCGTGCACGGCGTGGCCGGCGACATCGCCTGCGAACGATGCGGAATGCGCTCGATGCTGACGAGCGATTTGATTGCGAACTTGGGCGCAGCGTTCGCAATCAATGGATGATGCCTGTGCCGTTGCTAACAGCACGCAAACACTCAACGGCAGCAGATTCCAATCGTTCCGCACTGCCGGGGGCGATGCGACTCCACGGGCCGGGCATCGCCTCGTAGCCGCCCTCGTCGTACGCGCGACGAATCGGAAAATAACCAAGCCAGCCATTCGCGTAACCCACCACAAACGTTGCCCCCACCTTCTTCAACGCGAGACCAGTCTCGACAAACGGCTCTCCCGGCAACGAGACCCAACTCACCGGCCCGACCCGCATCGCCTGCACTTCCGCGCGGAGCGGAGCTTCGCGCCCGTCGAGCGTCACTCCGTCGGAACGATGGACGATCACCGTTTCGGAAAGCGGTTTCAGGTCACGAAGCTTGTCGAGTGCGGCGCGGCCGAGCGTCTCGCCGATGGTTTGCACGTCGTCAAAGTTGGTGGCGACTTGGACCGTGTTGATGTTCCCGCAACAGCCGTTGGTGAAAAGGCAGACGGAACCGGGCAGTTCGCGCTCGACGAGCGCCGTCGCCGCGCCGGGATAGTCGGCAGAGACCTGAGGCAACAACATCGCCACGACCGGATGCGCCGTGTAGTTGAGCAGCGTCGCGAGCGGCTTGTCGTTCTCGCGCTCGAAGTGGAGAATGTTAAAATCCTCGTCCATCTGGTACGGGACAGCGACATCTGCCGGCGCCGGCAGCGGTCCGCGTCGGCTTTCCTTCCCGTCGCGCAAACGGATGCGCCGGTTACGCGCAACACCTTCCACCTTGGTGACGCCGGCGCGGGCGCGGGCCGGCACGCGATTACGCCACGCTTCGATGACTGTGGCCGCGAGGTCGTCGAGATGTTTCTCCAGCCACTCCGGCACGCCGCGCACGTCGCGGAACGGCGTCAGGCCGATGGTCTCCGGTGTGGAGTGTGAGTGCGTAGCCGCGAGCATCACCGTGTCGGGTTTGAGCGTCGTGGACGCTGCGATTTTGCGACGCAGTTCGCCGGTGAAATCGCGGCCGAGCCCGAGGATGGCGTTGTCATAGCCAATCGAGTCCACGGCAAGAACAGCGATGGCATCGCGTCCATCGTCGAGGACAAGCGCGCGCGCAAACAGATCATCGTGGACGCCTTGAAACGGCGCGTGCGTGCCTTTGCCAGAAGAAGTCAGGAACGGAACCCAAAGCGGTGGCGTGACCCGTCGTTTGGCAACGCCGACCAGAAGTCGCGTTTCTCTGGCGGCGAACGCAAAACCACCGATGGATGTACAGCAGCAAGCGATGAACTGGCGACGGTTTATTTGCACGTTGCCAGTGTAGCGCGCGGACATTGCTTCGCAAGGGCAAAGGTTTTGCGATTGCAAACGTTCAACCTACTGCCTTATACAGCCGCCATGAAATCATCTCTCGTTCTCCTCATCTCGTTCATCGCTACTGCCGCGTTCGCTGCTGAGCCAACCGGCTACTACAATCGCGTCATCTTCTCAGACGACTTCTCCGGCAACGGCTTCGGGCCGCGCTGGGGACATTACAAGAGTGCCAGCGTCGTCAAGGACGGCGTTCTCATCGGCATCACGCCGGAGAAGTCCGACCACTCGGCTGTGGATAGCGTGCGGTTCTCGCCCGAACGCGATCTGGCGGTATCGGTCAAGGTTCGGTTTGTCAGCGCAAAGGCAAAGAGCTTCAACGTCTGGTTTGATGACAAAGATTACAAAGGCTCACACGCCGGTCACATTTGTAGCGTGAGCGTCAGTCCGGCGTCGGTGACCATCGCCGACGCGAAGACTGGCAATTTTCGGAACGACCTCTACGAGAAGCGGAAATCTGCCGCAGGACTCAGCGAGGCCGACAAAGCGTTGCTGCTCACCAAGAGCAAACGCCTGCCGGTGAAACTGACGCTGCAAAGTTGGCACACGCTGTTGATCCAGACGAAAGGCGACAACATCGAGGTCAGCCTCGACGGGAAAGTAGTGGGCACGTTCCAGTCCGAGGGCGTCGGCCATGACCACAAGACGCTGGTTAGTTTGACGACAACCCCAGTGGACGTGCATTACGACGACTTCAGCATCAAAGCCGGCGGCGCCCCGGCGGCCAAGCGTTGAGACCGACCGTTTTCATCCTATCGGTTTGTGCGATGCTTGCAATGGGGGCACGAACGAAAGCTGTGCAACTTGTCTTGTCGCTGGTTTTGTTCGTTTGGCCGCTGGCGGCGGCCGAGTTCCGACCGGTCGCCGTGTGGACCGATGCAGAGTGGTACCCAAAACCACCGGGGAAGTATGCGCCCGAAAAGATGATTGACGGTGACTTGGGCACCTACGCCTGTCTGCTGGACGACACGCGCACGGGCAAGGACACGACGGTCTATCCCCCGAAGGCAGCCGCACCCGTGACAGCCACTTTCGTGCTCGATCTGGGAGCGGAACGAACGGTTTGCGGAATGCGTTTTGTGGCGCGCAACGCTTGGGTCTATGTGCTGGCGAAAAACGTGAGCGTTTTCGCCTGTACTGACGCGCAGGGCCAGAAGCAAACCAAACCACTGGTGGAAAATCAAGAGTTGCCTGCAACGTCGAACTCGAACTCTGCCTTTGCGGAATGGCAGCCAGTTACGACTCGCTACCTGAAGGTGCGGGTGAACGATTCCTACCAGAAGCGTTACCCGGGTCCGTGGATGTCTGAGTCGCAGATCCCTTGGTGTCGCAAGGTGGGGCTTCCGACGGCGGGCGACGGGAAGAACTTGAACATCCAGATTGCGGAAGTCACTTGCTATGACACCCGTCCCGGCGATTATCCGGTCAAGAACCCGACGAACGTCGCGTTTCCACGCCACCGTCTGGAGCGCGACTGGCTCTATCAGGATGCGGGACTCGACATTGCCCGCGTGTTCACGTCAGCCGACGACTGTGAGAAAGAAAGCTCCATGGTGCAGAAGGTTTTGGGACGGGTTCCCAACAACGATCCCAAGGTAAAGATGTTGTGGCAGCGGCTGGATGAACTGACTGGCGGGGAAGTCGCCGCGCGCGATCCGCGCTGGCGCTCGTTGTATCTCGACGCCTGCGCCGCGCGGCGCAGGGCACGCCTCCGGGATCTTCGCGGGAAGGCCACGCA
>CAZNOK010000118.1:0-15655 GCA_964574605.1 uncultured Verrucomicrobiota bacterium
GCCGACGCGAGCCAGTAATGTGCGGCGGTGTACCGGTAAGCTTTCGGCAGCGTCGTGGAGAACTTGCAGCGGCTGTACGAGAGCGAGTTGCCGAGGTCGGTCACGACGCCTTGTGGATTGTCCGTCACGAGTATGCTCCGAAACCGAAGAACCAGTGTTTTTTGGCGAAGCGGTAGGCCCAGTGTTCCTCGGGGATTTCGTTGGCGGGATTGTGCTGGCTGGTCCGCGGCTTCATCGCCGCCAACTCCGCCAGCGCGGTCTGGCGAGCGGTCGTGTCGCGCAAGTTGTGCTTCTCCACCAGTTCCCGCAAGAGGTCCGGCCGTTCCAGCACGACGCAGCCGCGCGTCGCGCTCGCGACCGTCTTGCGGAAGTCTGCCAAGTATCTTGCTTCGGTCATCGTCTTGAAGATGTCGCCGGCGTTGTCGGTGATCTTCACACCGGCAAATTGGATGATCGGGCACGGCTCGATGTCGCCGCCGGGGCCGATGTGATGGCTGATGCCGATCACCGCCGGGCAGAGCGCGTGGCCTTGGTCGTCCCAGTAGGCGTCCACGATGCCGATCGGTTTGCGTTTGCGCATCTCGACGCAGAACCGCCGGACCCGCAAGACCTGCTCCGGCGTCAACGCCAGTTCCGGCGCCGGTTGCGGGCCGACGGGACGGTAGGTGTAGAACCAAACGTACGTCACGCCGCGCCGGATCAATTCGTCAAGCCACGCTTCGGTGAGCAAGTCGGCGATGTTGCTCTGGCAAAGGCTGGTCGCCACGCCGGTAATCAGACGGTGCCGCACGCACGCTTCCAAACCGCGCATCGTGTGCGAATAGACGTTGCTGCGGCCACGGCGCTCGTCGCTGACGGCTTCGTTGCCTTCGACGCTGATCAACGGCGTCACGTTGCCGAGGGCGCGGAGACGGGCGGCGGTCTCGTCGGTGAGGAACTGGCCGTTGGTGAACAGTTGGAAGTAACAGTCCGGGTGCGCCGCGAGCAGGTCGAACAGTTGCGGGTGCAGGAACGGTTCGCCGCCGAGGATGCCGAAGAAACTGTTGCCGTGCCGGCGCGCGCCGGTGATGAGCCGGTTCAGGTCGTCGAGGTCGAGATGCCGCGGCGGCGCGGTCACGTCGGCCCAGCAACCCGTGCAGCGCAAATTGCAGGCGCTGGTGATCGAGATGTACAGGAACGGCGGGAACCAGATGCCGCGTTTGATCCGACGCTTGAACCGCTGCACCGAGAGCATCCCTTTCACGCCGAAGTTGAAGGCAAACTTCCACAACAACCGGAGGTCGGTGTTGGACAGCGTTCGTTTGGCCATCTGGACGATCATTTACTCATTCCGCAATGCCGGCAACAACGGCCCGCGCAACGCCACCGCCGCCGCCAGCCAACTCCAGAATAACCCGCCGGCCGCCAGCAACGCCAGCGTCAATACCGGCACACCGTGGGCGCGTTGCGGCCAGACGGCCACCAGTGCCGCGCCCGTGCCCAGCGCCACGCTAAGCAACACGAGCAACCAATGCTCGCTCAACACGAGCCATTGAAGTTTCCGCCGCTCAAACCCGACCGCCTGCAACAACGCCAGTTCGCTGCGACGCTCCATCACGTTCCGCAAAACAACAATCGCCAGTCCGATGCTGCCGAGCAACAGCCCCAGCCCGCCGAGCGTCTGAAAAATTCCAAGATACGTGTTCTCCACCTGCGAAAACTCCGCCAGCCGACGCCGCGCCGGCACCGCCTCGAAACCTTTGTCCTCCAGCGACCGCGCCAATCCTTCCGTCATCGCGTCCATCAAGAACACCCGGTAACCCGACGCCGACGGGAACTTCTCGATAAAGTTCCGCTCCGAGATCACCAGACTGCCCTGCAAGATCGAACTCGCCAGCACACCGACAATCCGCAATGGAAATGTTCGTCCATGTTCGTCCATGTACGTCAGTGTGTCCCCGATCTTCTTTCCAAGCGCCCACTTCACCGTCGCCTCGTCTCCAATCGCCGGCACCGTCTCACCGCGCTGGTCCAGCGACTCCCACTTCCCGCCGAATGCTTTCCGCTTCGCCAATTCTTCCGGCCTCACGCCGAGCAAGCGCGGCTGCTGCGCCCGATTCAAGTTCAGGCAACTCGCATCATCGCCGTCGCGCACCCGCATCGCGACCACACCCGGCAATTGCTCATACACCGGCGCGGTCGTTTCCGCGTACCAAGCGAACCCGCCCGTGCCCGGCGCGTTCTGCTGCGGGTCTTGGTGAAACGCGTTCACCGCCACCAACAGAAATGCACCACTCGCCAGCACCGCGATAATCGTCAAACTCCGGCCCCGGCTCCGCGCCGCGTTGCGCAGACCGAGGCTCGCCGTGTTCTCCAACCGCCGCAGCAACCAATCACTGAACCCGACGCCAGCCACCAGCAAACATGCTCCCGCTCCGAAAAACGCTCCCGCATTCCCCAATGGCAACAACGCCACCGCCGCCACAAACGCCGCCAAACAACCCCATAAGCCAAAACCATGATGCCTAGTAGTACTAGGTATCATCAATTCCACCGGCGTGCGCGACATCTGGCGCCGTTGCACCCACCACATTGTTCCCGACGCCACCGCCAAGCTCGACACCGCGCCGATAGCCAGCGTCGCCGCCTCGGCGTGGTACTGGAAACTCATCGTGCCGACCGCTCCGCGCCAGACCGTCTGCAGACCGAGCAATGTCAATCTCGTGTACGCCACGCCCGCCGCCACGCCGACGACCGTGCCGAGCAACGCAAGCGCGCCGCCTTCCGCCAGTGTGAGCCGTCGAACCAGTCCCGGCGGAAAACCGAGCGCCCGCAACAAACCGATTTCCTCACGACGCTGTTCGAGGTTGAACACGAAAAGCATCGCCGTCAGCAACAACGCCGCCGCGATTAGGAAGAAACTGAACCCGATGAACAGTTGCCCGAAGTCCTGCGACTCGTTGCTCGCTTTCAATGCCAGCTCCCGCACCGGCACCCACGATGGCGGCTCCAGCTTCAGCTTCTCAACCGGCTCGGAAAGACGAATTGCCGTCAGGTTCCCAAACCGGTTCGACCACAACTTCTGTCCTGCCGCCAGAGAGATGAATGCCTTCGGCGTGCCGCGATATTGTTTCCAGTACGCCTCGTCCTTTGGGCGAATCCGCTCCAACGCAATCGGAATTCCGGGTTCCCACTTCCGGCAATCCTCCACGTCCGCCAATCCCGGAAACGGCGGCATCCACGAATCATCCTTCTGTATCGGGATGATTCGGCTGACACGGAACTTCGCCGACTCCTCGCGCAACTCGCGGCGCTCGCCGATGGCGTAATAGCGTAGCGCCAACTCGTCGCCGACTTTCGCGCCGAGGTTGCCGGCGAGCCACGAGTTGATGGTGATCCCGTCCTCGTTGCCGAAAGCGGTGACGAACGAATACGGCGTCGCCTTGTCGCCGAGGCGGATTTCATTCGCAAAGTAAGTCAACACGCCGTCGCCCGCCGCTTTGATGCTCGGATCGAGGAAAACGCGCGATGTGCTGAGCAGGCCGTTGGTGAAAACCAGCTCCGAATCCGTCAACGTCCACAGCCGGAACATGTCCGGAACATTTTTCTCCGCCAGCAACACGTTCACTTGGCCAACGCGCTTGAGTTCTTTCTGCAAAAGCGTCAGCGGAACGAACATCGTGTACGGCGGCACTTGGTTCGCCTGCAAACTAAAACGCCCAAAATCCCGGCGACCAGCAATCGCGCTGACGCGACCCCGAATCGCCACCGTTTTGTCGGCCTTGCCGGAGAGCGGAGCGTCGCGAGGCACCCACGACGGCGGTTCCACACGCACCACAATGTCGTCGCCAACCTTCGTGCCGAGATGCGTCGCGAGTCGCTTGTTCAGCACGAAACCGTCGAAGATTCTCGTCGCACCCAGCCGCCAGAATCGTTCGTCCACGCCAACGACCTGCACGTCGTTGGCCCGCCCCGACACCGTGCCGCGCACCATCAACACCGGTGCCGCGCCAGTCTCGTCGGCGAGTTTCTCGCGAAAGAACCGGTCGCCGGTAGCAATCGCGTGCGTCACGCGACCAAGCCGCGCCAGCGCAAGTTGACGGAGGCTGAACCGCACCGAGTCGCCGACAACGAGCGCGCCGGTGAGAATCGCACACGTCACCGCCACACCAGCGAGGACGCCGAGGTGCGTCCGCCAGTAAAACCGCAGGCTGCGAAAGATGAGAATCGGGATGTTCATGCGCTGTAGCCGCAGGCTTTACGCCTGCGTTCGTTCGCGCACCCATAAAGGGTGCGGCTACGGGGTAGCGTGCAGGGTTCCATCTTTCAATTCCATCCGGCGCGTCAGTTTCTTCGCCAGTTCCAATGAATGCGTCACGACAACGAGTGCGACTCCTTGTTCCTTGTTCAGTTCGATGAGGAGTTGGCCGAGGCCCGTGGCGTTGGCGTGGTCGAGCGCGCCGGTCGGTTCGTCGGCGAGCAGGAGCTTCGGCTGGTTGATCAGCGCGCGAGCAACGGCAACGCGCTGACATTCGCCGCCGGAAAGCTGGCCGGGACGATGTGCAAGGCGCGGCTTCAATCCGACACGTTCCAACAATCGCTCGGCACGTTCGCGCGCGGTCGCATCGGGCGTGCCGGCGAGTGTCGGGATCAAGACGTTCTCCAGCACGGTGCATTGCGGAAGAAGATGGTGGAGTTGGAAGATGAAACCAACTTGTCGGTTGCGGATAGCGGCGAGTTCCGATTCCGTCAACGTGGTGAGGTCGCGGCCATCGAAGAGAGCTTTGCCTTGCGTCGGACGGTCAAGCGCGCCGAGGATGTTCAGCAGCGTGCTCTTGCCGGAACCGCTCGGCCCAATGATGGCGACAGCTTCGCCGTCAGCGAGTTGGAAGTTGATGTCGCGCAGCACTTCGACCGGCGGCGATGCGTAACTCTTGTGAACGTGTTGGAGTTCGAGGAGCATGGCGACAGAATAACCTGTCACCGCTCAGAGTTCCAGTGCCGTGACGTGGATCTGCCCGAGGTCAAACCGGCACTTCGGACCGATGGTGAGCTGGGCGGAATCGGTTTCGACATGGGCGTCGAACACGATTCGCTTCTTGCGGGCCTCGGCGGAGAGTTCGAGACGGTAACCGTTACCGTCGCGTCGCGCGCTGAACGCGAGTCGCTCGGCGCGGAGCCATTCCTGCACGCGGGCGCCGATGCCGGGCCGCCGAAGCTCGACGGTGGCTTGCCGGAATTCGTTGGTCTCAATGGCATCGCCGAAATTGTTCCACGCCTTGAGCGCAAACACGGTTTCGCCGGTAACCTGCCAGCGGCGCGGGGTGAATGTGGCCTCGCGAACGGAGAGAAGGTTGTCGGTGAGTTCAGGGCGTTGCTGGAGCAGGCGCGCGAACATCCGGGCGTTGAGCGATTCGGCGGTTGCGCCGGACCACTTGGGCGGGACGCGAAGACGGACGAAGAACGGTTTCAGCCGGGCCTTGCGCGCCATCAGGTCGCGGAACGACGGCAAATCCTCCGGCGGACGAAGACGTCGGATGGCGGGTTTCGTAGGGCGAATGGGTTTGAGGTGCGCGACATGAGGCTGTTGCCACGTTTTGATTTGTTCCCACGCAGACGGAGACAGCGCGGTGTCGTAGCAGATGTCCGCATCGGGGTTGATTTTGCCGCCGAGTGCCAACACTTGCGCCGCGGCGTAGTCGGTCCACGGCGCGGCGAGACGGAACTCGAAGTTGTTGGTCTCGCAGGCGGACTTCACCGGGCCGAGGATTGGTTTGAAGTCGGACTCGTCGAGGAGAAGCCGGTCGTGTTCCAACGGCGTGCCCGGCATCCGCGCGAGAAAACCGGCGCTGAAGACGACGCGCAGCGATGGATTCGCGGCCCGGCGTTTCTCTTTCAGCCAGCGGACGAATTCGCGGAATTCAACGAGATCGGCGTCGGTCTCGTGGCCGGTGAGGATGTAGAAGAGTTTGATCTCGCGGATGCGTTCGCGCAGCAAAGCGGAGAGCACGGTGCGGATGTCGGCGGTGGCGAGCGATTTGTTCAGGAAGGCGCGGAGGCGTTCGCTGATGCCCTCGATACCGAGGGTGAAGCTGCGTTTATCGGCGGCGATCTCCAGCGGAAGCAGCCACGGTGTTTGCGCGAGGATGTCCACGCGCTGGCTCTTGAAGCTGACGCGGTCGAAGATGCGGTTCAATTGGATGATGAGTTTGGCGATGTCGGTGTGCGTGTTGAAATTGAAGCTGGTGAGGTCAATCTCCTCGCAGCCGACGTGTTGCTTCAGGCGTCGGGCGTGGGCGATCAAATCGTCGGCGGGAATCTCGCGGTAGGGCTTGCGATCAAAACCCTCGAAACAGAACGAGCAGGTGAACGGGCAGCCGTAAGTGATTTGGAGGCGCGCAGTACCGGCTTCGGGGCTGTTGAGGATCGGATAACGCAGCGGCAGAAGGTCAGCGCGCGCACGCATGAGTTTCACACGGCCAGGTTTCACGCGGCGTGTTGCCACGACGTCAGCGATGGCTTCCTCGGCTTCGCCGACGAAGATGCCGTCCACGAACGGCGCGAGCGATTGCGCGGCGCTGGCGTTGGAACCGCCGAGGATGACCGGCGGAAATTTTCCCGCGCGTTCGCTGGCGAGGACCGGCCAGCCAGAATGACGAAGCAGATACGGCAGATTTAGCATTTCCAGCGCGAACGAGTTGGAGACGAGAATGAGATCGAAGTCCTTGGCGGGTCGCCACGATTGGATACCCGTGAGAAGTGGGAAGAACGTGAAGTCAATGTAGGCGCGCGGCTCGGCCCGTCGGACGGCGTCAAAGAGGAACAGATGCGAGATCGAGCGGTCAACGTCGCGGAACGGTGAGAGCCGGACGATCAGCACGCGCATCGTCGCGGTCGCGAAGTCCGGGTTGTCGAACATCGGGTCCGGTCGTGGTCCTGGCTGGCGATAGTCGCTCATTAACAATCGGATTCTGACATGGCCGGTGATTTTTTCCAGCGTTTCCGTCTTTGCCACATCAGTGTCATAGCTATGACACTGATGTGGCAAAGGGCGAGCGGGGCTGGTTTTGCGAAAACGGCGCTATCGCGCTGAGGCGAGAACAGCTTCGATGCGTTGCGCCATCTTCTCGACGCTGAAGTTCTCGCGCACGGTCCCACGGCCGGCTTGGCCGAGGCGGCGAGCCCGTTCCGTGTCGGTGAGGAGTTCGCGAAGGGCGGCGGCGAGGGAATGGGCGTCGTTGGGGTCGCAGAGGAGGCCGCCGCCGGTGGCGGCGATGAGTTCCGGAAATGCTCCGTGTCGCGGTTGGACGACGGGAACGGCGCAGGCGAGCGATTCGAGGACGTAGAGGCCAAACGCTTCGGCGTAGAGCGTAGGGACCGAAAGGACATTGAGGCTTTGCAGGAAGGCGATCTTGGCGTCGCGTTCGATGTTCGGAAGAAACTCGACGCGGTTACCGAGTTTGCGGCGCACGCTCGCGACGAGCGGTTTGTCGGCGTTGGTCATGGCACCGGCGACGCGGAGACGGGCGTTGGGTATGTTCAGCTCGGCGAAGGCGTCGGCGAGGAGGCCGAGTCCTTTGCCGTAGTGCATCCGACTGAGGAAACCAACGGTCGGCACGCTGGGTGGCATGGCAGCAGGAGAAAATCCTTCGAGTGCGATGCCGTTGTGGATGACGTTGATGCGGTCGGCGGGCAGGTTGAGACGCGCGCGCATGAGGTCGGCGAAGTAACGGCTGACGGCGATGAAACGATCCACGTCGGCACAACGTTGGGCAAGCAGTTCCCACGAACGGGAACGGTACGGTTCGGTGAGGCCGTCGAGGAAAGAGTCTTCCCCTTGCATCGTGGCGACGAGCGGAGCGCGAAGTTCCTCTTTCAGCCGGCGCGCCATGCCAGTGAGAAGGGAGTTAGAGAGGCAGATCACGTCGAAACGCGGTTCGGTGCGAAGCCATTCGAGGAGACGTTCGAGTTCGGGTGGCGCGCCGGTGAGCATGGCGACGGCGGATTCGCCGAGGTCCTTGGCGGTGGTCAGGTGGGCGAAGCCGGAACAAAAACGGAGCATGGCGGCAGAGCTGAACGCGCGGTCGAGCCAGCGCGGGACGCGGAGTTTGCGTTCGAGGAAGACGCTGATGCCGCTGAGGAAGATCGGTGTGTCGCCGGTTTCGGGGGCGGTTTCGGCGACGATGGGCAGGTAGAGCGGGACCATGAGGACATCGTGGCCGCGGGCGCGAAGGGCGCGGACGAGCGCGTTGTCGCGGAGGCAGCCGCCGCAATGAAAATTGCCGGTGCCGGGCGTTAGCTGCAGGATGCGCATCAACGACTCCGCTTTGGACCGAAAGCGTACACGACACCGTCCTCGGCTCCAATTACCACAAGGCCGTCAGCCACCGCCGGCGAGCCGGTGATTGGCTTGCCGATGTCGTAGCTCCAAAGTTCTTTGCCGGTGGCGAGGCTCACGAGGTAAAGTCGTCCATCGCCGGAGCCGAAGATGACTTTGTCGCCGCTGACGACGGGGGAACAGTCAACTTCGTCGCGGGTTTGGAAGGCCCAGAGTTCCTTGCCGGTGGCACGGTCAAGACAGTGGAGACGTTTGTCGCGTCCGCCGATGAGAACGAGTTTGTCGGTGACAGCGGGCGAAGAGAAGAACGCTTCCCTGCCCTTGAATTGCCAGAGGATGTTGGTGCGAGTGAGGTCGGCGCAGATCACTTCGCTGCCGTAGTGGCCGGCGAACACTTGGCCATCGCGAATTGCCACGGAGCCGGGCACGTAGGCGCCGGCTTCGATGGCGGCGAGCTCTTTGCCGGTGAGGTCAAGGACGTGAAGGAGGCCGTCGCAACCACCGAAGACGATTTTGCCGTCGGCGATGGCGGGCGCGCCGTTGATGTAGTTGGAGGTGTCGAAAGTCCAGACGGCTTTGCCGGTGCCGGCGTCAACGCAGTGCAGGCGATTGTCGTGACTGCCAACGAGGATACGCGTGCCGAAATGATTTGCGGCGCCGGGGATTTTGGCGTCGGTCGCGTATTTCCATTTCAACGTGCCGGTGGCGGCGTTGAGAGCGTAAAGGTTGTCGTCAGTCGAGCCGATGAAGACAGTGCCATCCATGACGAGCGGGGCGGCTTCGACAGCGTTGCTGGTGGCATACGACCAGACGAGGTCGCCGGTTTTGAGGGAGAGCGCGTACACTTTGCCGTCGTCGGAGCCGATGAAGACGCGATCACCGGCGATGGCGGGCGAGGATTTGATGGCGTCGCCGGTCTTGAAGGTCCAACGCAGCGCGAGTTGGGACGGAAGCGCGTTGGTGGTGACACCCGTCAACGCGGGGTCGGCGCGGAACGCAAACGCTGCGGCGAGTAGAAGCTGGAGGAACATTTTACTTCAGCGCGAGACAGGCGAGAGTGTTCTTGTTTCGGATGATGAGTTTGCCGTCGGCGACGATGGGCGCGGTCCAGCTTTGGGCGCCGAGCGGTTTGATGCGTCCGAGTTCGCGGTAGGCGCGCGGACTGGCTTCGGCCATGACGACGTCACCCGCTTTGCCGTCCACGGCGATGATGACGCCATCGGCGATGACGAGACCGCCTTTCTCGAAACCGGGTTGTTTCCAGAGCGCCTTGCCGGTTTGCGGGTCGAGACAGGCAAGCTCGTTGCTGATGCCGTAGATGTGATTGTCGTAGAGAATCGGCGAGTTGAAGTGGCACTGCAATTCCTTGCTCTCCCACACGATGGCGGGCTTGTTGCCGGCAACGCTGACGAGGGCACAGCCGTGTTTGTAGTTGCTGGTGATGAAAATCTTGTCGCCAATGACGAGCGGCGTGGCGGCGTTGACGTCCCAGTCGGTTCTCCACGGCAACTGCCAGAGGAGTTTGCCGGTGGCAGCTTCGACGCCGATGAGATTGCAGGCGGTGAAGACGAGGTATTGTTTCACGCCGTTGAGCGTGGCGGCGTCGGGCGTGGCGTAACCCGGTTTGTCGCTGCCGCCGCCTTTCCAGATGGCGGCACCGGTATTCTTGTTGAGGGCGGCAACGGCGGCGCCGTCACCACCGGGGATGACGATGAGTTTATCGCCGTCAATGAACGGCGACCAAGCCATTTCCCAGCGGGGGGGCAGTCCTTTGAACTCCTTGACGACATCCTTGGTCCAGAGCGGCTTGCCGGTTTTTTCGTCGAGGCAGTTGACGATGCCGAAGCGACTAACGGTATAGACTTTGCCGTTCTCGACGGTCGGCGTGGCGCGGGCGAAACCGTGGTTGGGTTTGGATTGATCGGCGTAGGTGTGGGTCCAGATGTCCTTGCCGGTTTTCAGGTCGAGGGCGCGGACGATGTCCTTGTCGCCTTCGTGGTTGATGATGAAAACTTTTCCGTTGGCGACGCTCGGCCCGGCGTAGCCGTTGTCGCTCATCGGGACGCGCCAGAGTTCGCGGGGCGGCTGGGCGCTCCAATTCTTGTTGAGGCTGGTTTCCGTGGAAATGCTGTTGCGATTGGGACCGAGGAAGTTCGGCCAGTCAGCCGCGTGGAGTGTCACAGCGGTCAGTAGTGCAGCGGCGGTCAAGATTCTCATGATAGTTCCTTTTGGCGATACTGTGCCTCAAGAGTGTGTCGCTATCAACCTTGAATCGGGAGGCGTTTTCTGAGAGAGTGCGTGTTCATGGACAGGAAATTGCGATTTGTGTTGGTCGGCTGCGGACGCGTCTCAGAGAACCATCTCGGCGCGTTGACCTGTGGTCAGTTGGCGTCGGAACTGGTGGCAGTGTGCGACAAGGACGAGGCCAAGGCCCGCGGGAAGGGTGAGAAATACAAGCTGCCGTTCTACACCGACTACCACGCGATGATGGCGGCGCATTCCGACGTGGACGTGATCAACATCGCCACGCCGACCGGCTACCACGCGGAACATGTCGTTGACCTCGCGCGACACGGCAAACACATCATCGTCGAGAAACCGATGGCGTTGCGGGTCGCCGATTGCGACCGGATGATCAAGGCGTGCCAGCGGAATCATTGCCGGCTGTTTGTCGTGAAGCAGAACCGGTTCAATCCTGCCGTCGTCGCGGCGCGCAAGGCGCTCGACGAAGGCCGGTTTGGTAAGCTGGTGATGGGCACGGTGCGTGTGCGTTGGCGTCGGACGCAGGAGTACTACGAGCAGGATGATTGGCACGGCACATGGGCGCTCGACGGCGGCGTGATGTCGCAGCAAGCCAGCCATCATCTCGATCTGCTTCAGTGGTTCCTTGGCCCAATCAAGAACCTGCATTGCCGGACGGCGACGCGGTTGCTCGACATCGAAGTCGAGGACACGGCGGTGGCGACGTTCCAGTTCAAGAGCGGAGCGCTCGGCGCGTTCGAGGCGACGGTCGCGACACGCCCGCAAGACCTTGAAGGTTCACTCAGTCTGCTCGGCGAGAAAGGCAGCGTCGTGCTTGGCGGCCATGCGGTGAACAAGATTCTCTACTGGGGTTTCAACGAGCCGCGTCCTGAAGATACGGAGATTCAGCAACGGTTTTCGCAGGAAGTGCCGAATGTTTACGGTCGCGGCCACACGCCGTACCTGGCCAGTGTTATCGAGGCGATCATCCACAAGAAACCCGGCCTCGTCGAAGGCCACGAAGGCAAGAAAAACGTCCAGATTCTCACCGCGCTGTACGAATCCGCGGCTTGCGGCGGCGCGTTGCTCAAACCCGGTTGCCCCGTCCGCCGCTCGCGGCTCGGTGAGAAGAAATGATGAAGGGAGGCAACCAGTGAGACCATTTTTATTGGCAATGTGCGTCATCGTGGCGGCTGGATGCGCTGCAAACAAGACGGCGCAATCCCCCCACCCGGCCTCCGAGACGACCGTGCATCCGGATGAGGTGATTGGAAAGGCGGTGCGGTACCGGCTGGAGACCCAATGTCCCGGCGATGCGCGGGCGATCAAGATCGTGGTCAACGACGGCGTAGTGACGTTGCAGGGCGTTGCGTCGTCGCAAGCCGTGGCGTGGCGCGCGCAGGCGGCGGCAACGGCGGTGCCGGGCGTGAAGACGGTGCACAACGAGTTGATGGTCCGGCGGTAGATCGGCTCAGTTGCCGAGGAGGCTGTTCAGTTCCGCCTGAAGCGAAGGATTGAGTTCGACAGACTTGTCGGCGTATGCTTTCACAAACTGATCCAGTCCGTATTGTTTGCAGAAGACGGCCAGCCGCAGATACCACGTCGCTTCCTGCTCTTTGTCGGCGCGGGCGTAGGAAAAGGCAATGCTGACGATACTGGCCGGCTGCAACTCGCGCCACTCGCGCATGGAATCGCCGAAGTCGAGGACGAAGATGAGTTGGGTATCGGTGGCGCGGGAGAGTTTGCCGATGAAGGCGGCACCGCCGGGTTGTTTAATGTCTTCGCCGTTGAAGGGCTGGCGTGCGAAGGCGGCCGCAAGATCGTGTTTGAGATCGGCCATGGCCTTGAGACGGGCGATGCAACGGGCCAGCCGCGCGCGCGCGTCGGCCGTCTTGAGTTTGGATTGAATCGCCTGATAGTTCTGCAACAGCTGTTTGAAATCGTAGGCGGCCAGCAAGGCGGGCGCGTCGGTCTCAACGCCAGCCAGCAGTTTCTCATCGGCCTCCTTTTGCTGGCGCTGCTGTTCGAGCCGGCGTTTCTGTTGTTCCTCGCGCTCGCGGGTTTCGGCGGCGAGGCGTTCCGCTTCCTGCCGTTTGCGGAGTTCTTCGTCGCGCTGACGCATGGTGGTGGCAGCCAGTTCGAGGCGGGCTTTGAGTAAGGGGATTTTGATTCCGGCTTGCCCATCTTTGAAGGTTTTGAGCGCGAGCGGTAATTTGCCCTGTTTGTGGAGTAGCTCGGCCTTGGCGGTGGCTTGCGAAACGAGCGGGCACTCGCGGACCAGTTCGCGGGCCAACGGTTGCAGGGCATACATCCACTTGTGTTCACTGTCGGCCGCAGTGTTGGCGAAGCGAGCGAAACGCGGGACGGCGTTGGTAAAGCGGTGGACGCGCAACTCGACAAGCCCGGCGTTGAAGTCGTTGAGGTGGGCGGCCCATCGTGGCATGGCGGGGGCGGCTTTGTCCATGTCAGCTTGCGGGAGTTTCTGGAGCAGGACACTGGCGAGCGGGCTGACGAAGTTGATGGGGTTGATGCTGGGGGGCACTTGCGGCTGGAGCAATGGATCCTGCGCCTTTGCGAAGGCCTCGCGCGCCTCCTTCGGTTGATTATTCAGCAGCAGGCCGATGCCCTCAGTGTAGAACAGCCAGCGCAGGTGATTGGGCTGGGAACGGAATTGTTTTTCCAGCGCTTCGTAGGCGAACAACGCGGCAGTCGTTTTGCCCTCGGCAAGTTGTTGCGCGGCTTCGTGCCAGCGTTGGTTGCCGTTGAAGTTGACCTCTTCCATCTTGATCTGGGTCCGCACGACCTTCTGCGTCACAACCTGGCTCGGTGGCGGCGGAGGTTCTTCGCCAAAAAACTTGTCGCGGTTCAACCACAGAAACACGCCCGTGGCGGCGATGGCGATCAGCCCCACCACCGTGAGGACCAGCGAGGAAATGCTGAGCCGTTCGCCGGCCTGGCTGACGATCGCGGATTTCCCCTCCGATTCCTCCAGAGTCTTTTTAGCTTTCTCCAAATCGGCGATCAACGCATCGTAACTCTCGTACCGGTCCAACGGATTCTTGGCGAGCATCCGCCCAATGACCTGCGCGGTGGCATCCTGCACCGTGGGCAGGTAGGTCTTCAACGAGTAGACCGGCGTTGTGGTGTGTTTGACGGCCACGTCCACCGCGGTGGCCGCGTCGAACGGCGGCCGGCCTGTCATCGCGTGGAACAACGTGGCGCCGAGCGAATAGATGTCGCTGCGGAAATCCTCCGTGTGCAAGGTCAGTTTCTCGGGGGCGAGGTAGTACGGTGTGCCCCAGATCGTCTCGCCGCCACCCGCGGACTGCTGGTCGGCGTCCTTGGGACGGGCGAGGCCGAAGTCCACGATCTTCGGGATGCCTTCTTCGTTGAAGAGGATGTTGCCGGGCTTGACGTCGCGATGCAACAACCCGGTCTCAAACGCGGACTTCAGGCCGTTGGCGATTTGGATGCCAATGTCGAGGACTTCCTTTTCGGGGACCTTGCCGATCTTGGTGAGCCGGTCGTCGAGGCTGCCACGTTCCAGCAGTTCCATGACGAGGTAGCATTGGCCCTGGTGTTGGCCGAAAGAGAACACGCGGGCGACATTGTGGTGGTTGACGGCGGCGGCGGCCTGCGCTTCGTTGCGGAAGTTCTCCATGAACTCGGAACTGGCCGCGAGTTTGCGGCGGAGGATCTTGATGGCCAGCATCCGGTTCAGGGCGAGGTCCATCGCCTTGTACACGGTGCCCATCCCGCCAAAGCCGATCGCGTGCAGCAACATGAAACCTTGAAACTCGACCGGCACCACCGTGGGCGCGCCGCAGTGCGGGCAATCCACGTGCGTCAAGCCTTCCCGCCCCTCCAAGGGAATCACACCCTTGCAGGACGGACAAATTGTTGACTGAGGTACTGTGCCGGGGACTTCCATATATTTTCCGGTTAGCGGCGTCTAAGGCTATACACGCGACTTCGAGCAGCTTCAATACCAAATCGCATTGCTGCTTGAATTGACATGACAGGCACATCCGGCATCATTTGCGCCCGCGCGGTCATGAATGTCCTACAGACAATCGAGTCTGCGTTCGACCACGTGGGGTATCCGGGCGACGTGAACATCATTCAGTGTGGCTGCCCGATCTGCCGCCAGATTACGGAGTACTTCCGGGGCACCAAATGGCAAATGCACACGCTGGAGGGGCTTCGCAAACATCAACTCGCCATCACCTTGTTCACCCCGGAGGCATTCCGCTATTTCCTGCCCGCCTTCATGACCCAATCGCTCGGCGCGTGGTCGGACACTTGTTTGATTCCGTTCCTGATCACCAAACAGTTCCTCCCGCTCCGCGAGGACGAGGCCACGCAACGCCGCCATCGTCGCCTACCTGCGCGAGTATGGCGCTTCGGGCACCGCCTTGGTCGGCGACGACATTGGTCGGGCCATCGCTCACATCGAAGCGGCCGGGCAGGCGCCAGCAGGCGCCAAGCATTAGTTTGTTGCTACCGGTACTTGATACCGCAACCGACCGCCTTCGTCTCCGCGAACTTGAGCGGCTCGCCGTGGCGCATCGAGTTGAACGCACTCTGCAGATACCGGGTTTGAACTTTCTTTGAGTCCCTGCTGTCGTCCACCGCGCCGTGATACACGAGCACACCCTTCGCGTCGAAGAGGTAGCACTCCGGCGTCTTCGTCGCGCCGAACTCCTTCGACAACTTCTGTGTGGTATCCTGCAGGTACGGGAATTTGTAGAACTCCTTCTTCGCGCGGGCCACAATCTTATCCAGACTGTCGGACGGCGACATGGTGGGATCGTTGGGATTGATGGCGACAACGCTCATGCCGAATTCCGGTTTCTGGGACCAGTCATTCCCGATGTCCACGATTCGTCTCTCCCAGTCCTTCGCCCACGGGCAGTTGTTGCAGGTGATGACCACCAGCGTTCCTCTCTTGCCCTTCGATAGTTCTGCCAGCGTCGTCTCCTTGCCGCCCTCGCCCTTCAGTTTCACGTCCCTTGCCGGCATCTTGTCGCCGATCTTCAACGCCGCCTGCGCCGACACCGCGCACGCGGCCAACAATGCGATCAACAACTTCTGCTT
>CAZNOK010000119.1:0-15622 GCA_964574605.1 uncultured Verrucomicrobiota bacterium
GTGAACCGCGGCGTCGCCAGATAATCCGTCGGCGACGTTCCCATCGAGCGGAGCGCATCGAGTTGTTCCGTCACCTTCATCGTGCCCAGCTCGGCCGCGATGGCTGCGCCGACGCGTCCCGCCACCATCAATCCCGTCAACACCGGCGCCAGTTCCCGCAGCATCGCGATGGCCACCACGGGCCCGACGGCGGTGTCCATCTTAACCTTGTGGAATTGCAGGCCCGTCTGCACGGCGAACACCATCCCGGTGAACGCGCCCGTGATCAACACGACCGCCTGCGATTGCCAGCCGATCTTGTAGAGCTGCTCGATGGTTTCCTTCCACCGGGGCCGGCACGTGAAGAGTGTCCGCACAACGTCCAGAAACAGCATCAACACGCCGCCGAACTGTGCCAGCAAGTCGAGTATCGTCTGCCACAATCTCCTGAGCAACGTCATGACCCGTGCAGGATAAGCGTCCCCCTACCCGCTTGCAATCACGAAGGGCAAGGTAGAAGTAAGAAGGATGAAGGAAGAAACGGAGCGCGCTGATTCTTACTTCTTCTCAATGGCGAACGTCGCGGTCGGATAGTGGGTGGAAAGCTCTTGTCCTGGTCGGAACCTTTTATGGATGGCCCTCACGACCCGTGAAAATTCATACATTCGGATTGACTTTCTAAAGCAGTAGAAGAAGATGATGAGGTGAATCTGCGAACGAGACTTTGGTTCAAAACAATCATCGCGGTTGCTGCCTTGCTGACCCTCAGCACTGTGCCGGGAACTGCAACCGACTTTTCCGCCCAATTCAGTCTCACCGGCTGGGCGAATGATACCTTATACGGGTACACCAACGGCCTGAGCTACACATTCTACTGGATCGTGAACAGCAGCTTCACGAACAATGATATGTCGGGTTTTATTAGCACCGAGAACTACTGGGCTGATACACGCACCGACCAAGCGCCCATATTTTCTGGTGCGGGCGGTGATGGTCTGACCGGGTCATGGCAACGGCCCGTCATTGGGCAATTCGATCCCTATTCCTTCATCACCGTATCGTCGGACAGGGGCTACCACGCGCTCACTTTGTTGGCGGGTAATGATGCCGGTTACTCGGTCGGATTGCAGGCAAACGGTACGGGGGTCTATGGGCTCTGGGCCTACGCCTTGGAAATCGGCGACATCTTCAGTTTCCCCATGAGCTACACTAATCCCAACAACTACTTTGCGGGTTTGACTGGTACCTATGCCGTCGCTTCCGGATCCTTCACTCTTCAAACAGTCGGCACCGGTGCGCTCACTTTCACCCCCGCCTCGCTCACGATCAGCACGATTCCTGAGCCATCCACCGGGCTACTCACCGGGCTCGGCTTGGTGGTCCTGCTCTTCCGCCGCCGCCTCCACGCCCGCTGATTCGTCTTGCGAAATGTTCCTTTACCGGCGACGCATGCGTCGCCCTACAACGCCTCCACCGAAAACGTCGCGGTCGGATCGCAACCGCTGACGCGCGTGTAGATGCCGACAGGATCGTCGTTGGCGAGGTGTGCCCAGCCGGAACCGAAGTTACGCCAGTGGGTGGAAATTCCTTGTCTTGATCGGGATCTTTTATGGATGGTCCTCACGACTCGTGAGAATTCATACATTAGACTTGACTTCCTAAACCATTAAAAGAAAATGCCCGCGTGAATCTGCGAACCAGACGATGGCTCAACGCGATGGCTGCGGTGGCTGTGTTACTGTCCCTCAACACTCTCGCGGGAACGGCCAATGCCGATCCCATCCAGTTCACTCTCACCGGCACAGCCAATAGTACCATGTATGGGTACACCAGCGGGCAGAGCTACTCGTTTAATTGGATCGTGAATAGCGGCTTCACGAACAATCCATCATCAGAGTTTACTGCCAGTAAAAACCTCTGGACTGACGAACTCGTCAGCGAAGCGCCAATATTCTCTGCTCTGAGCGGTGATGGTCTGACCGGCTCCTGGGTGCGGCCGACAGTTGGCGAGGATGATCCTTGGTCCTTGATCCAGATATTCAATGCCAGTAGCATCAACTTGACGGCGGGCAATGATGCTGGGTATTCGACCGGGTTCAATGCGAACGGCACGGCTATCCGTGAAATAACTGGCCTCGCGGTAATCGGCAATATCTTCAGTTTCCCCGCAAGCTACACGGATCCCAACGTCTATTTCGCAAGTCGGACTGGCACCTATTCGCCATCCAGTGGAAACATCCAACTTGTACCGGTCTCCGGACCAGCGGTGACTTTCAACGCCACCTCGTTTACGATTAGCACGATTCCTGAGCCATCCACCGCACTGCTCACCGGACTCGGCTTGGTGGCTCTGATCTTCCGCCGCCGCCGACACGCCCGCTGATTTGTGTTAGGGAAATGTTCCTCTACTGGCGACGCAGTGCGCCCCTACAACGCCTCCACCGAAAACGTCGCGGTCGGATCGCAGCCTCTGTTGTGCGCCGGTCTCCGACCGCGCACCTCGTCCGACCCAAGGTCTCCAGATGTTCCGGGAGACCTGCGGTCAGCATGACGGCGCGGTCATCCCGAAAGCTTTCGGGGTGCGCCGAACAGAGAACTGCCTTCTTCCCTCTTACTTCTTACTTCTTCCTTCTCCGCCTAGATCATGTCGAACGTCCACGGGGCGCGCATCGGTCTGGCGATGAGCGCGTCGGCGGCGGGGTCGTTGAGGAACCGCTCTTTGTCGGGATCCCAACGCAGTTTCCGCCCCAGCACCAACGCCATGTTCGCGATGTGACAGAGCGAGCTGGTTCGATGTCCCGATTCCGCCGGGGCAATCGGCTGCTTCCGGGTCTTGACGCAGTCGAGGAAGTTCCGGTTGTGGTCGTTGGTGTTGTCGTAGAGGTGGACACCCATCGCCGGTATCTGCGCCTTCAACAACAACGGGGAGCTGGCTTCGAGGACGCCGGAGTGGATGTGCTCGAACAGCCAGCCTTCGTCGCCCTCGAACTTGACTCCGCGCGGCGGCTTGTCGGTCATGTGCAGTTTCACGCCGTCGGCATAGCGCCCGTGCACGTCGTAGGCTTGGGCGGTGTTGAACAAGCCGTCTTTCGGGAACTCGCCTTTGCCCTCGAACTCGACCGGCCCGGTGAACATGTGGCCGCCACCCCATTGGCCGAGGTCGCAGATGTGCGCGCCGCGATCAATGATTTCGCCCGGGGTGTAATCCTGAATGTAGCGGAAACTGAAATGGCAACGCTTCGTCGTGTATGGCTCATACGGCGCGGGGCCAAGCCAGAAGTCGTAGTCAAACCCCGCCGGCACCGGCTCTGGCGGCTGGACGTCGCAGGTCTGCACCGTGTCAATCGGCAGATTCGCCGTGACCGTGCGGAGCTTGCCGATAAAGCCGTTTTGGACCAGCTCGCCCATGAAACGCCCCGTGGCGCGGGAGCGTTCCTGGCTGCCGACCTGGCAGATGCGTCCGTATCGTTTCACTGCGTCGGCGGCGGCGCGTCCTTCGGCGACGCTGGCCGCAAACGGTTTCTGGCAATACATGTCTTTGCCCGCCTTGCAGGCGGCGACGACGATGAGGGCGTGCCAGTGATCCGGTGTGCCAATCGTGACCGTGTCAATGTCGGGACGAGCCAGCAGTTCGCGGAAATCGCCGTACTGCGCGCAGTCGGTGTTGCCGTAATGCTTGTCCACCAGTTCCTTTCCCGCCTCGCGATGCGCGCGGTCAACGTCGGCGACCGCCACCATCTGGAGGTCTTTATGCCCAAGGAACGCCTGGATGTCGTGTTTGCCCTTGCCGCCCGTTCCGATGCCGCCCATCACGATGCGGTTCGATGGCGCGACCGCGCCATCGAGGCCGAGCGCGCGCGACGGGATGAGCGTCGGGAACGCGAGCAACGCGCCCGCGCCGGCGATTCGTTTCAGGAAACTACGACGAGATTGTGTGGTGGTTTGCATTGCATCAATGGACGCCGCAGCGTCGCCTCCTATTCAGTTCGCTCCGAGTGTGGTTATCATCACGTGCCAGCCGCGACCGTAGCAGATTGTCTTGTCAACGTCGGTCGCATCCGCCGGGCCGAACTCGCCCGCGCAGTAACAACCGAACAACGGCACGTCTTTGCCCAGTGTGGCCTGCATTGCGGTCAACTCGTCGCCGACGTTCTTGAGTTTGCCTTTGCGCCCCGCGCAATCGAACGCAAGCACGGCAAACGGTTTCTTGCCGAGCTTCGTCACAGCCTCGCCCGCGCCTTCTTTCGCCGTGCTGATGACAGCATCGTTGTTTTTGGCCTGACGACCCGCTTGCGCCAGCGTGAAATCGCCGGTCAGCAAGATGGCGACGGCGGCGTCGGTGTGGGCTTTGCCTTGGTAGTACACCCAGTTCTGGCCCGCGTTCTTGTTCACCGAACCGCCGGTGACGGCCAACTTCTTGCCGAGCACCGATTGGATGCCGTCGAGCAGTAATTGGTTCTTCGGCGAATGCGCGTCGGACACAACGATCATTAGGTTCCCCTTCCCCGCTTCGGGCAGTTTCTTCGCGAGGCGCTCGCCCGCGCCGCGCAACGCCGCCGTCAGCGCGGCCTCGTCCTTCTCCAGCGTCAATCCTGCAGCGCCGAGTTTCTCCTCGAATGCGACGCTCACCTTCACTCCGCCGATCGCAAGCAGCCCGACGGCGTCCTGCGTCAACGCACCCGCCTGCGTGAACATGCCGTAGGTTGCGCCGCCGCAGACTTTCTCGCGCCCGAACACCGCCGTCACTGCCGCGAGCGCCTTCTCCTTGTTCTCCTTGTCCTCGAAACAATCCGCCATCAACACCACGTGCGGCTCGACACCGCCGAGCGCCGCCTTCAGCGCCTCGGCTGCCTTGCGTCCTGCCGCCGCGGGATCCTCGTCGGTCGCTGTCGCTGTTCGGAATACCGGGGTCGCTGGCGCACCCACCGCAATCATCAACACCACCGCAATCAAGATTCGTTTCATGGTTTCACCTTAATGAATGGACGAACAAAAGCCGAACTCGAACTGACGTTGCCCCGGCAACGGGTTCATCACCGCGCCGATGTCGCGCGGCCCGGTGCCGTCGGGATCGTGCACGACCAGCGAGAAACAGAACTCCCGTCCTGCATCCGGTTTCAGTTCCGGCATCAGCTTGAACGGCACACCGATCTCGTATCGCGTCACCTTACCGTCACGTTTCACCACCGCCGCCACGCCGTCGCACTTCCCGTCCGCGCCGACGAAGAACTCGTATCGCTTCCCCTCCTCCGATGCCGCCAATGAAAACTCCACGCCGCGCTTCCCCGTGAGTTTCTCTTCCTCGACTTCGACGGCGAGCGAGAATTGTTTGCTACTCCAATACGTCCGCACGACAGTCCCAGCGAACGTGATCGGTATTGAGTCCTTCCACTCGGCGAGATCGCCGTCAATCGTCGGCTTGAAATACGGCGCGCTGGCACAGACGACGCGCTGCGTCACGTCCAGTTCGCCGAACTGGATGCGGACCGGATACGAGTTCGCCGCATTGTCAGCGCCTTTCTCGATGGTGAACGGCACTTTCTTCGTCTCGCCCGGCTTCAATTCGACTACGCGCTCTGACGGCGACACCTTCCAGCCGTTGGGGAACTGGACGCGCAATGTTCCGGAAATGTTCCGACTGCTGGAGTTCTGCACCACAAGATGCGTCACCGGGCCGGTGGAAGGATTCACGATGAAGTTTTGCGCGCGGACCCGCACTTGCGCATCCGCCGCGGCAGCACAAGCGAACAGGACAGCCATCAAGAGTGTTTTCGTCATCCGACTATTGCGCGCTGGTCAATGTGATCGCAGGTGCCGGCTCCTGCGCCATCATCATCGCCGGCAGGACCGGCACAGTGACGGCGCAACCGCCGGCCAAGAGGCAGGCCAACAACAAGCCCATCTGCAACATGTTTGTCATCGCGCGGCACTTATGACACAGCACCGGCCAGCCTGCAACCGCAAAGACGGCTACTCAATCATCTTCACGTTGGTGACCTGCTTGGCCAGCGCATGGTCCTGCCACGTCCAGACAAGCTTGTTGTCGCGCGTAAACTCGGCGAGGTGACAGCCTTTCCCTTGTTTGCCGTGGCCGAGCCAGTTGGCGACGACGATGTTGCCGTTCGGCAGCGTGTCCCAGCCGGAAAAGAAATCGAGACCGATCCCCGGATGCTCCGCCTTGCCGCCCACGAACCAACAGAGTTTTCCCTCGGAATCCACCTCGACGATTTTGCACTCCTCTCCGATACCGCTGCGGTAGTGGCCGTTGGCGACCCGCACTGCCGTGTAACTTTTTCCCGGCAGCGGAATCTTCCTGACAATTCTGCCATCGCGCGCCAGCGCCAAAATCGCTTTCGGTGTCGCGCCAGCCAATAGAAGATTGCCGTTGTCGAGAACTCGCATCAGGCGGACGTTCAATTTTTCCTGCGGATGAGCCGAGGCGATCTCCTTGCCATCGGCGTCAACCTCGAAGACCGTGCCATCCACGCGCGCCAACAACGTGTGACCGTTCAGAAGCCGAACCGCGCTCTGGATGTCGGAGTATCGCGTCACCGCCCAGCTGGTCGGCGCGCCGTTGCCGAGGCTGTATTCGGCGGCGCCGTTGCCGTGACTGACAAGAATCCGGTTGCCTTCTCCGACCAGTTGCAAATCGCGTGAGCCGGGCGGAATCGGCTTGGACCAGGATTTGTCAGGCTGGATTTGATTCACACGCAGCAACAGGTTGTTGCCGTTGTCCACGCACACCCAGTGATGTTTGATTTCTTTTGCGGACGGCGGCGTCCAAGTTGGCGGCTTGGGATTGGCGACGTCCAGCGGAAATGAATCATCATAGGTTGCCATCTCTTTTTTGAGCAACGCCAACATTTCTTTGAGTTTGCCGGCGTATTCCTTCTTGTCAGCGAGGTTTGTCAACTCATGCGGATCCGTTTGCAAATCGAACAACTGCGTGACGTTGACCTGCGGGTAACGAATCAGCTTCCAACGGTCATCGCGCACTGCGCGTTGGACATCGCGATAGGCGGTGTACAACGCATCGCGGACTTTCGCAGTCTTTCCCGAAATGACCGGCGCAAGGTTCCGTCCTTCGATCGGCTGTGGCGGCGTCGCTCCGGCGAAATCGCAAAACGTCGGATACAAATCCATCAAATACACCAGCGCATCGCTGCGTCCCTTCGGGATGCCAGGGCCGGCGATGACGAGCGGCGCGTGCATCCCGCCGAATTCGTAGAGGTTTTGTTTGCCGAACAGGCCGTGCTCGCCAAGCGAGAGGCCGTTGTCGCCGCTGAAGATGATGATGGTGTTGTCCCATTGGCCTGTCTTCTTCAACGCCTCGAAGATTCGCCCAACATGGTGGTCGAGGCCGGTGACACAAGCGTAGTAATCGGCGAGTTGCTGGCGCGTGTCCTCCGGCGTGCGCGGCCACGGCGCGAGCTTCTCGTCGCGGACAGTCATCTCTCCATTGTCGAACGGATGCACCGGCATGAACGCTGGCGAGAGCGGGACTTTTGCCGGATCATAGAATTTGTGGAACTCCGGCGCAGCGACGCGCGGGTCGTGCGGCACGGGTGGCGCAAGGTAAATGTAAAACGGCTTCGACTTGTCGCGCCCGGTGAGGAACTTGATGGCCGCGTCGGCGTGGCGTTCGCTGGAGCCGCGACGCATTTCCGGCAGGTGGTCGTTCATCACGAGGTTGGTGTCGAATGCGTTCAGCCCGGTGGTGTATTCGTTGCCGCCCTTGCCGCAATGCCATGTCTCGTAGCCGGCCGCCTTGATCACGCGCGGCAGCGCCTTCTCAGGGTCACCCTTTTCGACTCGACCGGGGATGCGAAACAGCGAGCGGCCCGTCAGCATCATTGTGCGGCTGGGCTGACAAACCGCGCCGACCATCGCGCCTTGCGTGTAGCAACGCGTGAACACGAACCCGCGCTCGACCAGCGTGTCAAGGTTCGGCGTTTTCAACAGCTTGTTGCCGAGCGCACGCAGGCCGTCGGGCCGGTGATCGTCGGCGTGGATGTGGAGAATGTTCAGCTTGTCGAGTGCCGCGCCGGGGTCGCCCTGTTCTTTCATCCACCTGCGGAGACGATCCTCCAAGTCGCGCCGCACGCCAGCTAACTCCGGCTTGTCGGCGAGATTGTTCATCTCCCACGGGTCGTTCGCAACGTCGTATAACTCAACGGCTGGTCGTTTCAGAAAACGGTTCAGCAATCCTGCCGCTTTCGCATCATGTTTGGCCGCCTCAACCAGGGATTTCCAGTAGTTCTCCCGGTCAATATCCATCATGTGTTTCTCGTGATACTGATTCTCCGGCGTCAAATTGAGGATGAGCTTGTGCTGACGCGAGCGAATGCTGCGAATCGGATACGGTCGGCCTTCGGGAATGTTGTTGTGGATGCCAAAGGCGAAGTCGCGGTGTTCGGTCTTCTTGCCGGTCAGCACGCCGAGAAAGCTGCGGCCGTCCAACGACGACGATGGCTCGCCGCCGGCGGCCTCGATCATCGTGGGCAAAACATCTTCGTACTCGACGATGGCGTCAGACACGGTTCCGGCTTTGATCCGACCCGGCCAGCGCGCGATCATGGCGCTGGCGACGCCGGGCGCGAACAGCGTCCACTTGGCGCCGGGAAACTGCGGGCCTTGTTCCCCGCCGAAGAACACAAGCGTGTCGTCCTTGACTATCTTCAACACGTCGCCAACCTGTTGATCGAGAGCTTTGACTTCCGCGCAATACTTCGAGAACGCCGTGCGCATGTCCGGCGTGTCAATCATGATTGGCGACAACAGGAGTTTGTCCGGCGGGAAATGCGAGGCATCACCCACCGTCCACGGCACATGCGGCAACGTCGAGCAAACAAACAGACAGAACGGTTGTTTCGGATCGCGCGCCATGAAGTCGCGGATGCCGGCGACATCGTAGTTCGCCGTCTCAGCTACGCAGTTCGGCTCGAACCCCGGCACATCCACAAACGGAAATGCTTTCTTTGGTTTCACGTGTACTTTGCCGGTCAACCCGACACGATAACCCAGCGGTTCCAAGCAGTGCGGAACGCTTCGCGTGTCCGGCTTGACGGCGGTCTGGTTCCGACACGCGCCGTGGCGCGCCGGAAACAAACCCGTGTACAGCGACGACCGGATTGGCACACACATCGCCTCGGACGCGAACGCCGCGGTGAACCGCATCCCTTCACTCGCCAGACGGTCAATGTTTGGCGTCCGCACATTTCGTCCGCCGTAGCAACCGAGCTCGTACGACGCCAGATCATCGGCGAGGATGAAAATAATATTCGGTTTGTCCGCCGCACCGGCAGCAGCAAACGCCAAGACGAGCAGCATCAGGTTCAGTCGCTTCACGGCTTCCCTTTCCCCGCGTTGATGAATTCGTCCTTGGAAATGACGCTGTCTTTGTTGGCGTCAAACCGCTCGAAACGTTTCTTCGCGTCTTCAGGATCGGGCTGCTGAGACATGAACTCTTCCCGCGTCAACCTGCCATCGTGGTTCTTGTCCTTCTTCTCAAAGATCGCGGCGCGATCCTGTTTCGGCTTCGCTGAGTTCTTCGCGCGGGCGATCTCATACGGTGGAAGCGACGGCAGGAACTTGCTCAGGCGCGCGACAATGTCGGGATGCGCCGTGGCGAGATTCTTCGATTCGGCGGGGTCGTTCTGCTCGTCGTACAGTTCCGTCGCGGCGACAGTGCCGTCAGTCCGGTCGCGCCAGACCGTCAGCCGCCAACGGACATCGCGGATGCTGTAACCCATGAGTGGACGGTTGTCAGTCTGCGGTCCACTGCGTGGAAATTGGCTCATCGCGACTTTTGTCGCCGGCGCCGACGGCTTTTCGAGCCAAGGTTTCAGACTGACGCCGTCGAGACCGGACGGGACGGACAAGCCGCACAAATCGGCGAGCGTCGGGTAAACGTCCACAAACTCCACTGTCGCATCGCACTTGCGTCCCGCCGTTTTCAAACCCGGCGCAGCGATCAACAACGGTGCGCGCGTGGCCAGTTCGAAGTTGGTGTGTTTGTGCCAGAGACCGTGGTCGCCGAGTTGCCAACCGTGGTCGCCCCAGAGGACGATGACGGTATTGTCGGCGAGACCTTCCCGGTCCACTGCGTCGAGCAGTCGCCCAACCTGCGCATCGGTGTAACTGACGCACGCGTAGTAACCGTGGCGCAGGATTTTCGCGAAGTCCGCTGGAATCGGATTGCCTTTCGGGCAGTTTGCGTAGTTGTGCAGCTCACTGTTGTCGTGCCCCGCGAACACCGGCGCGCCGTCGGGCAAGTGATCAATCACCGGCAACGGAATCTTGTCGGGATCGTAGAGGTCCCAAAATTTCTTCGGCGCGACAAACGGCAGGTGCGGCTTGAGGAATCCGACGGCAAGGAAGAACGGTTGGCCTTTCTCTTTCAATGCGTGGAGACGTTTGACTGCCTCCACAGCCGTGTGACCGTCCGGCAGTTCTTCCTCGTTCTTTCCGCTGACTTCGAAGGCGTCGCCTTTCGGCGGCTTCTTGCCGCGACGCTTGGCGTTGGGTCTGTCGTTGTCACCCGGCATTGGCTGTTGGAGGTATTCCCTCACGCCGCCGCCCATTTGATTCACAATGCGCTTCGTCGAGTCCAACGGGTCAGTGTCAACCGTCTGGCCGTTCGGATACCAGTGCGGCTCGTTCCACGAACGCCCATCCTCGAAACCGTTATGATAAATCTTGCCGAGCGCCGCGCAGTAATAGCCGTTGGCTTTGAAATGCTGCGGCAAGGTGATCGTGCCGGGCAGCGCGACGCGGAAATGCGTCACCAGATCCCAGACGCGTGTCGCATCAGGACGGCGTCCCGTCATCACCGAACTGCGCGACGGACTGCACACCGCCTGCTGACAGTACGCGTGGTTGAAGACGATGCCGCGCGCCGCGAGCCGGTCGAGGTTCGGCGTCTTGGCGATTGGATTTCCGTAACAACCAATTTCAGGCCGCAGATCATCCACCGCAATGAAGAGGACATTGCGCTTCGGCGCAGCAAACACTGTCGTGGCGGCAAGAGTGATGACAAGTAATCGGTTCATGGGCCGATGATGGACGATTTGTGGGCGGCTCGTCAAATTGAAACGCTTGCTGTCCGGCTCCAAACCGCTACATTGCGCACATGCGACTCGATTACCACATGCACACGCGTCTGACCGACGGCGTCGGCGAGCCACGCGACTATGCGCGCGTCGCCGTCGAACGCGGCCTCGACGAGATCGGTTTTTCCGACCACGCGCCCTGGGCGGACCGTGAAACGGACTGGACGTTGAAGAAATCCGATCTCCCCACCTACGTCGGCTGGGTGCGCGAGGCGCAACGCGAGTTCCCCAAACTCTCCATCAAACTCGCGCTCGAAGTGGACTACATGCCCGGCTGTGAGCCGTGGGTGCGCGAACTCGCCCTGATGTACCCGTGGGACTATTTTATCGGCGGTGTCCACTACCTCGGCGACTTCCCGATTGATCGGAGCGCCGACGACTGGAAAGGGCAAGACGTGGACGAACGCTGGCGGGAATACTTCGACCTCTGGATGCAAGCTGCCGCCTCTCGCCTCTTCGATTCCCTCGCGCATCCTGACCTTCCCAAGAAATTCGGCCACCGCTCGACGATACATGGTAGTGCCATGTATCAGCGCGCGTTGCGCGTGGTCGCTGATGCTGGCGTGGCCATCGAAGTCAGTACGGCCGGGTTGCGAAAACCGTGCCGGGAGATTTACCCATCGGAACAGTTTCTTCGGATCGCGTGCAAGTTAGGCGTGCCCATCACGCTCGGCAGCGACGCGCATCTTCCAGAGGATGTGGGCGCCGACTTCGACAAGGCAATCACGCAGGCTAAAGCCTGCGGCTACACGCAGATTTGCCGTTTCACGCGACGACAGCGTGAGTTCGTCGCGTTGTAGAAATGTTCCGGTTTTGTTCCGGACGGAGAACATCGGAGCGCAGCGACGGTCGGCAGTAACGCAGTGTTACGGCGCTTCGTCCGTGACTCTCTCAAACCAAAGCCAAAAGCCGCCATCGTCGTCCCATGTGTGTGACGTACCGTCTGGCTCGTGAAGCCACAGAACGCGTGGCTCTTCTGCCGCTCCGCGCACAACTCTCCAAATCTCACCAACGGGATGAATTTCTCCGGTCGGTTTGCCCTTGTGGTCATAAATAGGAAGCTTTCGCCGCAATCGAACGCGCTCGCCAGCACGAGCGCCGCAACGATACTTGGTAATCGGAAACTCCGTGACCAACTTGTAGGTGTCTCTGCTCATGAGCCTATCACTATTATTCACTAGAACTGACGGGTGGCATCCTGAGCTTGTCGGCGGAAGTTGACAAGGCGAAACTCGGCACTTCGTCGTGACCGATTCCCCGGTGCACGCGACAAAGCGCGTCCCTCCAACATCCGGTTATGTTCCGGTTTTGTTCCGGATGCGCCGACGCAGTTACTTCGCCGCAGCTAGGACCGCTTCGAACGCCTTGATGTCGTTGGCGGCGAGGTCGGCGAGGATTTTGCGATCCAAGTCAATCTTCGCTTTCTTCAGCGCGGCGATGAACTTGCTGTAGGTCAAGCCGCGCGCGCGGACGGCGGCGTTGATGCGCTGGTTCCAGAGGGCGCGGTAGTCGGCCTTCTTGTCCTTGCGATGAGCGAAGCTGTAGGTCAGTCCGTGCCAGACGGCGTTCTTGGCGTAACGAAACTTCTTGCTGCGCCAGCCGCGATAGCCTTTGGCGGCTTGGAGCATCCGTTTGCGGCGGGCGCGACTGGCGGGTGCGTTAGTGGTTCTTGGCATGAGAGTAGGAGGTTAAAGGTTCAATGGTTCAGAGGTTCAAGGTTAACCGCGATGACTGAACGGCATCACGTCGGTGACGTGATGGGCGTGCGTTTCCGACATGGTGTGTTTGGCGGCCATGCGGCGTTTGGTCTTCGATGATTTGTTCCCGAGCAAGTGACGCTTGCCGGCACCGTAATGCACGACCTTGCCCGTGGCGGTGATCTTGAACCGCTTCTTCGCGGACTTCTTTGTTTTGGCTGCTTTCCAACGTGGCATGTTTTGTTTTCCTTTTGAAGTTGTCTTACATCGCTTCGACGCGCTGCTCTTGCTGCTGCGGCTGTTCCGTCTTGGGCTTCTGCCCCGCGCCGCGCACGGGCCCGAGCATCATGTGGATCGTCCGCCCCAGCAACCGCGGCGGCACCTCCACGTGACACACACCCGTCAAATCGTTCAACACCCGCTGCATCAACTTGTCCCCGAACTCCGCGTGCGACGTCTCCCGCCCGCGGAAGAACAACGACACCTTCACCTTGATTCCGTCCCGCAGAAACTCGCGCATGTGCTTGAGTTTCGTCTCGTAGTCGTGGTCGTCAATGTTCAGGCGGAGTTTGATTTCCTTGAGCTTGTCGGCGTGCTGATGTTTGCGCGCCTCGCGCTCCCGCTTCTCCTGCTCGTACTTGAACTTCCCGTACTCGACCACTTTGCAAACCGGTGGATTGGCACTCGGCGCGACCTCGACCAAATCCATCCCCCGCTGCTGGGCCAAGCCCAACGCCTGGCCGGTCAGCATGACGCCGACCTGTTTCCCATCCGCATCGATCACCCGCACTTCACGCGCGCGAATCTTCTGGTTGACACGAACAAAGCTTTGGATAGGCATTCCTCCGGTTAGACACCTTGCAGGCGGGAATTCATGAACGCACGTCACCGCGACGCGACAAACCACAACACACCGGTTGCCCACCGGCAGCGACACGAACTTTGTTATGGCCTGTTTTCAGCATATCCTGAATCTTGCGCGGGGACTATTAGAGCCTTTTCTTCCCTATTGCAACAATCTTTTTTCACCCCGAAGCGCCGCCGAAAACACGTCTGCCGCCTGTGTTACCTGCGCCAGTTCGATGAATTCCTCGCGGCTGTGCGCCTGCGCCGCCGCTCCCGGCCCGAATACCACGCTCGGAATGCCAGCCGCCTGAAACACCCCGGCATTGGTCGCATACGGCGCGACGGCAAACTCTGCACGCCCCAACACCTTCTGGCACGCCGCCGCAATCGCCTGCGACGGCAATCCAGCCTGATCCTGATCCAGCGGCGGATAGAATGCGGTCACGTCGGCGTCCACTTCCAGCCCGCCGGTCATCTCGGCAACCACCGCCTCGCACGATTCACCGGGTATCAACCGACGATCCACTTCGATCTCGCACGAAGCAGGCACGACGTTGACCTGCGTGCCACCACGAATCGTTCCCACACTCAGCGTCGGCACGCCGAGTACCGGATGGCTGACGGTCGGCTGCCAGTGTTCCAATCGCTCCAACACCGCCCGCATCTTGTAAATTGCGTTCACACCGCATTCCGGCGTGGAACTGTGTGCCGCCACACCGGCGGTCCGAATCGTCACCCGCACCGCGCCTTTGTGCGCGTGCACGATTTGCAACCCGGTCGGCTCACCGACCAGCGCCCAATCCGCGCGAAAACCGCCGCCCACCAACGCATGCGCGCCTGTCGCACCGAGTTCCTCATTGCACGTCGAAACAAAATGCAGCGTCACCGGCAACCGGCCATCGCGCTCCAACACCGCGCGGATGCCGAGCAACATCGCCGTCATCGGCCCTTTCGTGTCGCAAGCGCCGCGACCATACAACCGGCCTTCGCGCACACTCGCCACAAACGGCGCGTCGCCGCCGACCGTGTCGCCGTGCGCCTCGAACATCACCGACCGTGAGGCATCGCGCCCCGCAAACGTCGCAACGAGGTTTGGCCGGCCCCGCGCAACTTCCGTCAACGTGACGCGCGCGCCCCACCCTTCCAGCAGCCGTGCCAGAAACGCCGCCTGTTCCGCTTCGCGCTGGTCGGTGCGGAAGTTCACCAGTTGCGTGAGCAGTTCAACGGCATTCATCGCAACCACTCGTCGCGGTGCGCCGCGACAAACTCATCGTCGTTCAAGTGCGGATACGCCTCATACACACGGTCAATCTCCTCGCGCTGTCCCGGTCCGAGTGTCTCCTTCGGATTCAAACACCAGATTCTCTCCAGCAATCCCTGCCGTCGCAGCACCTCGTGCAACCCGGCGATGCAACCGGCGAAACTGTTCGCCGCGTCGAAGAACGCCGCGTTGCTGTCGGTCACCTCAATGGCCCGTTCCAGCGCGGCGCGTTGCGCGTGGCACTCAGCCAACAACTCGACCGCCCGCTTCGTCCAGACCGCCCAGTGACCGAGCAGGCCACCGACAATCCGTCGCCCCCAAAACGACGTCATCAAATCCACAACGATGTTGTCGTCGTTGCCGGTGTACAACGCGATGTCGTCACGCCCCGACTCGACGACCGCGCGCACCACATCGAGCGTCTGGTAGCGATTGAACGGCGCGATCTTGATGGCCACGACATTTTCAATCTCCGCAAATCGCCGCCAGAACGTGTACGGCAACAGCCGTCCTCCAACTGCTGGTTGCAAGTAGAATCCGACCACCGGAATCACCGCTGCCACACCGCGGCAATGCGCAAGCAGTTCTGCCTCGCTGGCCGCGCGCAACGCCGACAAACTCAGCAGCCCGGCGTGATAACCGAGCGAGCGAACCGTCTCAGCTTCCGCGAGCGCCTGCTTCGTCGCTCCGCAAATCCCGGCAATCCGCACCAGCGGCTTGCCACTTCG